>DBXD01000066.1:359-91717 GCA_002309425.1 Cyanobacteria bacterium UBA1221
GCTTCAACTTCATTTTCTTTTGTTACATCACAGGACATAATTATTTTTGCGCCCATTTCTTCCGCTAACGGGCGGACTCTTTTTTCCATAGGCTCACCTGCGTACGTAAATGCTATTTCAGCACCTGCTTCATAAAGTTGTTTTGCAATAGCGTATGCTATCCCATGAGTATTTGAAACTCCAAAGATAATACCTTTCTTACCTTCCATTAATTTCATAATATTAATCTCCCTTTTCATTATAATTTTAAATAACGGGTTAATTCTAACAGAAATATAATTTTGTTGCAAATGTTACAAAAATGTCCTGCAACTCATACATTAAAGATCTTCAAAATATCTTGTTATCCTGAAATGTTCGTGATAATATTTTTTGCGTACAGATAATTGTGAGGGAAGATATGCAAGCAAGACGTGCAGCCAGAGAATTAGCTTTTATACTGTTTTCTCAGTTTGATAAAAAGATTACTAACTATTCAAAAAAAGATTTGGAAGACATAATTTTGAAATCCGTCAGAGTTCTGACAGGTAATGCCACAGACGAATTAAAACTGGCACTTGGTTCACTAATTGATATGAAAAACAGAATTAATGATTATGAAGCTGAACACGAAATAAATCTTAACCGCCCCATAGAATCATCAAATGTTGCAGTACCCCTTCCAATGACCTCTGATATGACAAACAGAATTGAAGAAATGATTGATATTGCGGAAAAGGCAATGCTTGCACTGGAAATAGCCGAGTTTACCACACTTGATTCCCAGAATGAAGTTAAGGAATACGCTATAAAAATTGCCGAATACTTCCAGAAACACCACGATGATGTTGATAACGAAATCAAAAAATATGCCAGAAATTGGGATTTTGACAGACTTGTAAAAATGGATAAAGATATTCTGAGAATTGCCATAGTTGAATTACTTTATATGAAAGAAGCCCCTATGAAGGTTGTTGTTGATGAGGCACTTGAATTGGCTAAAAAATATTCAACAGATGACAGTTTTTCTTTTATTAACGGGATTTTGGCAAAGGTTATTGTTGAAAACGGATTGAAATAATGTTCAAATTCTTTTCTGAAAGTTTTGAAAATTTAAAAAATGCAGTATCAAACACCGCTAAAAATCTTGTCGGAAGCGTTACCCAAACGGTGGAAGCCGAGGAAGAATTTTCCGAATTTGTACTGGACGATATGGAAGATTTATTAATCAGTGCCGATTTGGGAGTAAATTATGCATCTGAACTCGTTGATAAACTCAGAAACCAATCAAAAGTTAAACCCTCAGAAATCCGGCAATATCTTAAATCCGAATTTTCAAAAACCTTGCAGGGTGCCGGCAATCCCGAATTACAGTTTTCTGACAATGATTTAAATATATATTTTATTGCAGGTGTAAACGGAGCCGGAAAGACAACCCTGATTGCAAAACTTGCATACAAATTTAAACAGGAGGGGAAAAAAGTTCTTATTGCTGCAGGAGATACATTCAGGGCAGCGGCGGAAGAACAGCTTAATATCTGGTCTAACCGTGCCGGCGCAGATATCGTTCGCCGAGATAAGGCAGATCCTGCCTCTGTCGTTTATGAAGCAATTCAAAAAGCAAAAAATGAGAATTATGATGTTATCTTGGTCGATACTGCAGGCAGATTACAAAATAAATTTAACCTTATGGAAGAACTTTCAAAAATAAAAGGGGTAATTGATAAAAATGCACCCGAGAATTTAAGAGAATGCATGCTTGTAATAGATGCAAATACGGGACAAAACGGACTTCAACAGGCAAAAGTATTTTTAGAAGCTATAAATATTACTTCGGTTGCCCTGACAAAACTTGACGGTTCTGCAAAAGGGGCTATTGTTCTGGCTATTGCAAAAGAAATGAAACTGCCGGTTAAACTCATCGGTGTCGGCGAAAAAATGGAAGATTTAAAATCCTTTAATCCTGAAGATTTTATAAATGCTTTATTTGAGGAATAAATGGGAATAACTGTATTAGAAAATACAAAAACTAAAATGGGGAATAGTGTGGAACTCGTTTCACTTTACGAGAATGTTGAGCAGGGTTGTCCGCTTGTTATTGGAGTTTTTCACGGCGACGAACCGCAAGGGAAGTATTTAATAGAAGAATATCTAAAAAGGGCCTATAGAAAATTATTATTTATTCCATGCCTTAATCCTGACGGGATGCAGGCTGGTACAAGAACAAACGCTAACGGTGTAGATCTGAACCGCAATTTCCCGACTGAAAATTGGGGGGCAGATACAAGCGGAGCTGGAACTAACCCTTCTGATTATTACTGCGGAACCGCTCCCGCAAGTGAAATTGAAACACAATTTGTAATCAACATTATCGAAAAATACAAACCCTCAGTTATTCTGACCCTTCACGCACCCTACAAAATTGTAAACTATGACGGCCCGGCAAAAGGAATTGCTCAAAAAATATCAGCTATTATTAATTATCCTGTTGAAGAAAGTATAGGTTATCCGACTCCTGGAAGTTTCGGTACATATTGCGGAATTGAAAGAAATATACCGACAATTACTTTGGAACTGGATGAGAAAATACCGATCGAACAACTTATCCAACCGGTATTTAAAATTTTTGATGAAGTTTTGTAAATATTACATTTTTATATAGCAATTTCATATAAAATAAATACTTTTTATATATACGTGAAGATAAAAGATGAGGATTTTACTATGGAAATACAAAAAATTAATACCACAAATAGCGTCGGAAAAACAAACGAAGTTGCAGCAAGCAAATCCCCTGACAATGTAGAGGTATTTCAAAACTATAATGATATAGAGGACACTAATCGCAGGATGAGCGAATGGACTAAAGATAGAGTCCGTAAGAATCTGAGTGCAATGAAAGATCGCATCGAACTAAGACAACCCTGGCTCGGTGCAGACTATATTAAATTTACCGGTGACGGAAAAATGACATATGGAGAATTACGAGAATGGTTTGGGATTCCCCCGAGAGTACTTTCAAATAATAATAAAGGAAATTTTAAAGATACCGACGTAATTGAAGGCACAATAAAAATTCCGCTTGACGGTATCGGATTTTATGAGAGAAGATTATCCGAAATGGAGGCACAGTTGGTACAATATGAAAGGGCTCACGGAGATGCCGCATCAGGATGGGAAAAAGCATTACCAAATAAAGATATAATTTCAGCATTAAGATAATAGCTTAAAAAAGGACTTTGAAAAACAAAGTCCTTTTTTAATGTTAATTTAAGATTGTTTGTTGTAAAATTTGTGTAGAGAAAGAGGATTTTTATGAAATTACACAATACATACACAAACAGTTTGGAGGAATTTACCCCGATTGACGGGAACAAAGTCAAAATGTACGTTTGCGGGCCAACAGTATATGATTATGCCCATCTTGGTCATGCCAGATGCTATATCACATGGGATGTTTTATACAGATATTTAAAGTTCAGAGGGTATGATGTTACTTATTGCCGCAACGTGACAGACGTTGATGATAAAATATTAAAAAAAGCCGAAAAAGAAAACAAGACTCCCGAAGAAGTGTCACAATACTGGTATAAGCAGTTTTCAAATTCCATGCAGGCACTTAACACTCTTAAGCCTGACATTGAGCCGTTTGCGACAAAGACTCTCGGTGAAATGATTTCCATGGTAAAAGATTTGATAGCAAACGGTTATGCCTATGAGGCTGACGGAGATGTATATTTCAGAGTTAAGAAATTCGGCAGATACGGAAGTCTTTCAGGGCAACCGATTGACCAGCTGGAAATCGGTGCAAGAATTGAGGTCGGAGAACAAAAAGAAGATCCGCTTGATTTTGCTCTGTGGAAAAAAGACGAAAAATTCGGCTACAAATCCCCCTGGGGTATCGGACGTCCCGGATGGCATATAGAATGTTCCGCAATGAGCAGGAAGTATCTGGGCAAAACAATAGACATACATGCCGGCGGTGCGGATTTAATTTTCCCGCATCACGAAAACGAAATTGCACAATCCGAATGTGCAAACGGATGCAGATTTGTAAACTACTGGCTGCATAACGGGTTTGTAACAATCAATAAAGAAAAAATGTCAAAATCGCTTGGCAACTTCCTGACAATTGATGATTTACTGAAAAAGTATGATTCAAATACGATAAGATTCTTCATTTTGACAAACCATTACAGGATGCCGGTTGAATTTTCGGATGAAGCATTATCCTCCGCTCAGGCAGGTGTAAAAAGAATGCTCAATGCCAAAAGAACCCCGATAGATGAAAATCTTGATATTACAAAAACCGAAGAATATAAACAGTTTACGGAAGCAATGGATGACGATTTAAATACGTCAAAAGCCCTTGCTGTATTGTTTGATTTGACTAACAAGGCAAATAAAGATGAAAAAGGGGCTTATACTGTTCTGTTTAAATTAGCAACCGCATTAGGTTTTACTTTTGATAAGCCCGAACTGTCGGAAGATGAACTAAATAATGCTCTGAAACATGTTTCTCAAAAGCTGGAAAAAGACTTCTCCTCAATGGAAGAACTTATTTCATACAGAAAAACAGCAAGAGAAGAGAAGAATTGGGCTGTTGCGGATGCAATTCGTCTTGCGCTGGATGAGTACGGAATTGTACTTAAAGATTCAAAGGAAGGTACGACGTGGGAAAGCAAATAAGCTTTTTTATAAGTTTTCTGGCAGTTTTTTGCATTTTTACAAATTCCTGCCGTGCTTTTTCTCCGAATATTCCGCTTAATACACTGAAAGCGGCGGAAGAGGCCGTACAAAAAGAAGAAAAAGAACAACCGCAAAAGATTCTTTCACCGCAATCCGAAATAGTCAGAGTCGGTATAGGAAATCAGAATTTTTCAAGTTATGTATATTCTAATGCAGGAATTTATGCAACCACTCCCCTAGATATATATTTTGACGGAGTTTTGCAAAAGCAATTCCCTGCTAATACAAATATAAACATTACAATTAATCCCGACTCACTATTAGTTTTAAAAACAGATAACGGGCAAGAAATAGGGCAAACTTCAGGAATAATAAAATTTACTACCTCCGGCGGACTTTTAGGTATAAAGAGTCTTAAAAGAGCAGGCGGCACAGCTTTATACAGAGGATACATTGAAATAATAAAACATACGAACGGGAAGCAATTTAATATTGTAAATAAAATTCCTGTGGAACAGTATTTAAGAGGTGTTGTTCCTAATGAGATGCCTGTATCATTCGGACTGGAAGCATTAAAAGCTCAAAGTGTCGCCGCAAGGAATTATGTATTATCACCGAGGACAAAAGCTTCTCCTAACTATGATGTGGTGGATTCCGTTGCCAGCCAGGTATATTATGGAGCGAATACGGAAAAACCACTTTCGGACAGAGCGGTATCGGAAACAGAAGGTATTGTCGCTTTATATGACTGGGACTTAATACTTGCCCTGTATTCATCAACTGCCGGCGGTTACACTGAGAGTTATTCCAATGCCTTTTCAGACCCTCAGAGCGGGCATTTCCCATCTTCTGAAAAACCATATTTAAAAGCTAAACCTGATATACTTTCTCAAGAGAAATTACATTCGGAAGAGGCCGCTGAAGAATTTTATAAAACAAATAAAGAGGCTTACGACATCCGCTCACCTTATTACAGATGGACAAGAGAGTGGACTGCCGAAGAACTAAAAACTCAATTACAAAATACTCTCGCAACACAATCGGCAACGGGCTTTATTAAACCCGCCTTTAATAAAAGCGACACACTTGATGATATTGTTGACCTGAGAGTTAAACGAAGAGGAGATTCCGGCAAGATTATAGAGCTTGAATTAATAACAAAAACTCAGGAATACAAAATTTTTAAAGAACTCGTTATAAGGAGAACTTTTACAAACAACGGTAAAGCCTTACCGAGTGCAAATGCGGTATTTGAAAAAATAAAAGATGATGAAGGCAACCTGATTTCTATAAAAGCATACGGCGGAGGGTACGGACACGGTGTGGGTATGAGCCAGTTCGGAGCCGGATTTATGGGAGCAGAATTAAAAATACCTTACGATAAAATTTTGCAGCATTATTATACCGGTATAACCTTAGGTACAAAGCCCGTAATTATATCGTCAGAAAAATCTCAAAATTCCGTAACGCAAACCTTTTATGCAGCAAAAACGCAGGCAAATATCGTGGTCGATAATAAATTTCAGGTCAGCACTCTAAATGTAACAATTAACGGTCAGGATTACTCGTTTAAGCTGCCGACAAGTTTCTTTGGCGGTAACCGCTGCTGCAGAATAGATATTTCGGAATATATTAACAAGGGTAAAAATACTGTTGTGTTTAATTATCCGTCGTCGGAAAACGGACACAAGGCAATAAGATTATTTGTGGAATTGGTGGAAAAAGATGGCAGAGATAATATCTGGGAATGATGATAAAACAACAAGCGTGCTCAGAGCAGCCTGGATGATTGCTGTTGTAACAATACTCAGTAAACTTATCGGGTTTGTAAGAGATGTTGTTATAGCAAACTATTATGGGGCAACTCTGGTTTCCGATGCGTATTATTATGCATACCAGATACCCGCGCTTTCTCTGATATTACTTGGCGGAGTAGGCGGGCCGTTTCACAGTGCAACGGTTGCAATTTTTTCAAAACTCATTCCGTCATTAAAAGAAAAACCCGAACCCGAAGTAAATAAATTGTATTCAACCTTTATGACGGCAACTATCGGAATATTTTTTCTTTTATCTGTATTATTATTTCTTTTTCCGCACCAGATAATGCAGTTTATAATATCCGCCGGTTCTCCCGAGCTGGTGAGTACAGCAGCAATTCATTTAAGGATAATGACACCCATACTTGTTATCGGCGGAATTGTCGGAATATATTACGGAATGCTTATAATATATAAGCAGTTTATGCTGCCGAATCTGTCCCCGATAATCCTGAGTTTAACGATTATTGCAATATGTGTTGCGGCAGCTCCTGACGACCAAAAAGGGTTTGCCCTTGCCTGGGCAACTACAATCGGTGCTGTTTTACAACTTATTATTCAGTATCCGAACATAAGGAAACTGGGATTCAGATTCAGACCTAATTTTGAATTTACAAATAATCCGCACTTCAAAGAAATTTGTGAACTGTTGTTCCCTGCTGTTCTGAGTTCAACTGTCGGACAAATACACATATATGTGGATATGTTCTTTACTTCCGCAATATCAGAGGGCGCATGGACCGCAATAGGGTACGCCAACAGAGTGTTCCAGTTTCCTGTGGGTATTCTTGTTACGGCATTTTTAGTTCCGTTATTCCCCATTTTTGCAAGGTTAGTTGCGGATAAGGATTATGACGGAATAAGAACGTACTTTAATAAAGGTGTCGGGGTTCTGTTCTTTGCGGCTATCCCTATTATAATAGCAATTATGACAATCGGACTGGACGGGGTAAGACTTGTTTTTGAAAGAGGTGCTTTTAATACCGAGGCAACATTTATGGTAACCGAAGCCCTTTGGTTCCTGTCGGTTTCAATTTTGCCTTATGTATTCAGAGATTCTATTACAAGGGTTTACTACTCGTTTAATGACAGCGCAACTCCGTTTATCGTGGCTTTTTCATCAATAGTATTGAAATTTCTTCTTAACTGGACACTTATCACAAAAATGCACTTCGGCATAGGCGGAATAACCTTATCAACATCTGTTGTAACCTTGTTTAATGCGTGTGTTCTCGGAATTTTGATAAGTAAAAAAATAAAGATGAATTATAAAACGCTTTTCGTCAATCTGCTAAAAATGCTTGTTGCGGGGGGTTTTGCTCTTGCTGCTTGTTTTGTGAGCGCATATGCCTTTGATGAATTGACAGAATTGCCCAAATACATAAACGAGATTACAAAAATTATACTTGTACTGACTGTATGCGTTGCGGTTTACGTTCCGATTAATCTCGGGTTAAAAATGGAGTACGCAAAAGAATTAGCGGACAGAGTAAAAAATAAAATCAGAAAAGAGCAATAATAATGATAGAAAATATTAACCAAATAAAAGAAATACTTGATAATGGCGGGGTTATAGCTTATGTTACCGATACCGTTTGGGGGCTTGGTTGTTTGCCGTCATCTGAAAAAGGAGTTAAAAAAATATATGAAATAAAACACCGGGAAGCGCAAAAGCCGTTAATACTTATGTCCTCTGAAGCATACCACCTGCTGGATTATGTAAAACAACCATTACCAAAAACCGCATCAAAACTTATAAAAGAGTATTTCCCGGGAGCATTAACGCTTGTACTTGAAAAATCCGATAAAACGCCTTACTATATGACCTCAAATATGGATACTGTCGGAATAAGAGTACCTGATAATCCGGTATTTAAAGAGATTTGTGAAAACATTACAGGTAATGTACTTGCAACGACAAGTGCAAATTTATCCCATCAGCCGTCAGCCAAAACATATGAGCAGACCTTAGAAAACATGAAAGGCCTGGCGGATATTGTTATACCGGACTACGGATTTGTGGCTCAAGGACTAGAATCAACCGTTGCAGGGGTTTTTGGTGATGATATTAAAATATTCAGACAAGGGGCAATAAATTTGTGATACCGACCGAAATTCGGAGTGATGTATCACACTCACCAACCAGGAATAAATCATTTGCAGACTAAAGTCTACCCTTGCTTAGCGATTTTGGTTTTTTTATACAATAAAGAAAAGGGACACAAGACTTATCTACCCTAAGAAAAGTAGGGTGGGTAAAGCGCAAGCGTACCCACTAAAATATTTATATATGGTGGGCATATTTCATTTTGCCCACCCTACCAACTGGCAATATAGAAAATACAAATGACGAAAATGTAAAAATAGTAAAAAATGAAGTATATTTTAGAGGGAGAAAAAGAAATATTGAAGTAAAAATAAAAAGAAATAGTAATAAAGAGTGGTATGTAGATATAAAAGACATCGGCTCTAACATTTAAGGGAAAACTGATAATATCAGTAGTCAATTTAATGACAGTCCCCATAATAGAGCCGACATAAACAGTATAAACGATAACGCAGGGTTTTTCAAGTCCTCTATTAAGAAAAGTAGGGTGGGTAAAGCACAAGCGTACCCACCAAAATATTTATATAGGGTGGGCATATTTCATTTTGCCCACCCTACCTACTTGTCACAGACGCAAAATTTCACGAGGCAAGCGCTCAGAATTTGGAAGATGTCAAATATACCCGACTACCCGACAGCAGGTTCTTTGTTGATTAGATATATGGCTTCATCAATTTTATCTATGAGGTTGTAATAATAATTTGAATCCGCAGGGTCATTTGATATTTTTGCCCCGTGTTTGCATACGAGTTTTAACTGCCTTAACAGGTCAACAGTCATCATAATACCCTTGAACATTGTTCCTTCGTCTTTATATGTTTTTGGGTCTGACATATAATACAAATTACTCCAGTTTCCAGTTGAATTTTCAGAGTTGAAGTTTCTTTCTGCCCATTTGTATATGTAATCCGCCAAATCTTCATTAACTTCAATTTCTCGTGCTTTCTTATCCTGCGAAATCAAAATACTGTTATATTTCGAAATACTGTCATTTAGTTTTTCTACGTATTTTTCGATATTCTTTGTTTTCCAGGCAAAAGATTTTTTAGGTTCATCAAATTTAGGAATAAATTTATCTTCTTTTTTGTTTTCTATGTTCGCCAAAGCACCAACGGCAGCAGCCAATTCAACGGGATTGAGTTTTTCAAACGCATGGGAAGAAAGCATTTCCACAACAGGAATTTGTGCATATCCGTTCAAATCCGAAATCAAACAGCCTTTTTCCGTCAGCCTGTCCTGCGGGGAAATATATCCAAACGCTTTTAACATGCGAATTTTTCTGTCAAATACACTTCTTAATGCCAGTTTCTGAGCATATCTCTTTTTCTCGTCCTTATTGTACGTATAAAAAGATTTATCACATATGAGATTTAACATTTCATCTCCCTGACAAGCTTCATAATATTTTGTTATAAATGAATAATCAGGTTGGAAGGAACTCCTTAAACTATTCGGGCTTGATTTTACAAGATTGTCAAATATTATTTTTTCATCATTATTTCTGCTCAGAGTATAACAATACCCGATTTTGTCAATTCCTCTGCGGCCTGCTCTGCCCGCCATCTGATGAAATTCGTTCGGAGAGAGGGTTCTTTTGTTGTCGGGGCCGTCAGGATTGTCGGACGGCTTCCTTGTTGAAGTTATTACTGTTGTCCTGGTCGGCATATTTATTCCCGCAGATAAGGTTTCCGTTGCTATTACAACTTTTACCAGCTTCTTCTGGAACAATTCTTCAACAAGTTCTTTTTGATTTGGCAGTAATCCCGCATTATGAACGGCATATCCCTTGAACAGGCCCTGAATATTCAGAGTTTCGCCCAAATACTTTCCTTCTTGCTCGTATCTTTCAAGTATCTCGGCTATTTGTTCTTTTTCTTCGTCCGTTGTTAAATGTGCAGAGTATTTTGTTAAGTAATCAAGAATATCTTTACTGTTTTTCTTGTCAAACACAAAAAATATTGCCGGTAATCTGTCGTTATCCCTGAGTTTCCTTACAACATCCACATATGAGTATGCCGGGATAAGTTCTTTTTTCTCGGCAATTTTTGCTAATTTATCAAGCTGACTGTTAAATTTTGAATTTTTCTTTTTTGACTTTTGCGGCTGTTCTAACTCAGATACATTAATATTCTCAAATTCGAGAGGAACGTGCCTGTTAGAATTTGGGACATCAATCAGAACCGTATGTACGGGTTTATTCTTATCCGCTCTATATTCTGCCAGCTCCGTATTGCTTCCTTTTACTATTTCCGGCGGGATGTGTTTTCTTATTTCTGCCATCCAGCCGGCAATGTCTTTATTATTACCTATTGTTGCGGACAGGGACAAAAGTTGTACAGAAGGATCGGTTAAAAAGATTGATTGTTCCCAGATTCCGCCCCTGTCAACATCTCCCAGATAATGTAATTCATCAAAGATTACCGTACCCAAATCATCCAGCATATCATTATGACGTCCGAAATGTTCCCCAAAAACCATATTCCGATAAACTTCCGTTGTCATAATCACAATAGGAGCATCAGCGTTAATCTTTGTATCACCTGTCAGAATTCCGACATTTTCTTCACCGTATATACGCTGAAAATCTCTGAATTTTTCATTACTCAACGCTTTAAGGGGTGCGGTATAAAATGTTTTTTTTCCTTCCCGCAAATTCTTATTTATTGCATAATGCGCAATAGCAGTTTTTCCGGTCCCAGTCGGAGCTGTGACCAAAACATCATTTTCAAGTAATATATTTTGCGCTGCCGCTTTTTGAAATATATCAGGGGTTGCACCTTTTGGCAGCTTAAAGTAATTCTTCTCTACGGTTCTGTCAAAATCACTGTTCCCGAATGAAATATTTTTATATGACATTTGGGACATTGTTTTTAATATATCCGATGAATTGTAAGTCGGAACATTAGCCTTTTCTTTTTTATTATTTACCGAAAACCTGGTGCATACTAAACTTTGTTCCGGCGAAATTGCGAAAATTTTCATAAACTAATCCTAAATCCTATTTTTATAATAGTTTAATAACCCGTGAATTTTAAATTTTGCTAAAATATAACAATTTGTAACACAAAATATATTTATTTGTCATATTAAATTAATAAGTTCTTTTATATTCTATCAGGGCATTTTTATATTTATCACATAAATTCTTTTCTTTTAGAAAATTTTCCAAGGCCGCAATAGATATGTTTGAGCACTCAATATGGCAATCTTCCTTACCTGTTATAGAATTATTGTTATTTATTCTGTACACAATAAGGACTTTATCCATTACATACATTGAATTTGCCAAAGCATATGCTGAATATACAAAAAAAGAATCATTGTGCCTTTTCAGGTTTAAAAACTTTAATTTATTTTTTCTTACAAATGATGTTTTAAATAATTTATTCCACAAAGCTCCCCTGCAAAAAGTAAATAAAGTATCTTGAACATCATTAGGGCCAAAAACAGTATTAACAGGGTATGGAGGTGTCCATAGCCACCAAATATCTTCATTGGTATATGTTTTAGCGGCATCATCAAAACAAACCGACTTGAACATTGTAATATCAGTTTTATATTTTTCAGCGGTATTATAGACTTCTTCAAGCATATTGGGTTTATATATGTCATCCGTATCAAGAAATATTAAATATTTACCCCTGACATGTTTTAAACCCTCATTTCTTGCATTGCCTGCGCCGAGGTTTTGGGATAACTTTATTAATGAAATTCTGTTATCCTTTTTTTTAAATTCTTCTATCAGATTTACTGAATTATCAGTTGATTTGTCATCAACAAAAATTACCTCAAAGTTCTTAAAGGTTTGCTGTTCAATATAAGTATATAAATCCGGCAGGAATTGAGCGGCATTATAACAGGGAATAACCACTGACACCTTCGGCCTTTTTGGGCAAAAATATCTGAGCTTTGCCGCTAACTCACATATATAACTCTTCAATCTCATCGATATTTATCCCCATACCATAAATTAAATGTAAATCGAAATAGAAAAAGTTTCAAGTTTTTATATAAAATACTTATATGGTTTTATTAATATTTATTAATTGTTACTTGCAAAAAGAAATTGTTTATACTAACATTACAATACTTACGTGCGTCGGTGATATTTTGTGGATAAGCCGATTAAGGAATTTAAATAGTATTTAGCTAAATAATAAAGGAATAAAAAAATGAACCCTATTATCGATGAATTAGAAAAACCTTATATGGAAAAGGAAATTCCGGATGTAAATCCCGGAGATACAGTCAAAGTATTTGTCAGAATTGTTGAAGGAAACAAAGAAAGAATACAGGCTTTTGAAGGTACTGTTATCAAGAAACACGGCTCAGGCATTAACAAAACCATTACCGTCAGAAAGATTTTCCAGGGTGTTGGTGTTGAACGTGTGTTCTTAATTCACTCACCGAGAATTGAAAAAATCAACATTATCAGACGCGGTGATGTAAAACGTGCTAAATTGTACTACCTGAGAGAACGTTCAGGTAAGGCTACTCGTATCAAGGAAAAAATTGAAAAAAAATAAAACACATATTCACTGGTATCCGGGGCATATAGCAAAGGCCGAAAGGAAGTTAAAAGAACAGCTGAACCTCGTAGATGCCGTAATAGAAGTAGTTGATGCGAGGCTGCCGATTTCGAGCAGTTATGAAAATATTACGAGGCTTTTAGGTCAAAAGCCTCGTTTAATATTGTTAAACAAATCTGATTTAACCGATAAAGAAGAACTTAAAAACTGGATAAAAATTCTCTCGGAAAAGAATGAAGTACCTGTACTGGTTTCTGATGCCAAAAACTCTAAAGATTTGAACTTCATAATTAAAAAAGCAGAAGAACTTGCCGAACCCAAAATTCAGGAAATTATGAAGAAGGGACTTCTCAGACGACCAGCAAGAATAATGGTTGTCGGGATGCCTAATGTAGGGAAATCAAGTATTATAAATAAACTCACAAAATCTTCCAAAACCAAGGTCGGAGCAAAGGCAGGAGTCACCCGTCAGCAGCAGTGGGTAAGAATTAATCCTAAATTAGAATTACTGGATACTCCCGGAATTATACCGATGACCCAAGATGACCAACAGGCAGCTCAAAAACTGGCTTTTGTTAATTCGGTATCAGAAAATGCATATTCAAATGAACTTGTTGCAACAGAGCTTGTTGAACTGTTAAAAGAAAAATATCCCGAACAGCTAAAAGCCTACTACGATTTAAATGACAGTTGTTCCCTTGAAAGTATTGCCTTGTCAAGAAACTGGATAATTTCAGGCGGCCAGCCGGATATCGAAAGGACATCCGCATATGTATTAAGGGATTTTCGTGAAGGGAAAATAGGAAAGTTTATACTGGATTAATTATGAAAACACTAACACCGGAAAAGGAGTTATCATTCAACAAAACGTCAAAGCCGTCTAATACCGTAACTAATGATAATAACCACATAATACAACTATTTAATTTTGATTATAATCAAAAATGCACGGTAATCGGAACAGACGAAGCCGGCAGAGGTCCTGCCGCAGGAGGTGTGTTTGCATCCGCGGTTTGTTTTCATAAAAAAAGCAAAGAATTAACGGAATCTCTGTCCATATTGAATGACAGTAAGCAGCTGTCAAAAAAGAACAGGGAATACTTATACGATATAATCAAAAACGAAACAATTAATTCAACTGTTTGTATTGAAGTTGAGGAAATTGAAAAAATAAATATTTTGCAGGCATCTTTAAAAGCTATGCGTATTGCCTGCCAAAATGTAATTGATAATCTTGGTGACGAGAAATTTATGGTATTAATTGACGGCAATAAACTGATAAAAGGTTTTCATTACCCGCAAAAGTGTGTAATAAAAGGTGACAGCCATTCAGCATCAATCGCCGCCGCAAGCATCTTGGCAAAAGTAACTCGTGACAGATATATGGAAGAACTCGATAAAAAATACCCACAATACGGCTGGTCACATAATGCAGGATACTTGACAAAAGAACATCTTGAAGCGATTGATAAATATGGGTTGAGCGAATATCACCGCCCGTCTTTTCTGAAGAAACATTTTGAGAAACAACTTTCTTTATTTTAAATCAAGAACCGCTCGTAAAAGATTTTTAGAGTCCTCATATTTATAATTTGAGGTTTCTGTTTCCTGTACTCCCAATAGAATTGCAATATATAAATCATCATCTTTCTGCACAACCGCAACCATGTTAGCAGTATAACCGCACATACCGTATTTTGCACCCAGACATTCTGGGATATAATATTCAGAATTTTCCTTTAACAACTGGTTGATTGTAGAAACACTTTTTTCTCCGGTTTCATTTACTATTCGGTACGAACGACGCCCGAATATCTGGCAGAACATATTATTTTGCAAAGCATATTCTAAAAGAGTATATGCATCTTCCGCAGTTATGCCGTTATCTTTACCCAGACCCGTTATTGAAGAATAACGGGTATTTTTTGCACCTATTTGTACTGCTTTTTGATTCATAAGATTTACAAAATTATTAACCGAACCTGCTACACATTCCGCAATCAATTTCGCGGGAGAATTATTTTGAGTTACCATCAACACATTTACCAAATCATATAACGTCACAGCTTTGACTCCGGGCAATTCATTATTTAGCAAATATACAGGTAAATTTAGCTTTCCGCTTTCCAACGCAATGACTGCTGTCAAAATTTTAGCAAAAGCAACAGGGCTAAAAACTTCTTTTATCTGCTTTTGCATAAGAATTTTTCTAGTTTTCATACTTTTAATAAGGACAGAAGAAGTATTTACCTTAACCGGCAATTTTACCGAATCCGAAAAAACTTCAGGAGAACTGTCCACTGTCATTTTCCGCTTCTTAAATTTCTGATATATCGGTTCACTCAATAAATCCTGTTTTTCATGACAATTTTTCAGATGAGAAATATAAATCGGCTTATTTTGCTTGTAGTATTCAATATCAAACACCTGAGAAAAATATTCCAGTCTGTTCAATGCATCGAGAGATAACAACGTATTTTTACATTTTCTGCAGGTATTACAGTTTTCAGCACCCGCCATACAAACATTCAAATACTTTTGTGCCGGAGAAAAATGAATAATATCCTGCAATTTTTCAAATCTTGTTTTCTCACCGCCCTCTATGAATATTTCAAGGGAAGATGTAGTAAACACGTAACCCAACAGCAATTCATAATGACCGCAATCAAATCTGTCACTTTCGTTTAGACTAAACTGAGTGAAATCAAGCCCCGATGAACCGTAATAGTACAGTTTAAATAATTTTTGCAGGGCAAAAACAGGAAACAAATTGCAATAAATATGATTAATCGCATAGGGAATATCAAAATCTTTTGATAAGTTACTTCTTGTTAAAATTAACGGAAGGTCAACCTCTTCTGCAAGTGCCGAATATTTTTTTATAATCTGCTCTTTGGTTTTCTCACCGCTTCTGCCACCCTCATTGTATGCGGGGACATCAAAAGCGCCTGTATCATGGATACATAAATGTGTTAAATTTCTTGTATGGTATTCCGAATCAAGGTATTCGGATAACACGTGCATTGAGTCAATACCACCGACCATACCTGTTCCGACCGCCCCCGCACTTTTTACGTGCTCTTTTTTTATGTCAGCAGAGATTCTTGATTTATAAAAATTTTTACCGCTTTTTACAAGTGTCGGTATCAAATGAGTTCTCAAATTATGGAGCAACTCTTCAGAAACAGGAGATAAGCATACGATTTCTTTCTTATTTCGCATTGCAAATGGCAGCAATGCGATAACAAACGCATCACATCGGTCTTTTACAAGGAACTTTTCATACTTTTCATCAACTTCCAACCATAACTGCTTTGTTTCGTCATTAATTTCCACATCAACAGACAATCTGGCTTTCTTATTACTTTTTGTAATTTTGGGAATCCCGATTGTTATCATAAAACTCTCCTGTAATACCTATATTATATAAATAATATCCGGCGATGTCTAAATATTAAGTGAAAAATTTATTTTTCTTTGCTGAATTTGTCAGCAAGGAAGGTTGAGATAAGAGGAACAAAAATATAATAAAGAGTTCCCAGAATCAAGACAGGCTTTGCAACCCGAATGCCCTCAACATATTTTTCAATTTCTTTTGAGCCTCTGTTTGCTTCCCTGAATTTTTCTATAAATCTTTCAGTCGGTTTTTTCGTTAAAGAATCGATTACATAACCGCCTCCGACAGAGATACCTGTTGCAATGGCCGAATTATAGATTAATGTTTTTTTTCTGTCCTGCTCTATTTTCTTACTTTTATTAGCACTGTGAATAAAAGCTCCCGTTGCGAGCATATCCGTCAATGAAATAATATGCTGCTCAAACCTTGTATTGTGGAATTTATCCGCAAGTTTTTGCACTCTTGCGGTATTTATTTCTTTTGCAATGCCTTTGGAAAATTTTTCGGTTACTCTTTCATATAGCCCCGTAAATGCGGGGGTGGACTGTTTTAAAGAAACTCTACCCTGAGATTGCTGTTTATTATCCTCTTTTTGCGGAAATAACTTTGACATTATAGGGGGAATAAGTGCGCAAGTCAGTATGGCTTTTGGTGCGGCTATAATAAAACCCAAACCCAGTTTAAAAAGCTGGGTTGCAAAAGCATATTTTTTCGAGGCTGCTAAAGTTTTTTCGCCTGCTTTTAAATTTTTTATTGCTTCTGCAGTCAGATATTTTTGCGGATTTTCATCTATATTTTTAACGGCTTTTGCTATAGGTTTTGATGCTCCAAACATTAGTAGATAACCGATAAGGGTAGAAGCAACAGACTTTGTTCCTGCATATTGTTTATTTTTTTTATCAGTACCCGGAGTCGCAAGAATTATTGCCGGCCTAATTGCAGAAAAGACAAGTGTTGCAGTTGCTGCGAATAGCGCCCCGTTATCTGCCGCAAATTTTAGGCCTCGTTTTACTATGTTGCTATTGTAAATTGACTGTACTTTCATTGCAGTTCATTATACAATGCTGATAATGAAAATAACAGAATTTGTAAAAAATGAAATATCCGGATGGAAAAGCATTGAGATTATTCTGCTTTGCGCGGCATTTTTACTGATTACATTAAATTCCGTATTTTTAAAGGATAATATCATTGCAATCATCTCGGCAATATGCGGTATTCTGTATACAATAATTGCGGGAAAAGGGAAAATTTCCTGCTATTTATTCGGGATATGCGGCTCTGCCTGTTATGGCTATTTATCTTTTATAAATGCCTTATACGGAAATCTTCTTTTATATATTTGCTATTATATACCGGCGCAGGGTATAGGGTTTTTCAGCTGGAAAAAACATATGAAAAAGACCTCTCAGGAAATCATAAAAACATCCCTGAATTTCAGACAAAAAATATTTATTCTTACGGTTTCCGTCTTTGGAATATACATGACCTATCTGATATTACGGCATTTTAATGACAGTAACCCGTTATTGGACGGTATTACAACCTTTTTATCGGTAATCGGAATGTACCTTACAGTAAAGCGCTGCATTGAACAATGGATTATCTGGATGATTGTAAACGGATTATCTTTTATCATGTGGTTAAATCTTATAATACACGGACAAAAAGCTTATTCTACACTTGTGATGTGGGGGATTTATGTTATACTTGCCGTATATTTTTATATTGAATGGAAAAAAGAACTGGTATCAAATAACAAACAAGGAGAAGTGTTATGACACATGCAGAAAGAGCAAAAGAGCTTTTTAAATCGGGATATAATTGTTCCCAGGCCGTACTTGGAGCTTTTTGTGAAGAATTGGGAATGGATTTTGAAACAGCGATGAAAGTCGCTTCTTCGTTCGGAGGCGGCATGGGCAGAATGAGAGAGGTATGCGGAACGGTTTCCGGAATGTTTATGGCCGCCGGATTAAAATACGGATTTTCCGACAATTCCGACCCTGCAAAAAAGGGAGAATTATATAAGAGGATTCAACATTTAGCGGAACAGTTCAGAGAAAAAAACGGCAGTATAATTTGCCGTGAACTTTTGCAGGGGATTGAAAACTCATCTTCACCCGAACCGTCCGAAAGAACTCAAAACTATTACAAAAAGAGGCCATGCGTTGATTTAGTAGGGGATGCCGCAGAAATCTTTGAACAATATCTCAAAGAGAATAATATGGTAGAAATTTCTAAATAACATTTGAAAACAAAATAATTTATTTTATAATGTAAGTATGAAGAAATTTTTAATATACAGTCTTATATTGCTTGTTACCGGATTACAATCGGCTTTTGCCGAAGAACCCGCTAACTATGATATGGAAATTAATTCTTTGTATGCGGCAAATAAACTTGATGACACGTTTAACCTTATACTAAGTATTCCCCAAGAGAAAAGGTCTGCCCAGCATTGGCTTCTTATGGGTAATATTATGATGGATTATAAAAAGATTGGTGATGCCGAAGAATTGTACAAATCTTCTATAAATGCGGATAACAAATTTTATAAAGCCTATTACAATTTAGGCAATATATATTTGTCCCAAAACAAGATTGACCTTGCTACAGAGAATTTTAAGCTGGCAACAAAATACAATAAGGAATTTGCACCGGCGTACTACAATCTCGGGTGTTGTTACATAAAAGCAGGTGATTTTAAAAAAGCAAAGAGTGCACTATTGGATGCTATTTATTATAAGTCAACCGAAGCAAATTACCACTATAATTTAGCGTATGTATATAAACAACTTGGGAAAAATAAAGAAGCTCAGGTTTATCTTGATTACTACAACAAAATAGAGAACAATAATAATTAGGTTAATAAAATGACAGACTACAAAGGTATAATATTCGATTTTAACGGAACTTTGTTTTTTGATTCAAAAATGCATTATAATGCATGGAAAGATTTTTCGGCAAAACTGAGAGGAATTCCCTTTTCCGACCAAGAAATGAGAGAACACATGTTCGGCAGAACAAACAAAGATATTATTGCTTATGCAATCGGAAAAATGCCTGATGATGAACTTGTAGAAGACCTTGGAGAAGAAAAAGAAAGTCTGTACAGACAAAAATGCAGAGAACTGGGTAAAGACTGTAAACTTGCACCCTATGCAACAGATTTTTTGGACTACTTAAAACAAGAAAATTTTCCAAGAACAATTGCAACAATGTCGAACAAAAACAACGTAGATTTTTTTATAGAGCAATTTAAGCTTGATAAATGGTTTGATTTAGAAAAGATTGTTTACGATAACGGCAAAATTAAAGGTAAACCTGCACCTGATATATATTTGCAAGCCGCAAAAAATCTCGGACTAAATCCTAAAGATTGTATAGTTATAGAGGATGCCATTTCCGGTATACAGGCGGCACACGCTGCCGGCATCGGAAGAATTGTTGCAATAGCATCAATGGAAGATACGGCTCTTTACAAAAGCATGCCGGAAGTAAGCCACATAATAAAAGATTTCCGTAATTTTGAAGAAATATTATGTGTATGCGCTGAAGTTATTTAGTTCTGCCAGAATCGCCTGTTTTGCCGCAATAGAATCACCGTTATAACATTCTAAAAAGCTATATTCGTTACGTATTGGGTTACCGTTACCATCAAAATATCCGTCAAAATCCCATAACCAGGTATCATATGCACAATTTTCATCATACCCTTGCATTACGACACTGTTTGCACCCGTGCCCAAAGTTACTAAATCATGAAAACCTATACCCGCTGTTGCATTTACCTCTTGCGGAATAAAAGCATCCCCAAACGTAATATCATTTAACGAAGATAATTCAGGGATTCCTAAAGTATTTACGGCTGCTTGCGTTTCAGCACTCCATCCGCTAAAAACTGCTCTGTCTCTAAAGTCATCTTCTATCAGTTCGCAGGTATTGTAAGTTACCGCTTCATTTATAATATGTGTAGCGTGTATCAATTCGTGTGCCAAAACAGAAGCAAGATATACTTGCGAATAATTATTATAAAACGCAGTTGAAGCCATAAGGACATCGCCTATTGTAACAGGTTCTCCGGCTTCAATTGCGACCCTTAACTGGGCTTCATTTGAATAAAGTCTGTCCGGCATAAAGGCTCCCGCATTCAGTATAATAGACCTATCCGTATGATTCATTGCAGCATTGTTACCCTGAGCATTATTGGGAACATTCAAATATTGTTCAGGCAGAAAGCTACTGCTGTATGAGCCTAAAATTACCGAATTGGGGGTTGATTCTGCGAAAAGATAATCATCACCAAACCCTACCGGGAAATCACAATTCTCAATTTGCTTCCTCAGCCTCAAAAGGAAGGATAATTTCACTTCGGAATCCCCTCGTGCAATGCCTTCCGCTACATTGTCCTGATAATTAATAATCATATCATCCAGCCAGTCAGCCAGTATATTAACAGCCCCTGTAAGCAGGGTTCTTTGCTGCGCCTCGTTATAAAGAGGACTGTATTGCAAACAGCCTATAAGTCTGCTGGTATTAGTATGTTCTGACAGGGCATGTGACTCAGGAACCCAGACAGCTCCTTCCGGAGGAAGGGTTGGAACGTACGTTGTATGTCCTATTATTTTTGGTTTGTAGGCAGCATTCCTCCCGATATTTACGGCTGAAAATTCCGTTGAGGCATTTGCATTTTCGGAAATTACCGAATTAATTATGCCGGCTTCCTGATTTAAAGTATCTATTTCATCCTGAACCGCTCCTGAAATTACGTCAGAGCTCTTCCTTACAATACCCACAACCGGTGCATAGTCGGTACTTGCCGTCATTTTCAAAAAGGAAGGCGTACATATTTTTACGGCTTCTTCATTCTGAGTGCCATGTTCAAAACGAGTAATATTTATTTTTTGAAAGTTTATTTCTGACATAATTAAGCCTTAAATGTATTGTATGAGTTCTCTATATTTTTACTCAGGACATTTTTAAGAGATTCCTCCTCCTGAAGGTATGCCTGATACTGGGTATCAATTTTCTTTTGATCCATTTCGTATTTCTTATCTTTTGCCTGAATATCCGCCATATCTCTTTCATATTCAACTTCTGCTTTTTTCATTGCATTTTCATCGCTTCTGTCTGTTATCATTGTACACATATCCAAGGCAATTGTTTCATAGAAAACACCTCCTATTGAAACTGTCTGCGTTCCTTCACTGTCCGTTTCTTTTACAAGCATATAAGCTCCGCTTCTCAAACCTTCCTCTAATGCCCGGGAAGATATCTGGAAAGTAGGGTCTTCAACTAACTGCATTTCGTATCTGTCAACCATCTCATACTGAGGTATTTGTTGATAACCGATAGGATCCATAGAGGTATTAGGAGCTACCTGCCCGTTTACCAATCCCTGACTTTGCAGTTCTGATAAGTTCAATACTGCTAAGCCGTTATTAATTGCGGTCGTTTGTATTTGATCGGTATAACCCGGAGCTCCCGGGTTCAACCAAACTTGCGCATTGTAATTACCACCTGATACCAGCGGCACATTTACAGTCTCATCCAAAAATGTTGGAGGCTGCATAGGTTGTCCGTTTCCAAAATACGGATTATCTTCCTGTTGCCAATATAAAACACTATTGTTATTTCTTGTATCTAAAGCCATCATATTTGTAATATTAGACTCAAGAACAGGACCCCAGTTTGCCAAATCCGTACCATTTATAGGGAAACCTCCTGCATTTGTGATACTGCCTAATGAAATACAATTATTTATTATAGTTTCATAAGTATCATCACCTATAAAACCGTTTATTGAATTTGAATAATCAAGTCCGCTTCCTAAATATATATTTACGTCCGAATAGCAATTTTCTATAACATTATTCGGACTTCCATAATCTGTATTTACATTAGCCCCGATAAATCCACCGATATAACCAAAACTGGAATCCGCATACGGAACATTTATTGTACCTGTTGCCGCAGTATTATGGATAGAACCGTTATTATATCCGACGACCCCGCCGACTCCGGCTCTTTCGCTATCGTATCCTTCGGGATAATCAGTATTATGCAAAGTACAAGTAATACTTACATTTGTAACATTACAATTTTCAATTATACCGCCTTCACCCAAATAACCGGCAAGACCACCGATAGCATCGGTTTCCGCACTGATTACCGCTCCGTTGATATTTATATTTTTTGCAACTCCGTACAAATCTCTGAACAACCCTTGGGTACCGTTCAAGCCGTTTATGGTTACTCCGTTTCCGTCGAACACACCCTGGAAATATGGAATTCCTGCGCTTGTGTAGTTTGACATATCAACAACCATATTATCGTCAAATACGAAATTTTGCTCTAATGTATTATGAAAATCTCCATTTGCGATATCATTCTGAATAGCCGCCAAAATTGCATCAAAACCTTCCTGAGATTTTATAACTATGGCATCGAGATTTTGAGTAGCCCCATTAATATTTGTTGTATATGTCATGACTTCTAAATCATTTGTTCCTAAGCCTGTACTGCTGACAATTGTTTGCATTGTAGCGGTATTAGCATTAAAACCGGCATTTCCACTGGGCGGAGCCGAAAAACCACTTGACGGCACCGGTTCCAGAGGATATATCGGCGCACCATCAACATAACCGGCAACAGCCTGGTATGTACCTGTTACGACTTTCTCCCAGTTGTAGCCGAGTATTTTAGAACCGTCGGAAACTCTTAACCCGCTGGCTCTTAGGTTATCAAGCGTTATAAGCTGGCTTTGAGCAGCCATTCCGCCTGCCGTAAAAATATTTGTATCCAAAAACAAACGGCTGGAATTTAGAGCTTTTATGTACCTTTCCTGAATTTGCTGCGTATCAAGCGCCAGTCGCATTTTGGCATCAGAAACCAACTGTCCCTTTAATGACAAATTATTTAACTGTGCCGTTAAATACAATAATCTTGCTTGTGATGCTGACATTCCCATGATAGTATTCCTTTTTTATATTCCTAATCGCTTTATCGGCATATTGGAAAGAATACTTTAATTTTTACACGGCATTGTTAACTTTTTGTTACATTTTATTTTGATTTATTAATTCAAGTTTTTTTAATCTGGAAAGTTTTTTTATTCTTCTTTCTTCCTTCTGAGCCTCAATTTTATCCGCACAAAGTTTTGAGTATACAATTTTTACCGGTTTGTTTGCTCTTGTATATTTAGCGCCTTTACCGGACTTATGCAGCTCAAATCGGCGTTGTACATCATCAGTATATCCGCAATACAAAGTATTATTTTCTGTCAGCAGAATATATACATAAAAATCTTTATCCATAAAACTAATATAAAAAAGAATGCCGGACTTTACATCCGACATCTTATGTATAAATTATAAGGGAAGAAAATTTCTTGTTAACCGACAGAGGTAAAACCTCCGCCCATAGAGCAGGAGCCGCCGCTAAATCCCGAGGAAGCGACCGAACCGCAACCCGCACCGCCAAAGCTGCCGTAAGATGCTCCTTCTGACAATGCTGCCATTGCATTGGCAAATCCCTGCATAAATGCTGAATTGTTTGCCAGATTTGCCCTGCCTTCTTTTGAATAACTGCTAAAATCTATATTCAGGGAGAACGGATTTGTCGGTATAAACATATCATAATTATATACCGGAGGTACGGAAAATAGCGGACCGTAATCCATCATTGCCAACGAACCTGTTGTTTCCGACTCTTTTTGTGAAGATGCCGATTGGAATGCGCTCATCTCATTAGACTTATTTGTAGAAATTCCGTTCATATCTGACTCCTTAATATCTTCGTGTTACATATATATAAAAAATTTTTTAATATCCGAATTTCAAGAGTCTTTTATTTTGTAACAAATATTTACAAAAAGGCTCTGATATACGTTATTAGGTAATATTGCACTATGGTTCCCGTAAATTACGGTATTTTCATTTGCCGGCAAGACGGATAAGAACCTGCTTTCCCGTTCCTCTTTTGCTTTATCATAAATTAAGATATACAAAATGTAACAGTCACACAAACATATAGCAAAAAAAAATATTTAGCGGTTTAATAAATTATATGAAAATACAATCCATGTCGGAAAATCAACCTATATTTAAAGGTGTAGGAGGTGCCGCAGCCTTTTTAGAAGAAAATGTCATGCTAAACAAGGCTCTTCTTGATGCGTCCGTAGACATTCCTTTTGTGTGCTTATCTAATAATAAAACAGAACGCAAGGAAAGATTAAGGCGAGTTTTGGTTAACTATACGCTGTGTTTTTTGAGTCCCTTTGTAACCCTGCCGCTCACTAACCGACTTGCAATGAAACATGTTGCAAAACTAACAAAAAGTTTTTCAGCAAATGGTAATAATCTTATTCATTTATCAAATAAATACTTGACATCAAAAGAAGCAACAAAAAAAGGAATCGAAGAACTTGCAAAAAAATATGATTTTAGTGAACTTTTAGAAAAATGTAATTACGACTATGAAAAGGTTCGCCAAACTATATTATCAAATATAAAAAATAACGACTTTCCGCAATTACCCAAGAGATTTTTAAGATCCAAAGAGGCAACAAAACGAGGTATAGAAAAAATTTCAAAGAAATTTGATTTTAAAGAAATTCTGGCAAATAACGGTAATGACTACGAAAAAATCCGACAAGGCCTGATTAAAGCTAAGAACGCTGTTTTGAGTTTTGATTTTCTGTTTTCAACGGGTTCTGTTGCGGGTATGGCATTCTTAAATAATGCCCTAACCAAAAAGAAAACCAATATGGACGGATACTCTGCAGAATTTGAGATGGCAGACAAGGAAACAGTAAGAAAAAGAGCAGAAAAATACAAAAAGACCGCGCCTGTGAGAAAAGGGATTACGGCATCCATAGTTGCCTTGTCAGCATTACTTCCGTTTGCACTAAGAAAAGGGATGCTATCCCCCAAACTCACAGGACTTGCAGGATATATCAAAAAGCATGCCGATAAATTCGATTACACTAACGGCATATTTATGAAGCGATTACCGCTATTTTTATTTTGCACAGGTGCCTTTACGGGAGTAGCACTTGCTTCAAGAAATCAAACCGAAGTTAAAAACAATCTTATACTTAACGGAACAGGAATAGCCGTTTATTTCGGCGGGGATTTATTAATAAACAGTTTACTTTCAAAAGCCTCGGACAAGATTTTTAAGACAAATATCATCGATAAGAAGGCACCAAAAACATTAATGAACAGAATTGTTACCCCGACAATTCCGATAAAAGATCTCTCAGGTAAATCCAGAACCATTGCCGCAATTAATTTCTTTATAAATTTTGCAGTTATAGCCGCTTTATACGGGTTTGGGGTTCCGACTCTTATAAATAAAATTGTCAGAAAAGATGTCGCGAAAGAAAAAAGCAATCAGTTACCCAAAATAAATTTCAGTAACGAAATTATAAAAAGGGATATGGAAAACAGAACAGCCCTGCATTTAAAATAAGTACGCCAAAATAGCATTTGGCGACTGTTCTTCAAAAAGCGGCAGTCGGTACGGAACTGATTTTTTAACACATTTATCAAAAAATAAATCTGGGGACTTAGAGCAAATTCCTCAGGCAAATTGCAAAAATCTTCGGATAAAAATGTTTATCTGTTTATTAAGATTCTCTGTGACCAACATTTAACTTGTGGTCAATAACGGCAGTACGCTGATTTTTATTAAAATGCGCAACAACTGCCTTATACCCGAATACTGCTGCAGCCGCAATGCCTGAAATAACTTTTCCTGCTTTACCTATATGTTTAAGCGGATGTTTAATAACTTCTTTTAAGCCGGGGCCTTCTTTTACAAAAGCTTTAGGTAATGCTCTGAATATCCAGGCCACACCTGCTGTTGCAACACCGGCTGCGCCGCCCCATAAAACGGCTTTTGCATATCCTTTTGAAAGTTCATCCGTTGCCGCAAAGAATTTCCAGACATTTCCAAAACGTTCTTTCAGCGTTTTTCTGTGCTTTTTACCTTCGGAATTTTCCTGAACAAATTTATCCTGCTCCGGTTTAACTTCCGGTGATACGTTCTGTGGTGCACTCTGCGGAGCCTGAGCATCCGCTTTAAAACTTATTGAACTAAATCCTACTTTCATAATTAAGACTCCTTATTGCAAGTATTAAAGCACTAAAATATTTTTTTTTGCTATTTGTAAACAAAAATTTACAAAAAATATTACATAATGTTATCTTAATAAAAATTTATAATATGCCGAAAAATAGCAATTAAAAATTTTTATGTGCGTATTAAATATTAAACGGAAAACATGTTTTTATGATTATCGCATCTTTTCAGAACTTAAACAACAATTTTAACAAATATTCAAGTCCCGCTTTTGGCAATTTAGGTCTTTTTAAAAAGTTCCCAAGAAGTTATGCCCAAAATGTAGATACGTTTATAGGCACTTTGGCAGAAGCAGCGGCAAAGAAAACGCGGGAACCCTTGGGGTTGGACGGATTATTATTAGAGGCTTTCCGTCCTATGTATTTTGATGATAGTAAGGGAAACTTCCTGTGCACAAGCATTTTTTGGGGGCAAGTACCTTCCGGAAAATTCTGCATATTTTTACACGGTGGCACATCTAACGTAGAAAATTATCGAGGGCTATATGAATCATTAGTCAAAAAAAACATAACCGTAATTCCATTAGAATACGCAGGATATGGCTGTAACAGACGTACCCGGGCTAATTTTGATAATGTTATGGGCTCTGCAGAAGATTTATATGACTATCTGACAAGAATAAGACTAATGGATCCTAAAAACATTTCTATTTTAGGATACTGCATGGGCGGACAGGTTGCGGCTAATCTTGCATCAAAAGTCAAGTGTGATTCGCTTTTTCTGGTAAACCCGCTTACACACCTGACAGATATGTCTGATGGCTATCTTAAAAGTAAAAATTATCAAAAAAGTTTTGTCGAGAGGTGTTTGGATAAAATTTCATACAGGAAACCTTTTGCTAAATATAAAATACTTAAACAGATGAACGCTTATGATAATGCCGAAAATATAAACTGTCCGGTATATATAGTTTCTTCAAAGAGTGATGCTGTAATGTATCCCAAATTTATAAAAAAATTTGCAGATAAACTGAGATCTGACGGTGTTAGTGTTGAATATATACCTGAAATAGGAGATTCTCACAAATTTACTGAAGAAAAAATAGAGTTTGTTACTTCGATGTTACAAGACAGATTGATAACGGACACCGATTATCTTATTTGGAAAAATTTTGGATTTATTAAACCCGGCACCGAGGAAAAAATCCAAAGACTCGCTAAAAAAGATCCGCATTCTCCGGTTAAGGACTGGACTTCAATTAATTTAATTAATTATCCTTCAATTTAGGCTGACAAGAGTTTGAGGATTCTAAGGGGGAAACATTCTCTGTCATAATAACCGCCGCAGGTATGATTTCTGCACTACTCTCCCCTGTGTTTTCTGAAACTTTATCATCTGCATTAAGTATTTTGGCAACAACTATTGCTAAGTCACTCTGCGTTCCATAGCCGTATTCAGGACTTGGGATGTTATGTTCTTTATTATCTTTCTTTGCAGAAAAGTTCGTCTGACTGTAACAATTTTGAATCTTATATATTCTCATAAGTATCTCCTTGATGCTTATATAAAAATTATAAAAACAAAAATTTTATATTTCAGCAACATATTTTAACAAATCTTATAAATTTTATCGAGTATCCAATGGCAAATTTATTTTTTTACAAACTTATAATAAGCATGATAAGTAACGGTATTAAATTTTCACCAACATACACAAAAGGTTCTACAAGGACCCATAATATCATAAGGACCCAATTAAGCGAACAACTTTACTCCGAAGTAATGGATTTATTTGCGTCTCAAGCTTGTACCGAGGCTAAAAATAATCCAAAAGCCGGAGAGTATATATCCAAAGACCAGCTCAGAGAAATTTTTGTAAAAATATTACCGGAACCACTCAATTTTAAAATTCAAACCAGCACAAAAAGAGATATACAAAACAACCTTGGGGCAAGCATGTGTACAATATCTGACGAACAAGGTATTGATGGATACAGGCTCATTCTACCCTTAAAAGACAACCAATTATATATAGAAGACATCCCTGAACTCCTGCATGAAGCGGGACACTTGCTTGATTATGCGCTTAACCCTCAATATACAGCCAATCTCATTAGCATCGGGAATAAAGATTTTTATAAAAAATTGGGTGAAATTTATGAAAAATTTTATTATACAATTACAGACTACTCATTATTCAGAATAAAAAGAGTAACAAAAGCTTTATTAAAAAATATGTCTTGCGAGGACAAGTTAAATGCTTTGAAAAATATAAAATTAAGACTAATGACCGAAAGCAACGCATATTTAACAGAAAATCACTATTGGCAAGAACTGAAAAAACACCGTAAAGGAATGAAAAAAGCCCCCCCTCTATCCCCGTTGGATTTTCGCTTCCGAGAAAAAATCCGACTCATAAACAGTATGAGGTACAAAATTGTAGCAAAAGAACGCAAAAATTAAAAGGCATCTAAATAAAATATGTACAGGTGTATAAAATTAAACCAATTTAATAAAACTTCATCTTTAACTTTAATTTAGCAATTTTTATTTTCAGCAGATTTACTTATTATGTAACGAAATTATTTAACGGAAAAATAAAATGATTAATACTAATTATCAGGCATATAATCCAAGTTTTGGCGCAAGCTGCGCAGGAAAAATCACTATAAAAGCAAAAAATGAGGCCGGAAAATTTGTCCCAAAAGATGCCCGTGTCGCAATACTAAACGTAAACTACTTTCCGGATTTCCGGGCAATTAGAAAATTATCCAATTTTTGGGAAAGAAAAACCGGCGGTCATATAATATCCAGTATTTTTGACTATGCACAAAAAGATGTTGCTAAAGTTAACGAAAATTACCCATATAGGGTATATTACGCCGTTACAACACAAGATGGGGATTTAAAGAAATTAGATCCAAAAAAAATTCTTGGTATTGCAACCGTTCTCGAAAAAGATAATGCCAAAAACCATACTGTTTCATGGTTACAAGTAAATCCATTTTATAATTATTCTGCTAAAGGTCATCAACGAAAGTACAAAAATATTGGGGAACAATTGATAAAATTTATAAGAGAATATGGAGGGAAACCCTTAGAAACCAATGCGGAAGATGATACTGTCAACTTCTACAAGAAAATCGGGTTTACCCCTTTTACGAATGAAAAATACCACATGTATATGAATTAAACAAAATTTTGTCTATTTTGTATTTTTGTTACTTATAATTTTATATACATACGCAAAAGCCGCTAATGTCAGCATTAAAGCGATGATTTCACTATACCTGAGAGGAAGATTAAATCCTATTTTCTCGCTAAAAATAAAGGACATTGTAATAAACACATAAAATAAAGCAGGAATCAGCGTTACATAATATTTTTTGCCGTTTTTTGCCAAAAATATTGTCGCACAAATTAGCGTTGGAATCGCTATAAGCTGGTTAAAGAACGTAAAGTATCTCCAGATAACAGAAAAACTGTTCGCACTCATTTTTGCCCATACTAATATAGTCAATACCGTTACAACAATAGGAATAACTATTATCAACCTGTTTGATATTTTCTTTTGTTCAAGGTTTAAAGCCTCCGCTATTGTTATCCTTAATCCTCTGAGAGCAGTATCGCCGGAGGTTATCGGAAGAATAATTATGGCTAAAGTAACAAGGAATGCAAGATTTAGAGGTACAAATTTGTTGGCAATAATATTTACAACATTAACCGTTCCTACCAGATTCTGAGGAACAAGATTAAGGCTATATACATCCATTGCAGCTGCTGCCCAAATTATTGCTATAAGTGATTCTACACACATCATACCGTAAAAGATTCGTTTCCCGTCATATTCCTTATTAACGGTTCTTGAAATAATTGTAGCCTGAGTAGAATGAAAGCCTGACAACAAACCGCAGCTTACCGTCATAAAAAACATAGGAATAAGCGGTAAATTATTCGGATGTAAGTTATAATTGCTCAAACTAAAATTCTGTAAGTTTACACCATTTATAAAAAAGCCTGTAAGCACCAATCCTGTACCTAATATCAGCATTATTCCAAGCGCCGGATAAAATTTCCCGATAATTTTATCAATAGGGAAAAGAGTCGCAAAAACAAAATATAATAAAATTACAATGTATGTTCCAAGCACAACAGGATTCGTTATAACAAATTCTTTTACCCCGAAAAACCTTTCAACAAACAAATCTCCTGCCGTATAGACAAAAACTGTCGCCAAAAGCAAAAGCATAACGGATACTATTACCATAAAGATTTTAAAAGCCCGTTTGCCCAGATAATTATTTATCAAACCCGTAATTTGAGCGCCATTGTGTCTTATTGATAACATTCCCGCAAAATAATCGTGTACCCCGCCCGCAAAGATACATCCCAAAGGGATCAAAATAAAAGCAATCGGTCCAAATAATATACCTTGTACCGCACCGATTATAGGCCCCATTCCTGCGATATTTAACAAATGTATAAGCGCATTTCGATTTTTAGACATCGGAATATAATCCACGTTATCTCTCAACTCTTCCGCAGGAGTCTTTCTGTCATCCGGCGAAAACAAGTTACAGATGAACCGTGAATAAAAAATATACCCTAATACTAAAATTGTTATGCCAAATAAAAATGTTATCATTAATTTTCTTCGTTTGAACTATCCGCCGGAACACTCACTTTGCGTACAATCTCCAGTTTCGTAATTCTCGCCCCGTCAATTTCCTTTACACTAAATACTAAATTTTTAAATTCCACCTCGTCACCGACTTCCGCAATTCTGCCCAAAAGTTTTACGACCAGACCACCGATTGTATCAACATCATCATCCTCAAATTCTTCATTGTCAAATTCAAAAAATTCGGATAATTCGTCTAATCTCATCATTGCATTTGCAAGGTATGTGTTCTCAGCGATTTCCTCAATACAAGACTCCTCCTCCTCGTCAAATTCGTCCTGCACCTCTCCGAATATTTCTTCCAAAACATCCTCTAAAGTTATTAAGCCGGAGGTACCGCCAAACTCATCCACTACAATCGCCATCTGGCTTTTACGCTTTTTAAATTCAAGAACCAGATTATCCATTGTTATGGTTTCGGGAACCAGCATTACATCCCTTAACAGGTTCTTTATGGGACAAACTTCATCTTTTATTGCCAGAGAATACAAATCTTTTACGTGAATCAAACCTATAATATGGTCTATATCATCATCATAAACGGGATACCTTGTATATTGGCTCTCCGCAGCCAGTTTATTTAAATCCTCCAGTGACATATTGTCCGGGATACAAACCATATCGGTTCTCGGAATCATAACCTGTTTTGCGGTCAAATCAGAGAACTTAAACACATTGTGCAATATATCTTTTTCTGTTTCATTTAAGACTCCGCCATCATAACTCGCATCAACAAGCATATCTAATTCCTCGGTAGAATGAACCGAAGTCTTGCTCGCTCTTGGGATACTTAATATTTTTAGAACTAAATTTCCAAAACCGTTCAACGCCCATATAAAAGGAGTAAAAATAAAACTTATACCGTGCATGGGTCTTGCAACCCACAATGCTGTTTTTTCGGTATATTCAAGCGCAATTGATTTTGGTATTAATTCTCCCAATACAACATGCAAAAAAGTAATTAAACAAAAAGCAATTGTCGCCGACACAGTATGAGTTGCAATTGTCTGATTTACACCGGGAAAAACCGAGAATAACGGTTCAATTATTTTTGCCAGCGTACTTTCGCCAACCCAGCCTAATCCGATACTTGATATTGTTATACCAAGCTGAACCGCTGCAATAAACTTATCCAAATCGTTTATTGCAAGCTGCGCAATACCTGCTTCCCTGTTACCTTCTTTAACAAGCTGCTCAATTCTCGTTTTTCTGACTTTTACCATAGCAAACTCAGAAGCAACAAAAAAACCGTTTGAAAATAATAATAAAACTATTATCGACAAGTTAAAAATTATATTTATATATTCAGACATATTTATATATAATACCTTATTGTATTTATAAACTTAATTATAATATTTCATAACTAAAAAAGCAATAACATTATTGATAATCAACTTCTTTTATTTGGGTATATATCATCGGGGAAAAGCCTTTGGTCGTAACTATATCAATAATTTTATACGGATTCGGCGGAGTCAGCAAACAAGGAGAACTGACATGGTATATTCCGTTTTCCATTTTTTCTTTGTTTACGTGATAGTGTCCCGATATTATCGCAATTACATTATCGTGGCGATTTAAGACTTCAAAATAGTTTTCAGGCTGATATACTCTGTGAGTTTTTACATCCTTCGGCGGGATAAGAGGGAAATGCTGAAAAATAACAACTTTTTTCTTTCTGTATTTTGTCAGCTGTTTATCAAGCCAATCAAGTGTTGCCGGCCTGTAATACCCACCCGTACCCGGAATAGTTTCTTTTGCTCCGTCAACCACAACAAAAACAAATTCGCCTTTTTTAAACACATAATTTGGTTTAGACGGTCCGTAAAACCAATTATGTTTTTTTATGGCTGAAATATATTCTTTTTTTGAAAGTCCGTTTGATTTAAACACATCGTGGTTACCGATAACAATATAATACGGGAATTTCAATTTGTTTATAATCTTCAAAAAAGCTTCATGATTTTCAGGTTTTGAAGAATCTATATTATCACCCGTAAACACAACAAACGAAATGTTATCTAATTTATTAATATCTTCAATAGCAGCTTTTAAAACATTCAACGAATATTTATTACCTGCGGTCACATGAGGATCAGCGACCTGCACAAACTTTATCTCTCCCGCAAAAGCCGAAGAAAAAAGTCCTATAAAAAAAGTTGCAATTAATATAAATATTTTTTTCATGGTAACCCTCTGTCTTTCAAATAAATTATAACATAGATATATTTGCTTGTGATAATATGTAAATAATATAAGGAAATCAATAAAATGAGATTAGATAAATTTTTAAAAGTTTCAAGGTTAATAAAGCGGAGAACCGTTGCAAACGAAGTGTCCGATATGGGCAGAGTTTTTGTAAATAACAACCCTGCAAAGCCGGGAAAACAATTAAAAGAAGGGGATATATTAACAATTGAATACGCAAACAGAGATTTGTCGGTAAAAATATTAAAAATTCCGACAGGCAATGTCAGCATACAAGAAGCCCCCGCATTATATGAAATAATCGCAGAGTAAAAAAGGTGTGCCTGTATGCACACCTTAAAAATTTTACATTATCAAAATTAGTTTTTATTGCTCATTCAATTTTTGCTTGTTATTGATTTCGTTTATTGCTTTCATTTCTTGTGCTACTAAATCATTAAATTTAGCAACCATCTCCTGAGTAACCGCCTCGAGAGCAACAGCATATCCGGCACTGTCTTGCTTAAAGCCCTCAAACATTCCAAGATCATTGTATTTAGCCCAGCATTCATCACTTATCTGCTCATGCAAATCGCTTAGTTCTGCAAATTTTGGACTATTTATATCCTGTAACTTCAAGATATTGTGTACAGACAGTTTTCTCAATGAACACGTACTATTAAGAAAAGGTTCTATTGTTGAACAATATTGACTAAACACCTTTTCATCTACAGGTTTACCTGTATTAGTTTTCGGGGTTAAGTCAAAAGGCACTAAATTAAAATACTTTGTAATAAGTTTATATTCGGGATCATTTTTCATTGCTGTATACTCTGCAACCGTAAATGTACCGTCTTCTCCTGCATATTTGTCAACTATTGCCTCTAATCTGGTACCGATACCCCGTTTATCATACATTAAAGGTAATTCCATCTTTTGCAAGTTATTTAGTAAACCATCTTTTACCTCACCTTTTGTGCACTGTCCATCACGTATATGCGACATATCTACCCAACCCATTTCAATTTTTGCAAAATTACTTGATGAATGATACCGGTCTAAGACAGCTCCCCATTCATTCCCATTAAGGAAATCCGCCCATTCCTCAGCCTGAAATATTCCGTCAGCACCTGCATATTTTTTTAATGCATCAGGAACTTTATCGGTTAGCGCTTTTAATTTATTATACTCGGCAGAACCTTCTTTTAGTCCCGATAATAAATCGCCAATATTCAAATCATTATATGCTTCTTTTACGGTAACTTTGCCGTCTTTTTCCCCGCCATTACCATCCATTCTGTTCACAAATATATCATTAATACCATCCAGGTATTCTTGTGGATATTTTTTACCCGGTCCCTCTATAGGCATAACAAACTCCTTTCCTAATAATTCTCATGCAATTACCTATACAAAGTATTTTTATATTCATAAATTGCCTTAGATAAAAATTATATTTACAATAATTTACAAATTATTCTATATAAACACTACCGAAAATCATGACATATAGCACTAAAAAAGCGGTTCATTTGAACCGCTTTTTTAACTTGTATTATAGAGAACCTCCGCCTCCGTCATTGAAGTAATCATAGTGACGAATATCATCGTAGTTATTAACTGGCTCTACTGGAACCGGTTGAGGTTGTACCTGTGGTGGTGGTGGCGGCGGAACCGGTTTAGATTCAACCACACGTTTTCTCAACAACGCATCGAAGTTAGGTTCCATTGTCAATTCAAAGTGGAATCTTCCGACTTTTCTGTTTTGGTCAAAGTATGTACTGTTGATTAAAGGATATCCCCAATACAAACGACCTGTTAAATCACCCGGTAACTGAACTCTCAAACCCATACCAACTGATGCCATAAAGTATGAACCATGATGATGCTCGGGTTTATATAATTGATCCATTTCCGTACCGGCCTGCGGGAACACACCACCGATATCAGCAAATACCGCACCTTTTACGAATCTTCCGACAAACGGAATTTTTTCTTTACTTCTCGGGCTGGTAATTTGTCTTGGCAGCAACGGGAACATCAATTCAGCACTTGTTATGAATCCGTTTTTACCAATCATAGTACCTTCATCATAACCTCTGACTGTTGCCATACCGCCTGCCTGGAACTGGTCAATGTATGGTATATATTTATTATTAGGAATTACCTGATAATTTGCTCTCAACTGACCTATTACACCGTGAGAGAAATCGTGTAATCTTACAGCACCACCGAATACCTTGAAGTAATTTGATCTCTTATCAAGAAGCGGAGCTGCATATCCGACACCCTGGTTCAAATACCAAATACCATACTTAGTATCTTTTCTCATATTCAAAGCCAGGTCAACACTTGTAACTTCATCCAAATGTCCTAACTGACCGTCTTTTGGTAAACCGAATTTGTCTAACAAACCGGACCAAGAACCTGAACGTTTATAATTTAATGAAGCATAACTCTTCAATTCAAATCCGGGTTTTCTGATTAACGGCTGAGTATAGTACAAAGAATATGTATAGGATCTGCTCTTAAGATCCAATGCTCTCATAATCGGAGTACCATATCTTACTCTTGCCAATGTAGAGCTGAACATAAAACCTACACGACCGTCTTTGCTGTTAACCGGCACATTGTAATCTACAAAAGGACTGGTCGAACCTCCTGCAAAATATGAACCGATGCTCAACTTATCTCTGATGCCGAACAAGCTGTCAGCAGTAATCATAGCACCGCCACGCAGACGACCTGTTGAATAACGGCCGGCATTGTCCATCATACCCATTACGTGGAACGGTAATCTTTCGTGAGCATTAAGTTCAACATCCGTTGTGCCTTCCATCTCGCCGGCTTTCAAATTAGCCGTCAGATTAATTCCTTCGTTGTAACGGTTGAAATCCATGATGTCTTGTTCAAGTTCGACTATATCAAACAATTCACCCTCTTTTGGGTTAATTCTGTTTTTAATATAACTGTCACGAGTCCATCTGTTATTTTCAACGGTAACATTACCTACTTTACTTTCAATAAGTTCAATCTTTATAGAACCGTTATCAACGGACTGTTCCGGTAAGAATGCTCTTGCAGTGACAAAGCCCTTTTCGGCATATAATCTGTTAATACCCTCTACAACATTCTTTATGTCAGAGATATAAACATTTTTACCAATAATAGGTCTTACAACATTATTGACTTCATCTCTTGATAATATCTGAGATGGAGAAACCTCTACAGTATTAACGAATACACTCTGCATATCCGCCTGATTTACCTCACCCTGCACATAGCCCGGAGTATAATCATTAACGACATCGGCTTCATTGTACGCAGGATTACCGTAACGACCATAGTCAGAGTATTCACGATATTTACTGTTGGCATCCTGCAGATAATGCCTGTAAAGCAAGTCATCTTCAGCATGCTTATAGTTCAAACCGCCTTCCATTTCCGCTTCTGTCCGAATACCGGGAGGAACCGGCATACCGGGATCATACGAATATGCAGGCGCAATAGATGCAGGCAGCGCAAATGCTACAAGAGCCCCTAATCCTAATGCTGCCTTAATAAGTTTTGTACTTTTTGTCTTTTTCATTACACACCTTCAATTTATTAATTAATCAATATGTTCGCTAATACCATTTTGTTACTTAATAAACAAATAGAAACACTTTTTGTACTTTTGTATCACTTTTTTTACAAAAATTCACAAACTAGCAAATTCTTGTTTTCAGCTGATATTATTATATAGTATTCTTATGCCCGTGTAAAGAAACTTATAAAAAGTTCACATTTCCGGTTTAGAAAATTTGATAAAAATCATACAAATGTTGTATATAATAGGTAAAAGGATATAAAAAATAAGGAGGGAATAATGAAACTAAATGTTAAGTTTTTATTAGTTGCAAGTGTAGCTTTTGTTATTGGTGCAGGAATCAATAATTTTGCTTTATCGCAAATGCCGGGTTCCGTTAATATTGCCGTAGTTGATGTTCAGCAGGTAGTAGCTTCATCTTCTCAGGTAAATGCGCTTAAAAATGAAAATCAGGCAAAAGCAACCGAAATAATTAAGTATATTGAAAATGCACGTAAAGAAGTTGCAAAAGTAACTGACGCAGACAAGAAAAAAGCTCTTGAAGAAAAATATGCAAAAGAATTAAATTCAAAAAGAGAAACTTATGCTCAGCAGTATAATACTAAAATGATGGATATTCAGAACAGCATCTTGAACGCAGTAAAAGAACAAGCTTTAGCCAATGACTATGATATAGTTCTTGCAAAGGATGTTGTTTTATACGGGGGTAATGATATCACTCCGGAACTGCAAAAGAAAGTTTCAGCAGTACCAAAACCAAGTACTCCTGCTGCTAAAAAGAGAAGATAGTTTTAACACAAAACTTTTAAAAAGAGGCACAATAAAGTGTCTCTTTTTTTATTCAAATATTACCTGCTATAAATAATATCTATACAGTATTTTCCAAAAGTTTACAAAAATTTTGCCGTGAAATTTTCTATAATATAAGAAAGGTTGCGTATTATGGCGAGAATTATTGAAGGCAAAAGAAGAATAATTAAGATGACGACAGACGACGTTTTATCAGTCGTAAAACAATTTCAGCAAATTACTCAAAAGGCATGCTGTTACGACCACATCCGGGAAATACTTGAGCACAACGATTTTTATATCCCTGAAGATTAAGGATTAAAAACACTACACATTCCCGGTTGAACTATTCTTATCATCTTCAAGCTGCTTAATATCAATTCCGCTTGAATCTTCTTCATAAGCATTATTTATTGCGGGAACGTCTATTTCAACATTAACATCCGCATCAACCATTTCAATTTCCCCTTTTGGAAATTCTTTTACCTTGCCGTCTTCCATTTTTACGGCAACAGCACCTGCCATGAAGTTAAGGTAACAAACTTTTCCGAGTCCGTCAGACGTCATAACCGAAGAACCTATTGGCGGCATGCCTTTTGCGGCATCAATATAATGTTTATACTCATATGTCAAACAACAGAGTAAGCGCCCGCATGTTCCGGAAATTTTCCCGGGACAAATAGGCATTCCCTGATCCTTTGCAAGTTTAACATTTATCGTTTCAAATTTTCTTAAAAAAGACGAACAGCAAAAAGGCCGTCCGCAAACTCCGACTCCGTCAATAAGTGAGGTTTCATCTCTCACGCCGATATGACGCAAATCTATTCGCACCCTTGTAAAAACCTGGGTTAAATCTTTTAACAATTCCCTGAAATCTACCCTTTCGGGAGCGGTATAATAAAATGTAATTTTTCTCCTGTCAAAAGTAATACGGCATTGAACAAGATTCATAACCAGATTGTGCTGTTTTACAAGTGCCTGACACTTGAAGAACGCTTCCGCTTCTTCTTTTTTTATATCGTCCAGGGTTTGCAAATCTCTCTGACTTAAAACACGCATAACCGTCAGCGGCTCGGGCTTTTTCTCAGACTTTTCCCATAACTCGGATATTTCGGAATTTACAAGCTCAACTTTTAGCGCCTCCTCACCTTTTTCTGTACGGACAAGCACCATCTGCCCTTCTTCTACGGTTAAAGTATCCGGAACAATTAACGGATAAAACGTATTTTTTATATATTTTACTGCATATTTCATTAAATATATCTTTCTTCTTCTTTTAATTTTCTGTTCATAAGTTTATTCAAAAGTTCCTGAGGCGTAATATCAGTATACACAGCCTCATATATAGCATTTGACACCGGAACATCTATGTCCAGTTTCTTTGCCAACTCGCAAATTGCCTTTGACGTCTTGACCCCTTCTGCAACTGAGCCCAACTCTTTTAAAATATCGTCAATTTTTTTGCCTTTACCGAGCATAGCACCTACCGTATAATTTCGTGACATAGGGCTGGAACAAGTTGCAATTAAATCTCCCATTCCTGACAAACCGTACAGGGTAGAGGGATTTGCGCCGAGTTTTATACTGACTCTTACAATTTCTGCCATACCTCGTGTCAAAAGTGCGCCCGCACAATTATCACCCAAGCCCATTTCGTGAGCAAAACCGGACGCAATAGCAATAACGTTCTTCAAACTGCCGCCCAGTTCAACCCCGATTACGTCAGGATTTGTGTATAATCTGAACCGCCCGGGAACGGAACATTTCTTTTGGACAAGAGCGGATGCATCCCTGTCTTTAGATGCAACACATGCCGCCGTAGGTTTTCCAGCAAGAACCTCTTTTGCAAGTGTTGGACCCGAAAGGACAACCAGTTTTTGCTCCGGCAAAACTTCTGCAATTACTTCTGACATCCTCATTAATGACGGCAGTTCAATACCTTTTGATGCGTTTACCAAAATCTGGCATGGCCTTATACCGGCTTTTTTAAGATTTTCGCAAACATCTCTTGTGCCTGATGTAGCAATTACTGAAAGAATAATATCAGCATCCTTAATCGCCTCAGCCAAATCGGAAGTAATTTCAACTTTATCCTGAAGCTGGACTTCGAGCGGTTTTGAGGTATGTTTATTTTTTATTAAATCTTCCGGGATATCGCTTTCTCGGCCCCAAACCGTTACCTGTTCAAAATTATCAGTCAATAACCACGCAAGAGTTAATCCCCAGCATCCTGCTCCCAAAACTGTTAATTTCATTTATACCTCTCTCTCCTATACTGCCATTTTTTGAGTAATTAATTTTCTTAATACCCCACCGTGTTTTTTCAGTTCCTGTCTTGACGTATCTACATCCATATTCATTACTATTGAAACAATGGCCGTTTTTATTTCCCAATCACATTTTAACAATGCCGACAGAGCAACACTGTGCTGAACTCCCGCAATTTGCGCAACTATTCTTATTGCACGGTCTTTCAGCTTCTCATTTACCGCCTGCAAATCAATCATAAAATTCTCGTAGGTTTTACCTATCTTTATCATTGAACCGGTAGAAAGCATATTCAAAATCATCTTTTGAGCTGTTCCTGCTTTTAAGCGACTTGAACCTGCAATAACTTCCGGACCGACTTCAACACAAATTACAAGCCCTGCTTCTTCTGCAATTCTGCCTTTTGAGTTACAGGTTATACCTATTGTTTTACAGTTTATTTCATCAGCTTTTTCCAAAACCCCAAGCAGATATTTAGGATTACCGCTTGCTGAAATCACAACGGCAACATCGTTTTCTCTTAAAATTTCCGCATCTTTTTTACCTGCATCGAAATTATCCTCAGCGCCCTCAACAGAAGATCTTAATGCCTCATGTCCTCCGGCAATAACACCCTGAACCATATCAGGATCCACACTGAATGTCGGCGGACACTCGGAAGCATCAAGTATTCCTATACGGCCTGAAGTTCCGGCACCAAAATAAATAAGCCTGCCGCCTTTCAAAAACTGTTTTGAAATAATATCAATCGCTTCCGCAATCTCTTTTGATGCATCTTCCACCGCAAGGGCAACCAGCTTGTCCTCCTGATTCATCCTTCTTACCATTTCAATAGTAGGAAGCAAATCTATGTCTTTTGTGTTTTCATTTCTGTATTCCGTAATAACTTCACTCATACTAACTCCTTTAAAAGAAACTCTATTAAATATTAAAACTGTTTTAGCAAATTTGCCATTTCTATTGCCGATTTGGCTGCATCTGCGCCCTTGTTGCCTGCTTTGGTTCCGGCCCTTTCAATAGCCTGTTCTATATTATCAGTAGTCAGAACTCCGAAAATAACGGGCACTTCTGTCTGTAAACTTACGGTTGCAATTCCCTTTGACAATTCCGCACTTACATAATCAAAGTGAGCCGTTGCTCCTTTAATGATTGCACCGAGCGTAATTATAGCATTATATTTACCTGTTTTGGCACATTTTAAAGCCATCAGAGGGATTTCAAAAGCGCCCGGAACTCTTACAACATCAATATTATCGGAATTTACGCCATGTCTTTTTAATTCATCCACCGCGCCTGATAACAATTTCGAGCCGATAAAATCATTGAATCTCGATAATATAATACAAAACTTTTCGTTTCCTGCAACCAACTGACCTTCATATGTATTCATAATTTTCTCCACATATCCTTGAATAATCCACAGTTATTGTACAACAATTATCGCTATTTTACAAGCAACGGCGAAAAAATCTTATAAAAAATATAAACAGAAGTTAATATCAGTAAGTAACCGCTTATTTTAAGCAGTAAATCAGATATCATATAATAATTTTTCCAGGATTTGAGTTTTGATGTCAATACTCCTGCAACAACTAAAATTAAGCCCTGTCCCAGAGAGAACAAAAATAACATTACAACAGACTGAACAAGATTGGCAGACAAAGATGCAAATGCCATTATTGAAGCTAAAATAGGGGTAGAACAAGGGGTCCCGGCCAAAGCAACCGCACCGCCCAAAAGCATTGGGTATATATATGTATTCGTACTGTCGTGACGCGGCATTTCTTTTATCAATACCGGCAGTTCAAAATCCAAAAAACCGACAAGTTTAAGTCCCATTATCATAACTATACTTGACATGATTATCCCGAAATATCCGCCCGCAAAAGATACAAAAACTTTGCCGGTAAAAGCACAAATAATACCTATCACGGAAAAAACCAATGCAGAGCCGATTATAAAAAACAGCATTTGGACTAAGGTTTTTTGAGGTTTTTCATCGGAATAACCACCTACATATCCGATTATTATAGGAAGCATTGCAAGCGAACACGGCGAAACAGATGCAATTAAGCCTCCGACAAAAGATATTATATATAATACTATAACGCTGTTTGATGTATTAAACAGGCTCGCAATATCCGTCATTATTTCAAATCCCTGATACAAGTTTCCAGTTCTTCTTTACTTATTGCTCCTTCTATACGCTTTGTTTTATTTCCGTTTGAATCAATAAGTATAATTGTCGGAACAAGACTTATCTCGTATTTTTTTATCCACTCGTCATTTTTCGGGTTTCCGTCCTGTACATTAATTTCAGTCAATTCGACTTTATCTTTGTACTGCGGATAAATTTCTTTTATAATTTTATTCATCGTCTGGCAATCAATACACATCGTTGATGTAAATTTAACGATTTGCGGTTTTGTTGTCTTTGCATCGACACTTGAAGTAACCGAAGTATTCATAAGATTTATCCCGAAATATGCGACAATCGGAACCAAAAATACCAATAATACCGTAATAAGATTTTTCTTCATGTTTTTATAACTCCATTTAATACTGCAATTTTATCATAAAAGAAAAACAAAAATCGACAATCGGACATGCAGGTAAGAAATTTAACACGGCATAAAATACTTAAATCCCTCATATTAATGATTTTACAAATTTGAATAAATATTATAATATACCAGAGTCGTTAGTGAGAAATTAAGGATTATTTCTCGTATGAAACTTTAGGAGGGTTTTAGAATGGAAAACTTCAAAAAGTACCTTGTTGAATTTATAGGAACATTTTTCCTTGTATTCACAATCGGCGCAACGGTAGCATTTGGCGGTGAAGGTGTAATTGCTCCGCTGGCTATCGGTTTTGTATTAATGGTAATGGTATATGCAGGCGGATTTATTTCCGGCGGGCATTATAATCCTGCTGTATCATTAGCTGCAGTTGTAAGAGGGGCTTTAGCACCGGTACAATGGATTCCCTATGCAATATTCCAGGTATTGGGCGGTGTTGCGGCAGCATATCTTATTAACTATATGGCAGGCGGTATGCTTGAATCCGGCCCGACATTTGAATTATCTCATGTATTGATTGCCGAATTCCTGTTTACTTTTGCTTTATGCTATGTAGTATTGCTTACGGCAACTTCCAAGGAAACGGAAGGCAATTCATACTATGGTCTTGCAATAGGTTCTACCGTTATGGTAGGTGCTTTTGCAGTAGGCAGCATTTGTCTTGGCGCATTTAACCCGGCAGTAGCTGTTTCTACAATAGTTCTTGGCGTATCATGCTGTGTCAAATTATCTTGTATTACAGCATTGGTAAACCTTGTTGCAGGTGTATGCGCAGGTCTTGTTTACAGATTTCTTAACTGTAAAGAAGACTAAGTTATACAAGTAACCAAAAAACAGGTTCAAGGAATATCCTTGGACCCGTTTTTTTATTTTTCAAAATCTTTTTCCAATATATGCTTTATGAAACTACATATACAATCTTCTGTGTATTTTCCTAATTTAGATTTGACAAAAGATGTTCTGTTCCAATTTTTATTATATTTCTCTATCGGTTCAACAAGCGACAACACATAACGATTGCTGGTCTGAGAAATCATATTACTGAAATCTATTACGGCAAGTTTAAAAAATTTATCACCTCTTATTTTCTTTAGCGTATCGTATAACAAATCTATTTCTGAATCTGTATTTGTGTCTATCGTATTAAGCACAAACAATATGGGTTTGTCATTGTTTACAATGCATCTGAAATTATTAATTCTTCGGCTAATTCTCTCAACTAATTTTTCTCTGTCATTTGCACCACAATCTTTGTCGTGAAAAAATTTTGTTCCGTCAGGTTTCTTCCATATCCCTTTACCCCTGAAATCAAGAAAACACCTTTTACGTTGAGTAAAGAACAAGTCATCACAATACTCCTTAAAATCGTTTTCCAGATAGCATATGACACTGCCTAATTTATGCCGGACTAAATCAAAAGGACCGGACAGCTCACCTTGTGCCTTCGACGGTTTGATTCCGTGACGTGTAAGGATAGTTCTTGGCATACAATTCAAACCCAGAGAAACAATTTCATATTTTTTTGTGTTGTCCATTCTTCGCAACTCCGGGGGACATTATAGCATAATTATTGAACATTAAATACTTTTTAATTTACATTTCGTTATATTTGAAAATTATCTAGCAATTAAATTTTTGTTTGGGCTTTAAGATAGAAGAACCAGACATGAAAATCAGAAAGGAAAATTATGTTTATTACCCCTGTATCCTGTGTAAACAATACTTACAATGCAACGCAAGTACAAAACAAATATGCACAAAAGTTTTATGGCACGGCAAATGCCGCAGATACTGTTTCGTTTTCAGGCAAACCACAACAGGATCCGGAATTTCAAAAGAATCAACTGCGGGTTTTATTAACTCAAGATTATCGGGCCAATAAGTTAGCTGTAAAAATGCCCGAAACAGAACTTGAAAAAGAAGTTTTGCTTGAAGTTCTTAAACACAGAAAGAATCTTGATAAATATGTGAGATGCCGAAATGAAAAAATGAAAATTTTGTGGGATTTTCATGATTACATAACCTATCCGGAAGACAAAAAGGACAGCCCTGAATTTAAAGAATTAGAGCACGATTTGTTTAAAAGGGGAAACCTCGTAAAAGTTCTTGACAACCTTAATGAAACGCTTGCGCAAGAAGAGAAGAAACACAGAGCCTCTCTTGACTATTTTAAAAATATAGAAGCAATGAACGATAACTATCAGCTGGTTAAGGTCAATGCCCTGGAAAAATTCTGGCGGCAAATCGAAAAGAATAATATAAACTCAAATCCGGATCCTAAACAAAAATACAAGACAGAGCAGTTAATTGATATTGTTTCAGGGAAAATGCCTTTACCGGAAAATCCTGAAGTTGAAAAGCCAAAACCAACCGGAGCCTGGAAACCTAAAAAAGTAATTTTAGCTGAAGCAAGAGAAAAATACGAAAAATTTCTAAGAGAAGAAATTAATATTTACAGAGGTGCAAATCAGGGAGAAAAGGCTATACAAGGTCAGAGAAAACTGGTATATAACATTAATACAACTACCAGCGAAAAATATCCTCATATTGAAAGTGATTTAAGCAGAGTGTTTAAGGAAGTCAGGGATAAATACATGCGTCAAAAAGCAATTCTTGGTCAGACCGAAATATTTGCGGTAGAAAAAATTTGGGAGGATATGGATCAGGGTATTACAGAAATGAAAAATGCACTGCAAGAAATTGCCGAATTGCAAAAACAATCAGAAGAAAATCCTGAAGATAAAAGTATATCAGACTCCTTAGAACTGACAAAACAACAATTAGCTGAAACTAAAAAACTTTGGATAGAATATTTGATATTCGGAAACCAATACGAACAAAAAAACAGAGATATGTTTGTTGAAATGGGAAAAGGGGACGCTTACGACTACCTGACAGGTATTTGTAAAGAAATCCTCAGATATAAAGAACTTGAAAAAATTTGTAATGAAAATAACGGCGAACTCCCTGAAGAAGAATGGGCAAAATTACTGGCCGCATAAGCGTAAAATTATATGACATGCATTAACGGAAAATTTAATATTTTTCACCGGTGTAAGCATAAATTTATGAATTATACCTCAACCCAAATCGCCGTTTTTAAACATAAGATTACCGAAAGACGTTTGGGCGCACTCCCTTTCGACTTTTTTCAACATATTGAAAAAAGCGAATATTCAAATGTTACAAGAGAAATAGACAAACTTTTTACTGATTATTCACGTGAGATTTTTAAAACTGTAAACAACAAAGATTTAAACGAGAAACTTGCACTAAATTTGCAAAGAGTTTTAAAAAGAAACGACATAACTGTAGAAAGTGCAGGCCTGGGTCATTTTAAATTATGTCAAAAACTTACCATCGGGAAGTTTCAGTACGCACTTTTATCTTTCTTTGAAAATTTTGATAATAAAATAACCCCAACTCACGGGAAATACGTTGAACCGCAAACAATTCATTATGTATATAAAAATTTTCACGGCAGAGTGGCAAGACCGTTTATGACAAGGATGTGCACAGACAGAACGGAATACGGATATATGCTGAATCAGTTTATTGACCCGTCAAATAAAGCCCGGGCAAAAGGGCCTCTTAATCCGCTAAAATTGCACTTTAGAGAAATACGGTGCAGAGATGCATACTATAACGGCAATACAATTAACGGAGTACTATGTGACGTAGGCGGAATAGAAAGGAATGATTCGTACATAAAAGATAACGTTTTTAGAGAAAATTTAGGCCGATTTTTAGACAGAATCAGGTCTGATTATCTGGAAATGCAGAGATTTTACAGAGAACCGCTTGCCAAATATTCCGTTAGTAAAGAGGAATACGAAGCAACAATCAATGCGGAGAGGTTTTTATCCGATTTGATGGATAAAGATATTGATATATACGCTGCAGACTTGCGGGAAGTTTTAAGTCCGCTGAGTGCAGATGAACAAAAAATAGCAATAAGAATGGTCAGAAGAATGCGTAATGCTCATAATTTCAAAAACGAATTGAAGGCTAAAGGCGAATACGAACAGTACCGGGAACTTCTGAACGATTTTACTTATTACTGTCCTGAAACACTAATTAAAGAACTTGAACTTGTCAGCTCCAAAACTATCAGTTGATAAAAATATGAGTTAAGCAATGTTAAGAAATTATTACAAAAGTAGCAAATTAAAAATTCACAGACATTAATATAATTGTATTCAGTATTTTTAAAGGAGAAATCATGATAACACGCATTCCAGGACTTGTAACTCAAACAAGTATAAACGCCCAAATAATGGCAGAGTTGGCAAAAATAGCCGAACAAACCGAAAACACGGAAGATGCCGTTAAAAAACTTACTCCGTTTGAACAAAAGTTATATAACTACTACCGCAAATACATGGCAGATCACGTAAATTATACTGATGACAAATATAATCCTGAAAATGAAAAAAGAGCAGGCCTTGCACTTGAACAATATGCCGGAAATCTTTATGACCAAACTCCGGAAGGGAAAAAAGCAGCAAAACTTCAGCGTTCAAGATATTTTACTTATGAGCAAGTATCAACACTCGATACCCAAAAAAGAATCGCCGTACTCGAAGCCGCTCAAAAGGTAACTGCACTATATCAAAAACAAGTTCTGGAAGCAAAAGCCGAACTGGAACCATTAGGATTAAAAGAAGTATTAGCCGCAGCCCAAGACGTTATCGAATATGCAAAGAAAAGAGAGGCGGCCTACGCAGAAGCTGAAAAAATTGAAGCGGAAGCTAAAAAAATTGGAAATGAAACTCTGAAAAAATTTGCCCTAAAAGAAGCCCGCGGGAAGCGACTTTCTGCAGAAATGTATGAAAACGGACGTGCCTCTGCCGCTTTAAGAAAAATTAAAGCAACAAACACGTACAGAACTAACGTTCTGACCGCAGGCAAACAAAAAGAATATGAACTTGTACACGGAGAACCCTTCACCTCCGAACAAATTCCCGAACAATTGGTGTCTTATGAAACTATCAAAGCTCAACTTTACGGCTAATATAATGTTTGTTGACAGGCAAACATTCGACAAGGTTAAACAGGGAACAGACATTCCCTCTTCTCCGTATGCTGAATATATTCAGCAGGTTGACTCTTTTCAAACGGAAGAAGTCCGAACCTGTACGGCGGGCTTTGTAAAAAATTCCAAAACAAACCAAATAGCAGCCTTTCATATATACCCGAATTTTGATAACTATGTCAATATACGGGGAATAATCGAGCGTATTCTTGAGCTTGCTGATAATCCTGACGAAGGAATACTTATAGGAAGCAAAGATTGTGGTACATCTCCATATTCCAGGGATATGTTTGGTATGGCAAAACAAATATTGTCTAAAAAGGTTAAGGGTTTAACAGTATTTGAAGAACACAAAGACCCGGCTTCTGAAACCAATATGTCCTATTCAGCAAATAACGACACCTTGTATATACAGGCGAAATATCGCGATAAACAAACCGGTCAGTTTAAGGATGTTTCAACAGAAAAAGAACTTAAAAATTTCTATAAGAAAATAAAAGTTGCTCCAAATGACGTTGTAATTTTTCCGGAAACATAACATTAAATTTTGTAAATTTGTTCTGATTTTCGGGCAAAATTTATTTTTTACGCGCTTTACTACATCTGTGGAAGGTGTGAAATATGGTCTTTTCAGTAAACAATATTACAATCTGCAGAAACAATTTACGAAATCATTACTGCTCTCAGGTTAGTTTTGAAGGTAAAAAAAAAGGAGATAAAAAGCCATCCCCTGCTAATAATGCACATCCGGAGAAAGGACAAAAGGCTCCTGCCTGTATGACGACCGCCGAGCGGGTATATATTGAACAAACCCAAAAAGCAGCCCGCATTGATGCCATAATTGAAGAAGCAATGAAAAATGGAGAGACCTTAACAATTGACGATATCGCCCAAAAAACAGGGCTCAGTCATGCGGAAGTCGCCAGTGTCATATACAGAAGAACCTCTTTAATTAATAAAGACCATTTTGACCGGGTAAAAGACACTACCCACAGACCGCATCCTGCGACAGAGAAAGAAGTTGGACTTGTATATAACTTCACCCTCGCTGCCGGCAGTTATGGGGTTTCCACTCCGGAATATCCTATCTTGCCCGAAACAGATTACGTTCGGGAACTTGCAAACTTGCTAAAAAGACTGGCCCTTAGCGAGGAATCAGTTAAAGTGATTGCGGAAAACTTTCCAAAAGCACCGGCTTTTACCGACATGATACTTTCTTTAAAGAAAAATGGCGGACACAGGCGCTGCCAAACAGTAGCTCCAAAAACACTAAATGATTTATATAAGGCACACGAAATTAATCCTGATTTAACGGAAGAATTACTTGCAAAACAAGATAAAAATGGGGATTATTGTCACTCTTTACTTCAGGTGCCAAAAATAGTTGTCTTGAACGAATATTCGCCAAAATTGCTTAAAATTGCAAAAGAAGCACCCGTTGCGGTTTATGATATGTACAAAATGGATGCATTAAGTGCAAAAAAAAGAAGTTTACCAACAGAAGAATTTGACGGTGAAAAAGATGGCCTGAATTATTCCTCGGAGTTAATTAATGAAACGCCCCGTTACAGCCCGGATGAGTTAATCGGATTGTACAACTGGTCAAAAGAATTACCCGAACTTACAAACAGACTTATGACTGATACAATGATTGATGAAGTCTGGTACCCCCGTTTCAGCGGGCAACAAATTTGCTACATTTTGGAGCAATATCAAAATTACCCTGATTTAGTTAATACACTAATTAATACTCCAAGCACTTCTCCGGGCATTAAATACAGATTTAAAGCCGGTCAAATCTGCACAATTCTTAAACAAAACGAAAAAACTCCGAAACTTATATCTTCAATGGTGAATGATAAGACTGACGAATATGTCAGAGGTCTTTATAACAATAAGATTTATCATATAGAGCCATCACCTTACAGAAAATCCCCAGATTACCGTTTTTCGGCATACAATATTTGTGAAATATTAAAATATTATGATAACTTTCCGAATTTATTAACAAGACTCGTAAATGCAACCACAAAAACACCTGATGGAAAAACTGTATATAAATATGACGATTACCAAATATTAAACATCCTGGAAAATGTTCAGGCTAATCAGGTCAAAAAGGATTAAATACATTAGGTATTTAACAGAGGGAAAACACATGCAAGTATCGGGAATTAACAATTATATTACACATAACCAAATACCATACAAAAAAGCATCAAATAAATACTCAAATGTACAATTTCTGGGGAAAACAAATTTTTATGCCTTTACTGATGTCCACCAGAACGCGGAAAAGCATTGTAAAATGATTTGGGATATTATGCAGCAGCCTGATAAAGATAAAACCGTCATCCTTGATAACGGTGACATTTTTAAAGGGTTATATCCAAAATACACAATGATGCGGACTTATGCAAAAGCAAAACAAACAGCCCCCAAACTTGAAATTGTTTATAATATCGGCAACAACGACCCGGGATTTATGGAAAACGACAGAGTGCTATTCAGGAAGTACCTGGAAATTCTGAATAAATCCGGAGTAAAAACGATAAGTGCAAATATTATAGATGAAAAGACCGGAAAAATCCCGGACGGAATATCACCGTACGCAATTGTGGAACGTGACGGGGATAAACTGCTATACGTAGGCTTCGTCGTTAACAAAATCAGACAGTCTTTTGCCGGTATGGCTACCACTGACCCCGTAACAGCGCTTGAAAAGCTTGCGCCTGAATTAAAACATGTTATGGAAGAAAATAACTGCAAAGGAATGGTTATGATGGTGCATGATACGGAAGATTCTGCTTATAAGTTAAAGCAAAAAGCAAAAGAATTGGGATTTAATCCGGAATTTATAATCGGCGGCCACGTACACCATTCTTACCGAGATGACAAGGAAAAAGTGTTTTATCCGGAACCTTTTGCACTGTCAATGCTGTCTTTTTGCTTAAATATAGACAAAAACGGACACAATTTAGAAAATTTAACGGAAATATTTTCCGATGACTGCGAACTAGGAATGTTTAGCAACGAAATTGAACGGGCAAAGGATAACGAAAAGTTTGACGAAAAAATTGCAAAATCCCTAACACAGTTTAATCACAGATATCAAGACGAATATAAGATGGAATACAGCCAATTGGGGACTCTGTATGCCAACGGAATAAAAGACCTTACGGGCAGCGATATCGGACTGGTTCCAAAGCCCTGGATATATGATACCTTACCCAAAAAAGACGGCTACATAACAAAACTGGATATTTTGCTTTCATGCCCGCAGCCATTCAGAAATATTGCTCAAATGGAATTGACACCCGCCGAACTGAGAAAACTTTATCAGTACGACATTGACAAAAAATCAAGGTTATTTGAAGCTTCCGAAAATTTCAAATTAACACTTGATGAATCAAACAAGATAAAACAAATAGAAATCGACGGGAAACCGTTGTTCAATTCCGACGGCTATGCGATAGAACCGGATAAAACCATAAAAGTTGCAATAGACTACCATACGGCAGACAGTTCAAATTTCGAATATAAAGAGATAAGAAAAAGTATGTACGACGGAATTGTATATGAATTAAAAAAAGCGGAAAAAGAATTGACGGAAAACCAACCATATCCGACTGCAACATTAATCAGAATATAAAGAAATTTTAAGTATATTTCTACCAAATAAGCAAATTATACAAAATATGACATTATAGTTAATGCAGCGGAGGATGCAATGCCTTTTTATGAGTCACAGGGATATAAAAAATGCAATGAAGACACCTCCAGCACAATGATGATATATTACGCACCAAACCTACTTAATAACATTAAGAGAAGATTCCGCAAGTAATAAATTATTTTTACACTTCGGCTTCATCTTCTTCCGTCTCGGGTTCAATGTCAATATGAGCTTTCAGTGCTGCTGCCATATTATCAAAGTCAAGAGATTTAGAGGCTCTCATTGCTTCTTCAAAATCTTTCATCTTCTGGTGATATAGTGCAGCTTTTTTCGGATTTACCGCATTAGAATTAATTATTTGCCTTTCAGCATCCGGCCTTTCAGCATCCGGCCTTTCATCAAATATCTCAACCAAATACTTCGGCATACTTTCGCATAAAGGATTATTTCTAATAAATTCTTCTTTATCGACAGATAAAAAGTTTCCATTTGAATCTTTTACTAAAGAATTCTTTGCATCTTTTTTTAATATCTCTCCATTTTGCGGATTTATACTTATTGTCATTAATTCTTTCCCTTTTTGGACTTTTATTGAATAGTACCCAAAGCCAAAATCTCCGCTTGTCCTGTTTTTAAATACCGTTATTAATGCACCGTCAGGCGCTGTTACTGAGAATTTAGCCGAGAAAAGTTGTCCTGTCGGAAGTTTTTCGTGTATTAAATGAGGACTGCGCTCCTCTACGGGTTTATCAAAAATATCTTTTAATGCATTTGATAAATGTTTTAAATTAATCTCGGAGAGAGGTAAGAACTCTCCGTTGCTATTTAACATTTTTGCATATTGGTTTTGCAACATCGGATTTATTTTTGCCGATGATGTCTCAGAATTTTCTGCTAACGCTTTATATTTTGCAGCCATTCCCTCAACTACATTGCGGTGAATCCCCCACGGATGAGCTTCCCGTTCGCTTTCACATTCGGTCAAGAAATCGTGATATGCTGACAAATCGTTGTACACCTTATTAAAAATCAAATCTAAATACGGATATGCTGTCTTTATCGCTCTTTCATCAAGTTTTACAAGGGAATTTTCCTTCATATGAAGCTTTTTCGAATTTTTGTAATTTTTAGGTATTGAAGACATTTTATATGAATTACCCTCATCATCAATAACAAAACAATTTTCATAACATCCGTCCTTATCTTTTGTAAGAATCCTTATCCCGCGGCAGACAGAATTATCAACCAATACAAATTCATAATCCATACTCGGATTATCTATTTTTCCGGCTGTGTATTTTTTTGCATCTCCATCAGGAAAGAACGCTTTATCCCAAGACCTGCAGGCACGGTCATTAGATTTATGAATTCTTTTGATTTCTTCTATATACTTTTTAATAGTACGTACTTTATAAACATTAAACTTATAATAATTCTTTTTAGGATTTTGGAAGTCTTTTACTGCATCTTCTATTGATATAGGATAAGGCGACTTCGATATTGACAGATTTATTGCAGCCATATTTTCCTGATAAACACAGCCTGTTTCTAAGCGCGACATTAATTTTCCTTTAAGCCCGCGTTTCATTGTTGAAGTTAATGTGTTTTCTATTTCCTCACATTGTTCTTTACTTAAACCGTTTTTAAATTTCAGGGTTAAAACATTTCTATCGGAAATATCTGCTCTTGCAATTTCTTCAATATTTTTGTCAAAAACTTTAAAACAGAACTCCTCCTTCTGGCTAACCTGATTTACGGTTTTTGCAATTCCAAGATTCATTTCGCTTTTTTGTGGAAGTAACCCTTTAATTATCAATTCCGAAGTACTCGGTCTGTAAATAAAATTTAACCTTTCCGAAAGTAAATTATGGGTTCGGAAATCTTTCTTGTTATACACATCAAATACTCTCTGATAATAAGTCTTGATATTTTTTATCATTCTTATTTCGTCAATTTTAAGATTATAACTGTTTCCTTTCTGATTTCTGTATTTGTCAGCTTTTAATTCTACCAATTTATGAGATAATCTCCCGCTGTCAGTTGATTCGGCCTCACAAGCACATTCTGTCATATAATCTTTTAAAACCGATATCTCGCTGCATATTTTATTAAAAATTAAATCAAGTCCTTCAGTTTTTACGGCATTTTCATCGAGCTTAATCAGCGAAGGCACACTCAATGTTATACTATCCGGGTCAGTACACTTTTCCGGAATTTTTTTAAATTTATGTGCCTTTCCGTCAGAACTGATTACATAGCCGTTTTTATAATATCCGTTTTCGTCTTTCGTCAGAATTTTAATACCACTTATTACTTTGTTATCAATAAAACTAAATTCATAATTTGTATCAGTACCATTTATATTCACATTTCCGGTATTATAACTTTTCTTCTCAGGATAAAGGGCTTTTAACCAAATACGGAAAGTCATTACATGCTCCTTATAAATATCCTGAACATCTTCAAATTTTTGTTTCAAATTTGAGATTTCTGAGCTGTCAAAACTATAAGCTTCCATTGGTGAAGCCAGCTGCTGTCTTACTTCTGAAATTGTAAGCGGGTGATAAGATTGAGCTCTGGCATCTTCGACCAGCTTGTAATTTTCATGATAAAAAGTTGCATCATCCAAACGGGATAATAAGCGTTCACTCAGTCCATTATCCATTTCTGATTTTAATGTTTTTACGATGTTTTCAACGAACTCTGAATCTGCTCCATTTTTAACAAACAATTCAGCATCTTTGTTATCCGTAAAAACTATCCTTGCAACTTCTATCTGTTCTTTGTCAAAAATTCTCAAATGGAACTTGTCATCAGCAGCTTTTCTGATTGCGGTCCCACCGAAACCGAACAGGAAACTTGATTCAGGCATCAGTCCGTCTATAATAAACCCCGGCACACCGGTTTGGCGGATAAAACCTGAACCTTCCGTTAAACGTTCACATATGCGTGCTGGTTTGCTATCATATGCTTTTGATATCCTGTCCGTATAAGTCTGAATATTATTTATGAGTTCTGATTCTTTGTCACTCAATTTGTACGTTTTTACGAGTTTAATATTATTATATTGAAATTGAGCTTCTTCTAATTGTTTTGCTCTTTCAGCCCTTGCTGATTTTTGTACCGCGTTCGCGGCATGGGCAGCTCCCAGTCTTTCAAGTTTACTGCGCTCCACTCTGTCAATATATTTTTGTCTTTCAGGAGTGACAGAATTATATGAGCCAATTAAATTTTTATTCTGTGTATACAGCATTTTTAACTGATATCTGTATATTTTGTCTGACTCACGGCTTGCAAAATCAAACATATACTTTATGTCGTCATCATCAAGTTCTTCCTCAGTTAAGGGTTTTAAGAATGTAGATGCCCACACATTATGTTTTGGACCTTTATTTTCCTTATCTAAATCTATACTGCAAATTTCACCGCTATCTTTTGCCAGATACCCGTGTTTTGGATTATTATTTTTATCATACACAGTAATCGCCATTCCGTCATAACAACTATTCTTAATCGGCGCATAAGTAAAATAAATATCTTTCTCTTTTATTGAACCTGAAGTCAGGCTTTTGTTTTCTTTATCCGCAAAATCAAAATCACTCCAGAATGCCTTGCTGTTTATTGTTTTTCCTAATACATTACTGAGTTCCTTCGCTTCCACGAACCGCGCAACCATTTTTTGCACATCTTCTTTAGATTTCAGATCAATATTTCCAACAGCTCCCGAATCCAAAATTTCACCGACCTTGTCCAGAGCCGTTTCAGCTTTTTGCCCGACGGCTTTTATGAATTTGTTATTATTCTTATTTATCTGATACAAATATTTTTCCAGTTCTTCCTGACTCAAATCTTCATCCGCAATTACATCAACTTTTCCGCCTTTTGACACAATCATTTTTATTACAGGTTCACCGTTATCCTTATTTACCGTAAATGTCATTAAACTGTCATCAGCTTGTCCTTTTTCAAACTTAACATCTTTGGCATCCCCGGAATTTAAAACATCATCTAATAAAAATGAATTTGCATCTGCAGGGGACAGAAAACCTATTCCGTCTTTGAATAATTTAGTAATACTTTCCCCGGCTGCATGAAACATAATATTTAATTGTCTGTAACACAGAGAAAGAGTAGAAACTTTTTTTAATTTCTTCTTATCCAGCTTAAAAGTGTCTGCATGATTGTTTAAATCACCTCTGAATACCGGTGAATATTTTCTATTTTGGGGTAAATCTTGTGTTTTATAAAATTGACTGTATATTTGCATAGCACATACATGAAAAACAAACATACAAATAATTGCCCTTTTTTAAAAATAAACTTTACAAAAATTAATGTATAAATATAATATCTTCATATTGTTTTTTTTTAATGAGGTGGTACAATAATTTTGTAATCCCGGATCGTCTAGCGGCAGGACTGATGACTCTGGATCATCCAACAGTGGTTCGAATCCATTTCCGGGAAAATAAGAAGGCAGAATAAATATTCTGCCTTCTTATTTGTTATTCATTTTTTTATTATTGGGAATAACCACCCCCGGTAATATTTTTACCGGCTTTAATTATAATTCTCCGTTTGCTATCATTCCGGCCGCTACTTTATATTTATACGCATCTGCATCAGGCCGTGGAACCAAACACATCAGGGCCGCATATGCGTTATTCCACTTGTCAATAGATGCATCTTCATCTCCTATTGCAATACCTATACCCTCATATAAATATAAATAGTAGGGTTTCGGCAATCTGCCTTCCAAAAATTTTATTAATTTATCATCTGTCAATTTGAACATCTGAATAGATTTGCTATCCGAATAAACATTTTCTTTAAGTTCGGTCATTTTAGGCATATAATCATTTACTTCATTTAAGTCCGAACAAACCTTGACATCAATAATGTTTTGTCCAAGCAGGTCTATCGCTCTTTGCGAGAGCGGTTCTTTAAAACCGTTTCCGAAAAAGGTCCTGCAGCTACAGCACCTTTGCGGCCGTGAGAAATAACCATTGTATTGTACAGGAGAGATATTCATATTTTAATTAAAACCCGTAAAAAAATTTTTTGCTGCCATATATTAATTTTATTAAAAATTTTTAACCATTTAATAACTTAGTTCTGTCTATTCCGAATTTTTTCAAAAGTTTCATATACGTTGTAATTGAAATATTTAACTCCTTGCATATATCTTTTGTCATTTTCCCGCTTTTTATCAATGATTCTATTTGCTCTTTTGTAATACTTTGGACTTCAAGTTTTTTCTTTTTTGTTTTGCTGACAATCCCATACTCCTTGACTAAATCATCATAGATGTTTGGAGTTATATCAAATCTTTCACATATTTCTTTTATACCGGCACCACTATCAAGGGCTTTTTGTATTTCTTCAAGATTTAAACTTTTTATTTTTCCGATAGGACCGCTTAAAACAGTTTCTACATTTGCAGCTTTGGCTTTTTGGTAAAAAGTGGTGTCAGATACATCTAATTTTGCCTGAATATCACGAACTGATTTCCACTCGTCGACAACCGCCTGTAAATCTTCTGCCGGAATAACAATTTCGTTGTTGTGATGCTGATAAGGATAATTTATGTTAAACCTTTTTAAAAGTCTGTATAACGAACTTTCCTGCGTAAGATTTAACATATCACAAATTTCTTTTCTTGTATATCCTGCATCGACCAACTGCTGCAATTCCTCTTTTGTTATACTGTCAATATTCATTTTAGCCTGTCTGTAGTCTGTTACTATCCCATATTGATGCGTTAAACGAGTATATGTACGAACAGGAATATTCAATTCTTTACATATTTCAGCAATAGGTCTACCCGAATCTACAAGTTCTTGCAGTCTTTCTTTAGTTATGGTTGAAACGATTTTTTTTGTTTGTAAAATTTTGGTATCTATATTAAAATCCATAATTAACCTTTGCAGAGTCGCCTCAGAAATTCCAAGTTGATCACTAATTTCTTTATAATTTTTACCGCTTCGCAATAAACTTTCAATTTGCTCTTTTGTAATATTTTTTATTGTTTGTCTTTGACTTCTGCCTTTTGTGGCGATATCCAGTTTTGGTAATAAGTCATAATAGGCACTCTCTCCTATACCTAACTGTTTGCAAATTTCTTCTATTGAAAGTTTTTTATCAACAAGTGTCTGCAACTGCTCTTTTGTAACTGCTTTTCTGTTAGCACCGACAATATAGTTTCTGAGATTATATCTTTCGATATACAGGTAATACGCATTAGTTGTCAAGCCATACTTGCTGCAAATATCCTCAATCGGAACTTTGTCTTTTAACATTTGCTCGAATTCATCTCTGGGAATATCTGCCAGCTTCTGTTTAAAATCAGAATGCACGGTAGAAATCCCTAACTTTTTCAGATTTCTGTAATAAGCTGCCGGGGAAATACCCAAAATACCCGGGATTTCAGTTTCTTTTTTGCCCTGAGCTCTGAGCGACTCTATTTGCTCTTTTGTGATATTTACTTTTTTCCCGTAAAAATAGGGCGGTGTATGCAAATAAAAATTTTGTATAGAGATATTCATGTTTTAATTAAACCCCATAAAAAAAATTTTTTGCTACCAAAAGATTTTTTGGTATAATAGGCTTGTGAGTTCTTGTTAGTTTAGATAACAGGGCTTTTAGTTACATAATAGGAGAGAGTTTATATGACAGAGATAAAAAATTTTGAGGATTTAAAAGAAAAAATAAAAGATATTGAAAATTTTGAAATAATTTCTGAAATACTTGATAATATTAAATCGGATAAAAGCAAAGAAGATATAATTAATTGTATTAATGCTTGTACCAGTCCTGTAAACGTCAAGGAAGGTGGAGATATTAAAACGATATTTAATGCTTTTAGTTTGTTCTCCATAGAAGAAACAAGAGTTTTAATTCTAGGTCAAGACCCATATCCTAGCGAAGAGAAAGCTGACGGTTGTGCGTTCTCAGTAAAAAATAACCAAGAAGATGATTCATTATTAAATATTTTTAAAGCTGTAAAAGTTGCGTATAGCGAAGAAAATATCCCTTTTAGGGATATAAAGAAAAGTGATATAAAAGGCTGGTGTTATGACTTAAAATTTTGGGCTAAAAACAATAATGTTCTGTTATTAAATACAACATTAACGCATAAAAATAAGGAAACAATAAAAGACCACAGGGATGCATGGGAGCCATTTATTAACGAAGTTATTAAAAAGCTTATAAGTTCTGAAAATAGCAATAAACTTGTAGTATTTTTATGGGGAAAATATGCACAATGTACGTTTTTTAATGCAATATGTGAAATGGGTAAAACTAGGCCTGAAAAATGTCGTATGGTGAGAAAAATGATACTGATGACAAGTCATCCGTCAAATACAGGAGGTGCAGTAAATTTAGGGTTTAGTAAAGATGCTCCGAACCACTTTAAAGCTTGCGATGAGTTTTTAAAAAAGCCTGTATGGAAAAAACTTGTGCCCAGTTTGTAGGGTGGGTAAAGCTACGTTATGCCTAAAATTATAACAACAAGTTTTCATATGCGTACCCACCGAAATCAATATCAAAAATTTATTGGTGGGTTCGCCCAAAACTTCAAAATATTTGCTATACTCTAAACTTATTGGCTTAACCCACCCTACATAGCTCTTGTATACCGTAAAATAACAGTCCGGTTTAAGGAAGTTGAACAGTTTTTTATTTTTACGCGTATATTTATGCTATGATGACTTTATTGGAGGTCCTTATGTTTAAAAACAAAAAAATAATATTTTGTATAATATTGTTATTTTTTATAACTTTTTGTATATGTTTCGGCGGGAATATTGTATCTAATGCAAAAAAAAGCATCTCAAAGCAATGTGTAAATATAGGGAGAAATTTTTATAATCTGAAACTATATAAATTTTCAAATCGTTTTTATTTAACTTCAAAAAAATTAAATCCTAACACATCATGGATTGATTACAATATTGCAACAAATATACGCAGTGAATATTGGGGTACTCCATTAAATGAAAAAATGCAACAAGACCTACATATAGCTATAAAATATTTAGATATGGAAAACATAAAACATCCGAATAATAAATATATTTTGCAGGAATATGGATATATATATGAGCTATTAGAGGAATTTGATAAATCTGCAGTATATTATAAAAAAGTTTTGAAAATGGATTCTTCAAATGAATATATGCTTACGCGATTATCACATTTATATGCTGAAAAGAAATTTGATTATCCGCAAGCATTAGTATATTTAGATAAAAAAACTGAATTGAGTACAAACGATTATTTTTTAAAAGCTTATATATTGACCGCTTTAGAAAGATATGAGGAAGCTGTTGAATATTATAAAAAATATATTGAAAGGAACCCTTATCACGTTGCCGGGTTTGTAAACATCACACTTTGTGAAATAGAATTGGAAAGATATGACGATGCAGAGAAACACGTTAATGAAGGGCTAAAATATGCCCCTGGTTTCTCCTATCTGCTAAATTCTAAAGCTATAATTCTCTATCACAAACATCATTTTGAAGAAGCAAAAAATATTGAATTAGAACTAATAGAAAAAAATAAGTATGATTATGATGCATATTATAATCTGGCAATATTTAACAAGTATGAAGGTAAATTAGAAGAAGCCGAAAAATATTTTAACTTATCAAAAAGTATGGCACAAGAATATTACGATAAATTTTGCATTAATCCTTACAGTATAGGAGATGCAGATGGAAAATGCAAAAATCGATATCATTTTCTAACAAACTTTGAACATTACAAAAATAAACCTTTGAAAAAACTTTAAATTGCGGTAATTAAAATCCCCAACAAAAGCATTAAAAAAGAGCCTTTACGGCTCTTTTATTAAATGGAGCGGGAGACGAGGCTCGTCTTGACCTGCTCGCAATAAACAGGTCTACGCATTTTGCTATTAGTGGCTTTCAGCCACAAGCAAAATCTGCTCCGCCCTCTGCTCGCAGGTCGCCGAACTCGAAAATCGAGTTTCTCGCCATTATCTTCTCACAATTAGAGAGGATAGGGAAAATCCTATCCTCTCTAATTAGCGGGAGACGAGGCTCGAACTCGCGACATCCTCCTTGGCAAGGAGGCATTCTACCACTGAATTACCCCCGCTTATTTCGGGTACTTTTCAATATTACATGCTCAAAAATAAATTGCAAGTGTTTTGTATGTAATACTCCTGACAAATAATTAATCTCTGCATAAACTTATCCCCCTAAATCATAAATATTAAGAAATATAAAAATCATCAAAATTAGGCATAAACGCAACACCACCTTAGGTTTATCAGGGTTTTGACATATTTTCCTTAGCAAATTTTTCAAAAAAAATGTTTTATTATCTGTGTAGTGTGTTTAAGTTTTTTGCGTGTCTAAAATAATTAATGACTTTTTTATCTCTATCATTAAATATTTTATATACATTCCCAAAATAAAAAAGGTTATATTATGGAAGTTTCTGGTGTAAAAAGACAATCTATCGGTTCAATTTCTTGTTCGGGTATGGACGAAGAAGAAAAACTTATATTTCAAAAACTTCTTGCTTACGGAGTAATTCCTACCGGCAACAAAACTATTGACAAAGAAACGCTGCATAAAATAGAACTTGAACAAGCTAAACAATTAAATTACGTATCTAATCAATTTATCACAGTATCAAGAGCAGAACAGGAAAAAATTCAGGAACATAAAAAAGAACGACGCAAAGAAATTAATCCGGAAGAAAAAAAAGAATACCGCGAAAATTTCACAGGCGCTAATGCACTGGGAGAGCAGATTTATCTCGCTGTCAATATGAAAAGCAAACCGCAAGCAGTAAACAAATATCAGTCCTCTGATTCGATAATGCGAAGAAATCTGTAAATTTTCTCTAATTTTCTTGGGCAATCCTTCATTGAGTTTAATATCCGAATCATATCCGATATTAAAACTTCCGGCTCTTTAATATGATCAACTGCAAATAATTCTTCGGGAGTAATATTTAATGCCACAACCAACTTATCCAAAGTTTCCGCTTTTACAAAACACTGCCCCAACTCTATCTTACTCAAATTCCGCGCATCTATATCAACCATTTCGGATAATTGTTCTTGTGTCAGCTTTTTACTTTTTCTAATACGTTTGATTTTTTCGCCAAAGATTTTTTTTATATTCATAGGTATCCTTATATAGAAATTTTTAGTAAAATAGATATTTTGTATCAGTATATATTAATTTTTGTTAAGCTGAAACAATAGACTATATCTATATTTTATATAAGTTCTATATATTATATCTAATATTTGGGCAATTTTCATTCCCCACATGTTTTTATACAGATATGAGGATTTTTTAGAATCTCACAGAGTATAAAGAATAGAAAGGAGATTTCACTATGAGTGTAAACGGGCCATTAGATGTTAATGCAGTAAAAAATCTGCAAATGACAGATGTACAACAATACAAAGAAGCACAACAAGGAGGCAAACCTAACTGCATTTTTGATGAACCAAATCCCAATGCTGCAAAAGGTCAGGAAGAACCAAATACCGTAGCAGTCGCAAACTCTGCAACTGTACAAGGAGCACTTTTAGGAGGCTTTGCCGGGGCAGTTGCAGGGGCTAAATCCGGAGCCGGCAAAGCTGCTCCGGTACTATATGCACTAGGAAGCGCCATTGCCGGGCTATTTGCTAAACCCATGTCAAACAATATTGATTCTACCACTAAAGCACCCGGAGAAGCTATAGAGACAACAGTACCTGGAGCCACACACGAGGCATGGAGCGGAGAAGAAGTTGTACACTACGAGGAGTAAACAACAGTACAAATTAGAGAAAGGAGTAACATATGGTATCAAATAATCCAAATTTAAGTAATAGCACACTTGATAAATTCAGACAACGAATGGAAGTTTATAATAATCCTGATAAAATAGTTGCAGACAATGTAAAAAAAGGCTCTGTTTTTGAAAAAGACGGAACCATATACAAAGACTTTGACGGTGACGGCAAAATTATAGCCTCAGAACTTTATCAGATAACAATGTCAACATTGGTTCAAGCCAATATTTATGGTAAAAGCATAACATCTATATTAATAGATGATGACGGTGACGGAATGGCAGACAGAAAAATTACAACAACAACATCCAATAAAACAGGAGAAGTTCTTGAAGAAAACACTGAATATTTGAAGGATGACCCGAATGCCTTACCTGCAACTAATCATAACAGACGAAGTATGTGGAACAATTTTACCGGAATATATGAAAAGTAAGTAAGAATGACAAATATTAAACAAGGTGTTCAATGAACACCTTGTTTTTATACATAAATTCAAATAAAAATACTTTATGCCACAACCTCTTCCGGTTCTTCTAATTTTGAATCCAGAGATTTTATATCAATCGTAATCCTGTCGTTAAAAGTTTTGTTTAAGAGATTTACCAGGTCATTACAAGTATCTACCCAAAACATTGATGATGTAAGCACCTTTGTTTCATCTCCTTCTTCCGCCATTTTAAGCATAACGGGATCAGAACCCTTAAATTGGCACAATTTATTTTTCAAAAATACAAGTTCTTCAAACTTAAATTCGTCATTTAACTTTATTGAAAATATATTTGAATTATCAACGGGTTTAACTGTATCCACCAATATGGTAGCGTGTTCATCTCCTTCTCTGCGGCTGATTTTGCCTGAAACAATTATTCTTTGCTCTGTTTGCAGATAATCACCATATGAAGCAATTACAGAGTTAAATGCCAACGTTTCAACCTTGCCGGTTAAATCTTCTACTGTCGTAAATTTGATGTATTTAGTCGGATCCTTTTTAGTCGGAATTTGCTTTGTCGCTGTCACAAGTCCGCATATTGTTACGACTTTGTCGTCCGGCAACTTATCGAGTTCAGAAATCTTGTGGGTCATCAAAAAGGGCAACTTGTCCCTTATCGTTGACAGGGGATGGCTCGTGACATAAAAGCCCAGAAATTCTTTTTCAAACATCTGGATTTGGCGCTGGTCATACTCTTCATCCGAACCTGCCAGCTGAAATTTTGCATCCTGAATCTCATCAGCGTTTCCAAGCATATCAAACAGACTGGTCTGGCCTGATTCTTTTTGCTTTGCTTCCTTTGAGGCTGTTGCCGTTATGTATTCTATATTATCCCACAACTGTTTACGGCTTTTTTCAAGCGTTGAGAATGCACCTGCTTTAATTAGACCCTCTAACGTTTTTTTATTACAACACTTTGAATCGACACGTTTTATGTAATCATATATAGATTTAAAAGGCCCGTTTGCATTTCTTTCTTTTATGATTTCTTCGATTACACCTTCTCCGACTTGTTTTATTGAGGCTAGTCCAAAACGAATATTCCCGTTATCGGGCGTAAATGTTGACATTGAGTGGTTTATATCGGGAGGCAAAACTTTTATACCTTTTTTCTGCGCTTCTTCTATATATAGCTGAGTTTTTTCCTGCTCGCCCGCAACACTGGATAATAAGGCTGATAAATACTCAACAGGATAATGGCACTTTAAATATGCCGTCTGGTATGCAACAAATGCGTATGCGGCAGAGTGGCTTCGGTTAAAGCAGTATGATGCAAACGCAAGAATTTGGTTAAACAAGGCTTCTGCATCTTTTGCGGACATTCCGTGCTGAGCGGAGCGTTCTATAAATTTACCTTTCTGCTGCTCCATCTCATCAACTTTTTTCTTACCCATCATACGGCGAACCATATCCGCTTGTCCGAGAGAATAATCCGCCAACGTCTGGAACACCTGCATAATTTGCTCCTGATATACAATAGTTCCATAGGTATCTTTTAATACAGGCTCTAATAGCGGATGGGCATACGTTATCTGCTGTCTGCCGTGTTTACGTTCAACAAAATCATCTACCATTCCCGAATCCAACGGTCCCGGACGGAACAACGCAACCAAAGCGCCCAAATCTTCAAATACGTCAGGCTTTAATTTTTTAACAAGGTTTTTCATTCCTTGAGATTCAAGCTGAAAGACACCGTCAGTATCCCCTGTCATAAGCATCTCATATACAGGCTTGTCATCCAGCGGAATATTGTTTATATCAAGTTCAATACCCTGCTGCTCTTTTATCATATCAACTGTTTTGTATATAGTGGTGATATTTCTTAACCCCAAAAAGTCCATCTTTAAAAGGCTGAGGACTTCCGTAACATCATGCGGAGGGTAACCCGTCTGGATAATACCATCCTTTGACGGCTGAACCGGCAGAATTTCATCAAGCGGTTTGGGTGCAATAATTACACCTGCAGCATGAGTACCCGTGTTATTTTTAATTCCCTCAATTCCGATTGCCAAATCTATAATCTTTTTCATACCGACGGTTTTACCTTCCATCGGGTCACCAACGGGAACCTGATAATCCTGATCATACAGAGTTTTTAATTCAGAACCGTCATACTGCATTGCTTTTCCAAGAGTTTTAGCTTTATCATCTATGCTCATTGCAAGTTCTATTGCAGAATCGATAAGCCCTGCAAGCCGATTACTCTCGGAAAATGGTACTCTCAATATTCTTGCTACGCCTTTAAATGCCGCTTTTGCCGCATAGGTACCGAACGTAATAATCTGACAGACTTTATCTTCACCGTATTTTTGGGTAACATAGTCAATAACTTCCCCGCGGCGTTCAATACAGAAATCTATATCTATATCAGGCATTGTAAAACGTTCCGGATTCAAAAATCTTTCAAACAACAGTTTATGCTGTATAGGGTCAAGATCGGTTATTTCAAGCGCATATGCTACAATAGAACCTGCAGCCGAACCACGCCCGGGACCAACCGGAATGCCGTGAGTTTTTGCATAGTGTATAAAATCCCAGGTAATGAGAAAATATGCAGAAAATCCCATCTGCTCAATAACACCGATTTCATAGTTTGCACGTTCTTTTAATTCAGGAGTAACCTCGCCATATCGCTTTTTCAACCCCTCAAATACCAGATGTTCAAAATAAGATTCCAGTGTATATCCCTGCGGAACTTTATAATCCGGCAGGGGACTTTTACCGAGTTCAAGTATCAAATGACATTTTTCGGATATATCAACCGTATTTTGAATACATTTGTCAAAAGTTTCCGAGTCCATCCACTTGAACGCATCTCTTAACTGTTCAGCAGTCTTTACGTAAAACTCATTATTCGGAAAATGAAATCTGTTCGGGTCATCTTTATCGCTGTTTGTCTGCATACACAGTAAAGTATCGTGCATATCAGCGTCTTCTTTATTCAGATAATGCGAGTCATTAGTGATGACCATCTGTATATCCAAATCTTTTGCGATTTTCATCAACTCGGGGTTTGTACGTTTTTGCTCATCCAAACCGTGATCCTGAAGTTCAATATAATAATCTTCTCCAAAAAGCTCTTTATACTGTTTTGCAACGGAATATGCCTTTTCCTTATCACCTTTTAAAAGGTTCTGCAATACTTCTCCGCCTAAACAAGCAGATAAGCATATTAACCCCTCGTGATGTTTTTCTATAAGCTCCCAGTTAATTCTCGGATGCACATACTTACCTTTACACCAGGCAATAGAGGTTAATTTGATTAAATTCTGATACCCCGCTTTATTTTTTACCAATAATACCAGGTGATAACAGGGGTTGTGCAGTTTGTTCTTTTCCTCTATATCCCCGTCATGCACATAAAATTCACAACCAAGAATCGGCTTAATACCGTTTTCCTTAGCAGTTGTATATAACTCCATATCACCGTACATTACGCCGTGATCAGTCAGCGCAACCGCAGGCATCTCATTCTCCTTGGCAAAATTTACCAAGTCGCTGATTCTGATTGCCCCATCCAAAAGAGAATATTCACTGTGGACATGCAAAGGTACATACGGTCTGTTTGTCATGGTATCCATGTTAACATACGGGAAAAGATTTTTCTTAGATTGTTAATTTTTATTATTTTAGATTTTAGTTCATTCGAAATCCCATTAAATTTCAGAAAGCAAATAAAGCTACTTCTTTTTATATTTTGAGTAATCATCACCGGCTAATAAACTCACTCTGTTTGGGTCACTAAACAGCATGTCTACGTCTGAATATACTTCATTTTTGGCTTGTTCGTCCAAAGCATTTTGATATTTTTGTAAAAACTCTTTAGAATCAACTTCTTGTTCATCTACGTAATATTTTCCGCCATATACTCTGAAAGATACTGATTCATCATCACCATCAGCATTTTCACCAATTTTAATTTCGCACTCTGAACCCGGATTGAATCCCGCGTCTATCACGTCCTGATCCATATTAAGCGCTGCATCATATTGATCTTTGTTCACTACATGCGAATTTACCATATATTGTTCAAATTCACTATTACCGAATTTGACATGCTCATGATGTATATTTTCCGATACCCTGTTTGAGTTATTTCCTGCAGCCGGTATTGTCGTATTATTTAAAGCGGTATCCGTATTTTGACCGCTTGCTCCTTGAGGTGCGGTATTTGCTTTTGAGTTATACACCGTTTTAACCCCGTTTGCTGATGTTTTAACTGTTTGCGGATGATTAACTTCATAGTCCTCAGACTTCACCATGAGCCCGCTGCCACCCTTTGATACAGTCATTTCATCAAGTACTCGGTCTTGTTGTCGGGCATCAACTTGACGGAGAGTTTCATCTCCGCTGTTATATGCAGCTATATTTATACTTTGGTCATCATATGAACCATTTTCAAGATTTGTATGCTTATCCCTCTGTGTTATAGAGCCGTCATCGTTCATTGTATATATAGAATATCCGTTATCAACGCTCTCTCCGGGCTTCAAACTCAGAATAGCTTCTCTGTCATTAAGGACTTTTTGTCTGTCTGCATCCGAGTATTTACCACTAGCAAGCTTACTATCTTGGTATTCCAGGTGATCTCGTCCTACTTCCTGTCCTTGGCTACCATCAGTCTTGGATAGTGTCTGGGCTTCTCCCTCCTGCTGTTTTAAATTGTTAATTTTTTCGTCCGCTTTTGGTATTGCATCATTTTGAACTTTAGTTTGCTCACCTTTATCATTATTAAAAGTCTGAGTTGCTCCTTTAACATCTTGTCCTGTTTTTTGTTTATTACTATTAGCCTTATCAAGTTGGCCCTCAGCATTTTGAAGATTGTTGTTTGCATCGTTTAAGCCTTGTTGTGCCTTGTCTTTTTGAGCATCTGCCTTATTAAGTTCATCTTTAGTTTTTTGCTCTTGTATTTTTGCTTCATCTACCTTTCTCTGTGCGGCATCTACTCTTTGCTGAGCTGCCAATCTGCCGTCCTCTGTTGTTTGGATAGACAAATTCATATTTGCAAAATCAAGTTCAGCCTGCGCCTCATTTAAACTAATAGTTGCCTCATTGTTTGCGGTTTGCGCAACTTGCTGCTGTCCATCGGCAACCGACAGATTCTGTTCAGAAGTAGCTACTCCTTCCTGGGCAACGCTCTGCCCCTCCTTTGCATTATTTACCTGCTGAGTTGCGCCGGTATCTGCCTTTTGCGCATTCGCTATACCTGTTTGATCCTGCTCTACTTTTGTATTTAAGTCTTGATTTTGCTGTACAACATTCTCTTTTACAGTTTCTGCTTCTTTTAACGTATTTGCTCCGTTTATCCAACCTGATATTTTCTGAAACAGGTTTTTGAAAATCCCTGCACCATCATTTTTGCTTGCCGCAACTATTGATGTAGCTGCACTTGCTATACCTACACCCATTGCAATTTTTGACAGTATATCTGCCCCGGAAGATTTTGTATTACCTCCTGCAACATTAGTTTTTCTTTCTAAATTATCCCAATAGTTTGAACTTAATTTCTGAGTATATTTACCGGGAACCCTGTTTACAAATATACTGCCAAAAGGACCTGCAGTAGGGCTGGCACCTGCATTAATACTACCGGCAGCCTGCTTTTTTGACTGACGTAAGGATTGCAGCGTTAGCTGTCCAAATTGACAATTATTATAGCCTATTTTCTGCATTTTTATTCCTTATTTATAGGACTGCATATTTTTAACTTCTGCGAAACTATTTTTTACTCTCAATCTTCGTAGTTCAATCGCAATTATATACTATATATATAAAAAACTTTAGGCTTTTAGAATTTCAAAAATTTTTAATATTGTAAAATATCTTCACAAATATAATACTTACTGCTTACATGCAAAAATGTACCCAGTCTGTTTGTCATGGTATCCATGCTAACATACGGGAAAAGATTTTTTGTCATTTGTTAATTTTTATTTATTAAAAATTTAAGTTTGTTTTAAAGTTTTACTTAACAAATCCGCAACCAATGCAACTGTTTTTGGGAAATACCTTTGCAAATAGTAAGCTCTCTCGGCAGTAAAAGAACCTTTTGAAAACGTATTCAGCAGCATATGAGTTTCTGCAACTGTTTCTTCTCTGCCGGTTGCCGCATCCTTGCCGGAGCCGGAGAAATAAGAAATCATATCTTGTTCCTGAGAGGTATGATTTTTCTTAAAATTTTCAAATTCCTCTTCCCAGCATTTAATAAAATCTTCATTACCTGAAATATAAGCTTCCATGATTGAACCATCTATGTAATGCCCGAACTCATGCATTAATATCGAGAATATTACATCGCTACGCACGGTATCATCGGCACAATCCGTACGTTCACCCAGTTCTACTAAATTTTCACCCTTATTATAATGTCCATTATTTGCTTTAAACTCGCCATAGGTCATTTTTTCAAGCGGATGATTTGACATAAATATCAGAAGTTCAGCAGGGAATTTCGTAATTATATCCCGATATATTTCGGCACCGGGACTTCTGAAGAGTTTTGCCAAATCAATTTCGGATGTTTCTTTATTTGTCTCATCAGTAACTGTCATTTTTTGATTTTCATCAATATTTATTGAATAAACCTTATCATTTACGGTATAAACAAAACTATTTTCACCTGTTTTTTTCAAATTTTGATTTTTTTGATATAAAACTTCATGCTGACCGTTTTCATCAGTATTAACACCCAATATCTGATAATGTAACTCATATTCACCCGTATTCGGATTCGATTTTAATAAGAAATGAGTAGTGTTGCCATCATCATCAGGAATATCTTTTGTTATTACTCGTTCCGCAGTATCGGGGTTTACCGTTCCTGATTGCAATACTGCTTCATTGCCGTCGGCATCATATTCCCTGACATCTAATACACCTTCAATATCACTCTTCTGAATTACTTCTGTCCTTATAACATTTCCGGCATCATCCATATAAATATTTGTAGTACTTATTATATCAGAGGTAATCGGAGTTCCAAGGTCCGGCAGCTGGCTTTCGGTTCCACATACAACAATTTGCTTCATATTAAGATTTTTATTGTATATTTCAACAGTCCTTTTACCATTATCCTCTGTTACCGTTAATTCTTCAGGATACTCCATACCCATTATGAAACGGTATGTTTTGCCATCAATATTTACATCCCTGATATCACGATTAACCATCGTGGCATTGGGAACATTATGAATTTCGAGTTTTGCTTCCGGATTATTAAGCATTAATTCGTACAAGGTATTTGAGCCGCTCTTAATAACGAATACGGCATCCTTTGAACTTAATGGCGAGTCTTTACGGTTCTCGGCAGTTAAAAGCTGCATCACTCTGTCCAACTGCTCCGGCGGAACCGATAGAATTTCCATAATATCTATTCCGCCTAATTGAGAATCTCCACGGTTATCCAAATTATAAAATTCATCAAATCTGTCATAGTTTTCTTCCGGAATATCAAATTTTCTTCTGCAATCGGTTACCATAGTAATTATCTCATCGGCAGAAAATCTTTTATATTTCAAAAATCTTCTTGCAATCTGTAATTCCTCATCACTTAACATAGCCAATTTTAAACAGTCTTGTTCCGAGAATTGTTCATTTTCCCTTTCTTGTATTGATTTGAATTCTTTTGCTCTATCAAGCAATTCCGGTGTAATCTCAATTTCCGGAGTTTCTTCTTCTTCGGTCAATTTTTCAAAAACAACTTCGCCATCCACCGACTCAACCGGCTCTTCCCCTGGTCCGGCAGCAATTTCCTCATCAGCAGAGTTTTCTTTTAGGGTCAACAAAAAACTAAAAACATCTTTGACAAGTTCCTTATCCGTTTTTGGAGAATTTTGAAGTTTATCTTTATTTGTATTAATAAAATTCAAGGCTTCCTGCTCATTCATTATAGCAAATGCTCCGGGTCTGTTATCTTTAACATCTGACTTTGCAGAAGACGCTATTCTTGTAAAGATATTCATTATTTCACTTTGGTCAATTTTACTATCCCCATTAGAATCAAATATGTTAAAAATTTCAGGGCAGTTTTTAAAATCTTTTTCAGTTAATTCCGTCTTGCTTTTGTACCCAAAAAGAAAACCTATATTTAGTTCAAAATTATCACTCATTTTTTACCTCATTCTTATTCTTATATTTACTACTGTCATAATTCTGGCTGCGGTGTCTTTTTTGCACCGGGGAAATCAATCTCCGAAGCAGTTTCAAAAAATTTTGCCAGTTCGGCAGGAACCCTTACTTCTGAAATATTATTGTAATCATTGCAGGTTATTATTAGTTCATTTGTTTTCGCATCATAACCTCTTACGGACAGGGCATGTCCGGCGGGAATATATGTACCGTCAGATAAATATACCCCGAAAGGGCCATAACATCCTTTTTCTCCGTCTGATAACGTGATTGACCCCCAGGCTGTCATTGAATACATCATATTCTGAGGAGGAATCCAACTTAAATCACCATTATTTCCTGAAGTATCAATGCCTTTTCGGGTCAATTCATCCTTATTAAGAATATTTATTTGCGAGTGCTTGGGCAGCGTTGAAAAATCAATAACATCTTCAAGATGCTGATTATCCACTTTTTTGTTTTCATGCGGAGGGGTAAATTTATTTTGGGTATCAAAAGACCAAAGCCCCCCGGGCTCAACTGCACCAAAGCGCTTAACATATGCCATAAGAAGCAATGTCACGTCATCATCGCCTTTTGGGAAATCCGCAATCTCTCGTTCTTCATTATTTTCATCTTTTATCGTAACAGTTTTATTTTGCAAATCTTCCTCGGTAACCGTTACATAAATATCTGTACCGAAATCGCATGGGAATTGGACCTCCCAGTATTTTTTACCATTCTCATCAATTTTGGGTTCTTTTTCGCACATTTGAGCAATTTCTTCATCAGACATAGTATCCAGTTGTGCCAGAATAGTACAATAGCTGCTCGTACTGTCTTGTACAAAAGTTCCTATATGTCCGTCAACAATATCACTGTTTCTGTCCTGTATTGCTCTCTCATTTCTCGCAGTTTTAAGCATATTTTTTAACTTTTTCGGATTTGCATTTTTTGTTTCAATTCCATAACTTTCCAATTCTTCAATAATTTCGTCCTGCTCCATCTGGTTAATATCTTTTAAATTGCGGGCTTCATCAAGGCCTTTAACATTTCCCGAATCTTTTTCTTTATATTTTCCGTACTCCAATTCGTTCATCTCTATGAAGGCATCCTCTAAACACCCGCTCAATTGCTCATAACTCCATATACTTTTATTTTCTGCTTCATTACCCTGCTGCGTGTTATATGCCTTTAAAGCTTCTGCATATTGTTCATATTCAGCTTTAGATATCTTACCAAATTCATTCCTCGATATTTTTCCGTCAAAATTTTTGTCAAAAACAGAAAATATTGCATTTAAGTTTAAACTTTTGTCAGTAGTATCACCATGTCTTTTATTCAAATATTCCTGACGTTTGGTTACATACTCTTTAACCTTGTTCAAATCAAAATTATTATCCATAAAAATCCTACAATTAAATTTAACCATAATATTTTACGGAATATTTTCAAATTACTTTAATAATAAACTCAAAACTTTAATAATTATTTACAATTTATAAGGTTCTTTGAACAATACAAAACTCCCATAAATAATTCATATTAAATTCTTTATGAACATTATTTAATTTACATTTTAAAATCACACTATTGCGCCATGGCTCGCATCAGATACACTGTTTGCATATTTTGCAAGATATCCTGAAGTTACCCTTGCTTCAAAAGGTTTCAGTATTTTCCTACGGCCTTCTAATTCTTCATCAGACACCAATAGTTCAATAGAACGGGTCGGTATATCTATTTTAATTTTGTCACCATCTTTGATTAAAGCTATAACTCCCCCGTTTGCGGCCTCGGGACAAATGTGCCCGACACAGATTCCTCTTGTTGCGCCGGAAAATCTTCCGTCGGTAATCAAGGCACAGGTTTTTCCCAATCCTTTTCCGACAAGCAAAGAAGTAGGCGCAAGCATTTCCCTCATACCGGGACCGCCTTTTGGGCCTTCGTATCTTATAACAATAACATCTCCTGCTTTAATTTTATCTTTTTCAAGCGCTGACATTGCATCTTCTTCACTATCGAAAGTTTTTGCGATTCCCTCAAACGTGTAACAATCTTTATCAACACCCGAAATTTTTATAACACAACCGTCTTTTGCCAAATTACCATACAATACGCCAAGTCCGGCCTGAGTATATTCCGACTGTTCATACTTCGGAATTATTTTCTCATCCTGATACGCAGATTTTGCAATATCTTTTATTGTTAGCCCCGAAACCGTTTTTACATTACTCAAAAGGTTTGCATCATACAGGGATTTTGTGACAGCAGGGATACCGCCAGCCTGATGAAAATCAGTCATAGTAAGCGTGGATGACGGATTAATTTTTACAATCTGATGAATTTGACGGCTCAGTTTATCAAAATCGTCTATCGTAATATCAATATCCCCCGCATTTGCAATCGCTAGAGTATGTAAAAATGTATTTGTGGAACCGCCGATTGCAAGAGAGGTTTTTATCATATTCAGCATACTGTCTTTTGTAATAATATCTTTTGGTTTTACATCTTTTTTAACGAGTTCAACTATCTGCATACCGCTATCAAAGGCTATTCTTCGTTTTTGAGCAGAAACCGCAGAGGCTGACGAGCAATACGGCAAACTCATTCCGAGCATTTCCGTAAGACAAGCCATAGTATTTGCGGTGTACATACCCTGACACGCACCCGCTGACGGGCAGGAATTTTCTTCCATTTGAATTAAATGTTCTTCCGAAATTTCACCTTTTCTGTATCTTCCGACCGCTTCGAAAGAACCTGTTACCATTGTTAATTTGGTTTCCCCACGGCAAACACCGTCAAGCATAGGGCCTGCCGTAACGATTATTGCGGGAATATTTAATCTTAATGCACCGATTAACATTCCCGGAGTGATTTTGTCGCAATTTGAAAGCAATATAAGCCCGTCAAGCTGATGAGCCGATGCCATTGTTTCAACGCAATCCGCTATCAAATCTCTTGAAGGGAGAGAGTACCTCATGCCTGAATGTCCCATTGCAATTCCGTCACATACTGCGGGGACACCAAAAACAAATGCCTGACCTCCGCCTGAGTGGATACCTTTTTCAATCTGACGTTCAAGTTCTCTCATTCCTATATGCCCCGGAACTAAATCAGTAAAAGAACTTGCTATTCCGATAAACGGAGCATCCATATTCTTTTTGCTCACACCCGTTGCCATCAAAAGTCCTCTGTGCGGAGTCCTTGCTAAACCTTTTTTAATATTATCACTTCTCATTATTCTTCCCTCTTGCTGATTATTATACTACAAACAGTCATGTTAAATATTATTACAATCAATTTCTTCTATGGCAAAAAAAATTTTTTTCACGTTTTACTACATCCAAAAGGAGATAATGTATGAATATTCAAAAAATTAACAATGTAGCCTTTAACGGGGTTAGTCGTATTATAGTTGCAGGACACAAAAACGGAAGTGACGAAGATACGATAGAAAAAATTCCTACCTACGAAATAACCGCCATTAAACCTTCTGAAGATTACAAAACAAGTACAATTTATTGGAAGCCAAGAATCCTTAGTAAAGTAGATCATATAGTAGTAGATAATACGAAGTATTCATCTTCATGCCCGGCTAATGGACATAATGCTATTATAAATGCATATACTGCCGCTGCCGCAACCAACTCCACTTGTAGTGTTGACATATATGTATAATATAAATAACTTGTAAAGCACATTGAAATACGCTCTTTACAAAATTGTTACCGATTATATACCTGTGCGGAAATTATACCGAAAAGAAAATCTTTCTTCTTCTTTAACTTAAACCCCTCTCTTTCAAATTCTTTTATTAATTCTTCGGGTTCGGGAAATTCTTTTTTAGACTGAATAAGATACTTATAAGGTAAAGTGTTTCCATATAATAGCTTTATAGCAGTAATCGCAATTAAGTTAAAGATTACTGAAAATATATTCTTATACCCGAAATCCAGATGCAAAAATTGTCCGCCGTTTTTTAAAACACGATAACTTTCTTTTATTGCAGACTGGCGGTCGTTTATGTTTCTTAAACCAAAAGCCATAGTAATTAGGTCCACTGACGAGTTTTTATAATCCGGCATTGTCGTTGCATCCCCGCACTTAAATTTCAGTTTCGGAAATCTTTTCTGCGCAACGGAAATCATATCTTTTGAAAAATCTATGCCGCAAATATCTGAGGTGTATTTTGTGTTTGCTAAAATCTCCGTAACATCACCTGTTCCGCAACACAAATCAAGTACCTTCATATTGTCGGAAAAATCCAACAGACCTATTGCTGATTTTTTTATTTTTTTATGAAGCCCGAAAGAAATAATATTGTTATTTTTGTCATAACTCTTTGATATTTCGCTGAACATTTCGGAAATTTTTTCGGGGGTTTTATCAACTTGAGTCATAATTTGTAACCTTTTTGATTTATTGAAATCATATCATATAATAACAGGTATGAGAATAGTATTTTTACCGATAGATAACAGACCTGTTTGCTATCAGCTGCCAAAAATGATTGCGGATATAAATTCAGATATTGAACTGATTGTTCCGCCAATCGGATTGTTAGGCGATTTAACAAAACAGGCCGATATTACAGGATTGTATGATTGGTTAAAAAATAATATAAATCTCGCTGATGCCGTCGTATTATCATTAGATACAATTGCGTACGGAGGACTGATTCCCTCTCGCAGGTCAAGCGAAAAATTTGAAGAAGTTCTTTTTCGTATTAATAACCTGAAAAATCTTATCGAAAAGTCAGCAGCCAAAATATACGCCTTTTCTTCAATAATGAGAATTTCAAACAACAATATTAATCAGGAAGAAAAAGAATACTGGAATTTGTACGGGAAAAAGATTTTTGAATATTCCTATAACTATCATAAAACAGGAATTACGGAAACTGATATTCCGACAGAGATTTTAGAGGATTACCTTAATACCAGAAAAAGAAATTTTGAAATAAACAAAGAATATCTAAAATGGCAGAAAAGCGGGCTGCTTGATACGCTTGTTTTCACGAAAGATGATTGTGCCGAATACGGTCTAAACGTTATAGAGGCTGAGGAACTTGAAAAACTCGGAGGATACACCAGAACAGGTGCTGACGAAATTCCGCTGACTCTGCTAGGCAGAGTAATACAGGATAAAGTAAGAGTTTGTCCGGTATTTTCCGAACCCGACAGTAAACATTTAATTTCAAATTACGAAGATATTTCAATCGAGGAGTCCGTAAAAGGTCAGCTTAACCTTGCCGGCTGTGAAATTTCAGACTATGATTCCACCGATGTAATTCTGTATGTGAATAACTTTAGGGAACATCAGGGCGAAATTGTAATGAAAAAATCAACCGAATTATTTAATAAAGAATGGATACCCCCTGAAAAGCCTTATGTTATTGCAGACGTCAGACTGGCAAACGGTGCTGATAATAATTTCGTAAATCAAATTCTTGAAAAAGGCACAGACGAAAATTCCCTCGGGTTTTCCGCCTGGAATACGTCTGCCAACACTCTCGGCAGTCTGATTTGCTCTTTGAAATTTATTCTAAATGCCAAAAATTCCGGAAAATTTGATGAAAAATCTTTTAAAAATTTGCAGGCAATCAGATTTTTAGATGACTGGGCTTATCAGGCGAATGTCCGCCAAAAACTCTCCGAACCCGATTGTAAAAAAATAAAATTGCTCATGGAAGAATATGAAATGCAAATAAAAAGATTTTTAGGTACGGATTTTAATACAGAATACAGTTTCCCGTGGAACAGATTGTTTGAGGTGAAGATTGAACTTAGCTGAATTAATATTATTAGCCGTTGCGTTAGGAATTGATTGCTTAATAGTATCTTTTTCACAGGGCTTATGCTTTTGCAAAAACAAAAAAAGAAACTCTTTGGCTCTTGCTGTCACAATGGGATTGTTTCAGGGCGGAATGCCATTGATTTCTTATTTTCTAACGGGTACAATAAGCAAATATCTGAATAGTATATCATCGTGGATCGTTTTTTCGATATTTATGTTTCTTGGAATTAAGTTTATTTTTGAAGCTTTTCAAACAGAAAACAAAGATACCCTGTGTACAATAGGATTAAAAAATCTGCTACTGCTTGGAATAGCAACGAGCATTGATGCTCTTGGTGCAGGAGTAACCCTGAAATTTACCGGCACAAACATTTTTGAAGCTGCGGTAATTATAGGACTGGCATCACTTTTTATGTCAGTTGTCGGTTTTTCTTTCGGCTGCAAATTTAAACATTTTCCATCAAAACATCTGGCTGTTTTTGGCGGTATTATCCTTATTGGACTTGCCATTAAAGCTATATTTTAATCACAACAGCTTTTTTAAATCAGACACCAATGTATGCAGATTCCCGGAGTGAGAAGCTTTTACCAAAACACAATCTCCATCCTGCAATTTTTCGCAAAATTCGGATTTTAATTCGTTCAGAGATGTAAAATATTCCGCATTGTATTTGTCTTTAATTTCCTCATACAACACTTTTATATCTTTTCCGCACAGATATATTTTATGAGGACTTATTTTATCAACCGAAATTGAAAGTTCTTTATGATACCTTTCCGCTTCTTCTCCGCACTCCGCCATATCACCCAGAACCAGAATTTTGTTATTATCCTTGTACTTTTCGCCAAACGCAGTAATTGCAGCAGCCATTGACAGAGGATTTGCATTGTAAGATTCATCAACAAGAGTAATATGCCGCCCATCTTCTAAATTTATATCGGAAACTTCCCCTCTGCCCTCAAGGCTCTTAAATTTACGGAGGACATTCAATGCATCTTCAATTTCGTAATTTTCCGCACCTGCAACTGCTAAGGCAGCAGCCATATCAAGCAAAAGATGTTTCCCTGTCGGTTCCGAGTTGAGAATATACGTATTACCATTTATTATAAACTTGTTATCACCATCAGTAACAATCCTTATGTCAGCATCTTCAGATTCACCAAATGTTATAACTTTCAAATTTTTAAAATCAGCCGCCGATTTAACTACATCAAAAAACTGCATTTCTTTATATATAACAGCAGTTCCGCCAGGCGCCATTGCGTGAAATATTTTGCTTTTCTCTTCTGCAATACACTGAAGAGTCATTGTCCCGGTAATATGCACCGGCGCAACATTTAGGACTACGGCATAATTCGGTTTTGTTATGGCTGAATTTTTACTCATACCGCCGCCTAATGATGTTTCTATAACCCAGTATTTACTGTCAATACCGAATCTTGTCATATTCCAGGCAATACCCCAGGTAGTATTGAATCTGTTTGTACAATTTGAATCAACAGGACACTTTGAAGAAAGCACATCCGTAATCATTTGCGTAGTGGTAGATTTACCGGAACTACCCGTAACACCTATTACTTTACCCTGAAAATGTCTTCTTATATATCTTGACATCTTTATCAGAGCATCTCCGTTACTTCCTACAAGTTCAATAATCGGCTTGTTGTATTTGAACAGCTCAAAAGGCTTGTGAGCCATTAGCGCAGAGGCTCTTTCAATTATATCCTCATGATTTGCGACAAGCATCCCCTTTGTTTGGCCTTCCGTACGTATTAACACCATATTGCCGTCTTCAAAATTATCGTGCCAGATTACCATTCCGTTTGCAGACCAATTTTCTGGAAAATTATAAAATTTTGCATTTTCCAAAGCTTCTTTTAAAGTGTCTAAATTCCAGAAATCCATAAGAGAAGTTTACCATAATTATTTTCGTACATCAACAAACTCAATCGAAAATTCATCATTCCATTCAACAGCTCCGACAATATCTATATTATGATAATTATAAGGATTTTCTATATAAACAGGATTAAAAAGCCCTTCGCTATTTAATCTTTTTATAATATCCGGTAAAAGGACTGTGCTTCCGGCAAGTGTTCCACCTTCTGAAGTTGCCCTGACGCCGTCATAAAATATCTTTTTATCAGCAAAGAAAAATTCTTTCAAATTGCTTTTTGTACACGGCAGACAATCACTTATCAAAAGAACTTTATTCTGAGGCTTGCTCTTAAAAAATAATTTTAACGCATCTTCAAAAACATGTACCCCGTCAGCAATAATTTCAGCATATATATCATCATTTATCAATGCTGACAAGGCAGTAGAACTGTCCCGATGATTTATTGCGCTCATCGCATTAAAAGTATGAGTTACCCCGTCACATTTTGTCAAATCACCTCCGACACAATGCCCTGCCTGAACCTTTATATTCTTTCCGCATAAGTAATCAATCAGCCCATTATCCAATTCAGGTGCAAGCGTTACAATTTTTATTATATCATCTTCAATTAGCCTGAAATTATCAGGTGTAAGAGGAAGGAAATTATTTGGATTATGAATCCCGCTTTTCCCGGAATTCAAAAAAATACCCTCAAGATGAACTCCCAGAATTTTTGCCATACCGGATTCCTGACGTTTTGATGCCTCTTTTATCCGAAGTATTGCATTTTTTGTATTCTCAACAGTATCAGTAACAATAGTCGGAAAAATACCGCCTATACCGTATTTTAAAATTTCTTTTGACAAAAACAAAATCTCATCTACACTCGCTCGGTTAAAATCAATTCCAAAGCAACCGTGAAAATGCTGTTCAATCAAAAGTTTTGTTTTCATAAGAAATTCCTATATTACACTACCTTCAAATACTTTTCTGGCTTCTTCCCTATCATCAAAATGTATTGTTCTGTCTTTCAGTATCTGATAATCCTCATGCCCTTTTCCTGCAATCACAACAACATCATTATTCCCTGCGATAGTTTTTAAAAGTGAAATAGCATGTCCTCTGTCAGGCTCTACCGTAACTCTGTCGGGATTAACGGATTTCAGACCCGCAATAATATCTGTAATTATTTGCTGAGGATCCTCACTTCTGGGATTATCACTTGTTATTACAATTTTATCCGCAATTCTTTCTGCGATTGCACCCATTTTTGGTCTTTTTGTTGCATCCCTGTCACCACCACAACCGAACAGACAAACGAGTTTACCTTCTTTCGGAGTAATTTCACGTGCGGATTTTAATACATTCTCCAAACCGTCAGGAGTATGAGCATAATCAACAATTACCAGAGGTTTTTTAGCAACAACCTCAAATCTGCCGGCAACCCCTTTTACCTGCTCTAATGCTTTCAGAGAAGTTTCTATACTTATACCCATTGCAAAAGCCGCCGTTATTGCCGCCAGCACATTGTAGACACTGAACATACCGTTCATATGTAAATTGACCGGATATTCTACGCCCGCAGTAACAAGTTTAAATTCTGCCCCGTTTAGAGAAAAACTAATATCTTTTGCCATAACATCCGCCTGATTTTTTACACCATAAGTGTACTTTTTTACTCCGTCAGGAACAACCGACAAAAACCTCTTTGCATACTCATCATCCGCATTAATTACAGCAAAAGCACCTTCTTCCAGCATTTTGAACAGCAAAGCTTTTGCTTCAAAATAATTATCCATTGTTATATGATAATCCAGGTGATCCTGAGTCAAATTCGTGAGAACAGCGCCGTTAAAACAACATCCGCCGATTCTGTTTTGCTCCAAGGCGTGGGAACTTACCTCCATAACAACATTATCAATTTTTTCAACATCTTTTATCATCCTGAGTGTTGCCTGAAGCTCCGGAGCCTGCGGGGTTGTATGTTTCGCATCCCGATATTCGCCGTTTGAAGATAACTTATACCCTAATGTTCCAATTAGTGCACATTTTTGTTCATTTTGTTCAAATATTTTTTGTATTAAATGCGTTACCGTTGTTTTACCGTTAGTACCCGTTATGCCGATAAGGTTAATTCCTCTTGACGGACTTGAATAAAATCTGTCAGCAATATTTGCAATTTTATGCCGTGTCGAAGAAACGACAACCTGCGGAATACTTTTATCCGCATCAACTTTATGTTCTACAAACAATGCCGCTGCACCGTTTTCAATAGCATTTGCCGCATACTCATGTCCGTCTGTGTATTCGCCCGTAAGGCAAACGAAAATATCACCTTGCTTTGTTGTCTTTGAATTGTAAGAAATTCCGGAAATTTCCACATTTTTAAAATTTATTAAATCTTTATAGTCCAAATGTTCAATTAATTCATCAAGTTTCATATCTGCTCCTCGTTAGTTATTTGTATTATTTTTATTTACATTTTTATCAGGTTTTAAATCTAAAATTCTTGCAACCTGAGTTGCGACTTCATGGAAAACCGGGCCGGCAACAGTATTACCCCAGATAGCACCGACTTTTGCGCTGTCAATCATTACATAAACAAGCACCTGCGGATTTGAGGCCGGTAAATATCCTATTGTCGAAGTGTATGCATAAGGGGTATACCCGACACCGTTTTCTTTTGGCTTTCTTGAAGTTCCGGTCTTTGCCGCAACATTATAGTTATCCATCTTAATAACAGATTTTCCGTTATTTACACTTTTTGCAAGCAACCTTGTAATAGAATGCGCCGTTTCAGGAGAAACGACCTGTACTCGTTTTATCTTTGCGGCTTCCTCTTCGGGTGAATATTTTATCACATGCGGAGTAACCTTTACTCCATCGTTTGCCAAAGCAGAAACAGCCGAAACCATTTGCATAGCCGTTACAGAAGTTCCGTAACCGTATGACATAGTTGCATGAATACCTTTATCCCAGCTGCTCCAATACGGCAAAAGCCCGATTGATTCACCCGGTAAGTCAATTCCAGTTTTTGTGCCAAACCCGAAGTTTTTCAATACCCCGTAAAATTCTCTTGGGGACATAGTTTTTGCTACATTTATAGATCCAATATTGCTTGAATGCTCAAACAAATATTCCAAAGATATCTGCCCGGGATACGGTCTTATATCATAATCATAATTTTTGATTTCCCAATTTCCGATTTTCACTTTCCCCGTATCCAGTACGGTAGAATTTTCATTAATTTTTCCCAAATCCATTGCACTCGATACCGTAATTGTCTTAAATGTCGAACCCGGTGGGAATACATCCGTTAAAGTCCAGTTCTTTATCTGACTTGGTGTTGCTTTTTTATAGTTATTCGGGTCATATGTAGGATATAAAGCATAAGCAAGAATTTCACCGTTTCTCGGATTCATTACAATTACCGTTCCGCGAAGTGCCTGTTTTTCCAGCACCATTTTTTCAAGTTCTTTTTCACATACGTGCTGAATTGCCGCATCAATAGTCAGCGTAACATCAAGCCCTTTTGGGTTTTGTGCTGTTGCAACGGGATCAGTAGACAAATCATATATGATTTTGCCCTTTTGCGTTTTTTGATATTGAACCGTATTTTCAATATGTTCCAGTTTATCTTTTGCCGTATATTCAATACCGTTTGATATATCGGCATCAAAGTTATAAAATCCGAGAACGTGAGCCGCCATTGTCCCTTGCGGATATACCCTTGTATTCTTTTTGTCCAGGCTTACAGCCCTTAAATGTAACTGCGCAATTTTTTTTGCGGTATTTCGGTCAACATCTTTTTTTACTGCTATAATTTTGTCCTGACTGTTCAGACGTTTTAAAAGATCTGCTTTCGGTATCTGCAATATGGGAGCCAGGGCGTTTGCAATAGCCTCCGGAGAAGAGTCATCATCATCATAATCCGCGCGGCGGGCAAACACGTTATAAAAAACATCATCGGTAGCAAGTTTTATCCCGTTTCGGTCAAATATGTCACCTCTTACGGCAAAATTTTGACCTGCTCGCTGCTTCATTGCCCTGATTTTATATTTTTTTATGTCTATTACCTGTATAAAAAACAAGTAAACAATAAGCGCAGCCGCAAACAAAATAAAAAGCCCGTACAGCCAAGCCAATACATTATCAAATCTTTTATTTCTTTTGCTTGCAGCTCTTGCAAGGCTAGCCTTTTTTCTTTCCACCTTAACAATCTCCATCAGAATTTTATCACAATCTATGTATTAAAACTTAAATATTAACGAATATTTACGTAAATTTTTGCAAATTTTGACTTTCAAAAATTTGTCATTAAAGAAATAAACAAAATCTCATATAAACGGATGATTTTATACAAAATAATTAAAAGTTTCAACACCTTGTCCGTTAAAATATATGAGTAAGTAGAGGTAGTAAAAATGAGAATAAACGGCGGAATTGAGTATATTCATGACGGTATGAGAGTACCGCTCAGAGCCATGCAGGTTCAGACGGAGCTCATGAACATACACAATGAAAATGTTCTTGGGTTTGATAAAGTAGGTTATCAGCGGCAGGAAGCTGTTGTCTCCTCTTTTACGGAATTTCTCGGGACTAAGGGTATTTCTACTTCACTTGACGACACTGTCGGCCGAATCACGATGACAAAAAATCCGCTGGATTTTGCTATCGCCGTTAAAGGCTATTTTCAAGTTGAAACCGATAACGGGATACGCCTCACAAGGGATGGCCGATTTAAGATTGATAAAGAGGGCAATTTATTAACGCTTGAAAATTACAGAGTTCTGTCCGATTCGGGTATTCCGATTAAATTACACATTGTTCCTGACAGTCCCGAAAAAATCAAAGTTGAAACTGACGGCAAACTGAGCGTATTCAACGACAAAACTTATAAACTTGAAGCAGTAGCAAATCTCGGAATAGTAGATTCAAGAGGGCTTTTGGTCGAGAAGCCAAATATAAAGCAGGGTTACTGTGAATTTTCTAACGTTGCAATGGCAAAAGAATTTATGGAAATGATGCCAATTATGAGAAATTTTGAAGCAAACAGACAAATGTTCCTTATTCAAAACCAGAACCTGCAAAAAGTTATTAACCAGCTCGGTTCTGCAAACGGATAGTGAGGTGATATTATGATGCATAATCTTCAGGGTATAATAAGCAAATGCACATATAACGCATTGACACAATGGGAACGACTCGGTTACGTAGCTAATAATTTTTCAAATTTAAATACAAAAGGTTATAAGTCCGAAAGATTTGAACAATACCTGACTGAGGACGGATATCTTAAAGGTGCAATCAGGACAGATTTCCGACAGGGTTCATTGCAGGTAACAAGTAATCCGTACGATATCGCAATCGACGGACAGGGTTTTATTCCTGTTTTTTCAAAAACAGGTGAAGTTGCCTATACAAGAGACGGTGCAATGAAACAAGGGAAAGACGGCTACCTGGTCACAACAGATGGCTGGATTGTAGGTAACGGTATAAAAATTCCCTCTAATGCTTACCGTTTCGAAATTAAACCAAATGGGGAAGTTTTTGCGTACGAAAAAGGAAATCCTAAAGGTAAAAAACTAGGAACCATACCGCTTGTTGTCTTTGACAATCCTGAAGGTTTGGATTTAAAAGATATGAACAAACTTGTACCTACTGACGAATCCGGAGAACCTCGTCTTGTTAAGAAACACGAAAGAATTGTTCAAAACCAGATAGAAAACTCAAATGTAAGCCTGTTTGGCTCTGTTACCGATATGCTGAGGCTTAATGCTTCTATGCTGGCAAGTACGAAAATGATGAAAGTTATCGATGAAATGTATAACAAATCTATCAATATAAGAGAATAATAACGGGAGGAACGGAATATGTATTCACCTTTAGACAGTATGGGTAAAACAGAATTAATGCTGGATTTGATTTCACAAAGACAGGTTGCCTTGGGTTCAAATCTTGCTAATATACACACCCCCGGCTATGTGAGAAAAGATATTAATTTTAACGAATATCTCGGCTCCATGAACAGTCCTCTTGAAACAAAACTCTCTCAAAAGCTCGGACCTTCCGCAATTATTGAAGAAAGATATCAGGAAGAAATCCGGCCCGATAAAGAATTAATTGAAATCCAAAACAATTCTCTTTTATACACAATGGCGGCAAGAAGAATGTCAAATATTATTACGGAAATGAAAACAGTTATCAATGTTGGTAAATAAAGTTAAATGAGGTAAACATCATGAGCATATTAGAATCAATGAATATCGGAGGCAGAGCTCTCAGAGCACACGGGTACAGACTTGATGTGCATACGAAAAATATCGCTAATATTGATACGCCGAATTATATAAGAAAAATCCCCATCCTAAACGCGACTGAGGATATATCTTTCCACGGACTAATGAATGAAATGAAAGAAGATGTGTTTGGGGTCGGGACTCTGCCTTACCTGCAAGGCGGAGTCGTATATAACGGAACGGTTGAAGATCCGACACTTGGACAAAAAATATACAAACCGGGACATCCCGATGCCGATGCTAACGGATATATCAGGGCTTCAAACGTGAATCCATCCGTAGAAATTGCAGATGCCATATTAGCGCAACGTGCATACGAGGCCAATCTTGCAGTTGTAAACATAAGTAAAGCAATGGCACAAAAAGCTGTAGAAATCGGGAGATAATAACCTGATTTAATCTTTATTCTCAGGGTCAAAAGCTTTCTCAAGAAGAATCAAGTGCTTATAATTCTTCTTTATGAGATAATTTTTTAATGCCTTCAGTGAGGCTTTTGTTATCACAAACTCGTACTCGGCTTTCCCGTTAAGTTTACACTTAAATTTCACATATCTTGCCAGACTGTAATGGCACAGCCAGGCGTTTAACGTCTTTACATGCACTTTTATAATATCAGCCAAATCTTTTACCGGCATGCGCCGCATTTTTAGCATACATTCTCCTTATATTTACATATTGAACATTGAATTTGCAGTAACAACCAGCTGAAGCATGTTTTCACAACCAAGTTTTATTTTGGCTCTGTCTATGTAAGTTCTTACAGTTCCGTAACTGATAGACAATTTTTCGGCAATTTCTTTATCACCAAGCCCTGCAATTTTCAAAATGATAACGGCTTTTTCCCTGTCACTTAATTCAAATTTTGTCATTGCTTTTCTCCTTCCCTTCCTGCAGGCGGAAAACTAAAACTCTTTATCTTTGTACTTGTACATACATTTATTCCCATACTTGCCACTTTGCTCATTTTAAGCTACAATTACAAGCGGGTAAGGTAAAAAATTTATTATCATTTTCCGCGAATATATTAATTAATATATACGAAAACGAATAATATTTCAATACTAAAATGAATAAGAATTTTAGGCAAAGGTTAATAGAGATTAGAAAAGCTTACGGATTAAGCGGATATGCTTTTGCAAAAAAACTTAACATACCGCAACCAACATATTTGAGATATGAGACAGGTGAACAAAAACCTTCGGGGAAACTTATCGAAGCACTTGTCTTGTTATGCAATGTAAATGCGTACTGGCTGTATTCTGGCACCGGCAATATGTTTTTCAATCCTGATGAAAACTCGGGAGAACGCTGCAATAATACTGATATAATCAAAAATACCGCCGATTTTGGGAAAAGATTATCCGATATACAGGCAAAACACAATTTTTTAGACAGAGAAATGGCCAAACTGCTTAATATTACCGAACGAACATATGTGGCCATTGTAACAGGCTCAAAAGCTCCCGATTTAAATATACTAAACTTAATTAAACGCAATTTCAATGTTTCAATTGATTACCTTTTATACGGTGAATAAAATTATTTTAAATCTCCGTTTTTGGTATCAATTCTAACATTGTGCAAATCTTCCAGAGTTCTTGTTGTATTAAAATATCTGTAATCTATTCTTTTTCTGGTTTTTGTAATTTCTTCTTCCAGTTTCGTATCACTTGAAACGATAAATCTTTTAAGATTTTGTATTTCCCAGTGAAGGAACAAACCAATGCTGAGTGTTATTACCATAAACAGAACAAACACACGATTAACCTCGTTTGCCATAAAGTTTTTTACATCCGAAAACAACAAATTTATATTTCTCATAAATATCCTCTTGTATTTTAATACTCTCAATTCCAATGCTACTAATATAACATTTTTCAAATTTGTAAGACGTCATTTATCGGATGTATTTTTTATGATTTTTTGCTTCGGTTAATTGTTCCCCAAATGAGTATTTCCTGGAATCACGAGCTTAACAAATCATAACACTAAGATATGTTATGATTTAGGTAAAAAGTAATGAAATACACAAAAAAACGGTTATAATAAAAATAGCTCGGTAAATCCGTAGGTCTGATGTAAACCCATAGCAGTATTCGGACTTGAAGTTTTACAATACGGGAAGGAATTTTATTATGTTATTTTGCTGTAACTGCCATTTCTGTGGCAGATATTTTCGTGTGCTTTCCAATACCAAAGATTTTTACAGAAAAATTGAATTTGGGATATGCCCAAAATGCGGAACAAACAGATTCTCTGACTACCGGATAACTCTCGGGGAAATTAAACAAAAAATACTCTCCGGGAAAACTGCACTTTGTGCATTTGAGAATACTCTGAAAAAATTGTCACAGATAAAAACGGGAACAAAATCCAAACAGAATTTTTATTACGGGGATTTTAAGAAAACCAATAAAAAAGATGGTCACGGAAATCCTGTTTACCTCCAGCTAAAAAGAAATTTCAACAACGATACGGAGATCCTGGGCGAAATTAAAACAAAAGTATTCAACATAGATGACAAGGACTCACTATGAAAAGTAATATCAGATACAAAAAGATTTTTTGCAGGCAAATTATAGAATTTTTTAACATTCCGCACACCGTTGAAAAATACGAAGTTACTACGGACAAAAACGGGGAAAAAGTAAAAACCGTTGAAAAGCCTAATCCTTTACCGACTTTTGAAAAATTCGCCGTCAAAATCGGAGTCAATTCAAAAATTCTTGACCGTTGGTGCCTTGACCATAAAGAGTTTGAAGATGCCTGCAATCAATGCAAAGCCCTTCAAAAGGATATGCTGAATGATTTGGCAATGAGAGGATTTTACAATCCCACATATACTATTTTTGTTGCCAAAAACATAACGGATATGACAGATAAACCGGAATCACGGGATACGGATTTTACGGAAATCAGAGAAGCTTATCTGTCCGCAATGAAAAACTTAGGTGAAATATAAAGGAGAATACACTATGGAAAAAACTTATGCTGCACTTTACATTCCGAAAAAAAAGGCAAAGAAAAACAAATCGCACTGGAAATTTATTAACGGAATTAAGCGCACAATATCTGGTAGTATTAAAAAAACAGGGATTTCATCAGGTAAATTTGATATAACTTCTCTTGCAAAATATATAGTAAGCCAACCCGCCACCCAATTCACGGCAAAATATGCTCTATCAGGGTTATCTGACATTCTTGCCGGACAAACTGTTTTAAATAAGACAAAGAGAGAAAGTTTTTTTAGCGTTTTCATGCCGGTTTTAAGCAAAATCAGTTATCAACTGGGCTATGAAAATATTTCAGAGTTCAAGCAGGATATAACAAACTCCAATAACCTGAACTTGTCTGAATTTTTAAATATTTTGACAGAAAGCACAGCTTTTATAATTAATGAGGAAAGCCTGAATTATTCGGGATACGGAGATGAAATACCGATAGATGTAGTAGAAAGCTGCCAATACACATACTCGGAAAAAATTGCGGAACATCCGATAAAGGGCTTTTTAGAAAAAGATATTTGGCTGTCCGATTTAGGATTAGTTGAAATCAATTTTGTCGGACACATTAAAAACCCAAACGGAGAACTCGTAAAAACAAACCGTTATATGCACAAACTGGGTGAATGTATGAAAAACAAGTCCGCAGTTACTCTGAGGATAGGAAAAGATGTTTATGAAAATTGTTTAATCGAGGATATGTCCCCTGTTATCACAAACATCTATGAACTAAAACTCGTTATGAAACTCAAATACTGCTACAATGGCGATAATTACAAACGTTCCGCCTTTGGGGGAACCGTTCTTAATCCGTCATCAAAAAACAATACAAATTATATTCTGACAGCGGAAAAATTTGCGGGAATTTTTTCCTAGTACCATTTTCATTTGTCAGATTTTACAGCTTTATACTATTTGGAGGTTATTATGGAAATTAATAAAGACGGGGCAATTATAGCCCCCCTGTATGACTATTTGTCTGAAAAGACAGATAAAACAAAAGAACAATTTGATGAAAATTTTTACATTAAACCGGAGGGTGTTATTGATAACATTCTCACATCTCTTGCGTTTATGGAATATTACATTCAGGAACAGATAATGTTTCTTTTAAAACAATTTGATCCGGAAACAGCCGAAATGGAGTACCAGGACGGTTTGTATGAACGGGTCGGGCTATACAGAAACAGCGCGACAAAAACCACTTTTAAAAAGAAGCTGTTGGCAGAAGGTGATACATTCATTCCGGCAAATTCCGTTACTATAAAAAGCTCCGAAACAGACGAAGAATTTACAAACAGTGAAAGTCTTACCACAGATTCTTCCGGTATAGGAGAAATGTCTTTTGAGGCTGTTATTCCCGGACATACAGAAGTCAGAGCGGAAGAAAATTTCCTTCTTACGGAATATCCTCAGGCAATTATTGAACTGAGTAATGAAGAAGCATATGACATTTCTTTAGGTGAAAATGAAGAAACCGATTCGGAATTTAAAACCAGATTTCATGAACTGAAAAACTATCGAGCAAAATGCTCCAGAAATGCAATTATACACAATTTGTGTGATTACGTTGAACATAAAAACTACCTTAATGTTATTGACGGTAATACAGACCCGCTGATTGATGCCGGTTATATTAAAATCATTGCAAAGCCTTCTGTTTCAGATAGAGAATTTGCAAAAGCAATTCTTGAAAACGTGCTTTGCGGTATTAAATTCCTCGGGAATACCACTGTTTCGGTACCACTCTCCAACGGAACAAGCTGGGAAGTAAAATTTCAAAAAGCAACCGATATCGGAATAGATTTATCCGGAGGAATCAAAATTAAAAACGGATTTTTTGCAAACACCGTAATTGAACAGGTAAAAGAGAATATTTTAAATTATGCACAAACCCGAGTTTACGGACTCGGCGCAACTATATACGCAACAGAGTTTGTTTTGCCGATACTGGATACAGAAGGTGTAGAGGCAGTAACATCAATTTCTGTAAAAAAATTTTCCGATGCGGAGTATTCAGCAAATACAGAGTTAGCAGCAGATGAGCTTCCTTTGTTTTCACAAGCTGCAATAACTCTGACATTAACATAGCAAACACATATTTTTAAAAGGATTACATTAATGCCGATAAAATGGGAAAAAAGCAAATACGGAGAGAAAGCAAAAAGGTTCCTTTCTAAATCCCCTGAAGAGTTTCCGCTTCTGACCCTGCTTGACGGCGCTGTCAGAAGCGGTAAAACTCTGAATATAATTCAAAAAATACCGCAAATTTTCGATTGGATTGGGAACGAAAATCTTAAAGTTTTTTCCGGATATTCAAAAAGTACAGTAAGAAATAACGTACTCATAGAATTAAAACCATTTATAGAAAACTATCTCGGAGGGAATGTAAAATATAACGGTGCAACCGGAGAAATGGAAATTTGCCTGTGGGGAAAGACTTATCCCTGCCTTGTTGTGGGGGGCGGGGATTCGGATAGTGTCGCATCTATTCAGGGCGGCACCTGGGATTTCTGGTACGCCAATGAGCTGCCACAGCATCATTACAGTTTTTACAATATGGCACTGAGCAGACTTACTCCCGCCTATGCAAGGGCCTTTGCCGACAGCAATCCCGAAAGTTCAAACCACTGGCTTTATCAGGAAAAAATTAAACCCTATCTTGACGGAGATAAAAAAGTCCGAGAAGTTTTTGAATACTGGCACTTCACAATGTACGACAACAAAAATCTCTCTGATGTTTTTATCCAAAACCAGGAAAAATTATATCAGGGTGCATTTAAAGCAAGAAAGATTGACGGTCTGTGGATAGTTGCAGACGGACTTGTATATGATACCTTCAACCCCTCAAAACACCTCCTTTCTACACAACAAACATATGAAAAAATACGCAAAAATGAAATTTGCGAGTTTTTTCTCGGCATCGATTGGGGTTGGAATCACCCGACAGCGTGTCTGCTTCTTGGGATTGACAGAGCAGGAACATATTATGTTCTTGACGAACTCTATTCGCCCAAAATAGAAGCAGACAGGGTGATTTTATGGATAGAAGAAAAACAAAAAGAATACGAAAGATATTTCAGTTTCGCAAATTGTGATAACGCAAGACCCGAACAAAACGAAAAATTGCGGCAGAGAACAAACCTCGTAATTTACGAGGAAAAGCCGAAGGTGGAAGACAGTATCTCACTTGTTCGAGGGCTTATCAATTATGACAATTTGATGGTTTCGGAAATCTGTAAGCGGACACTTTCTGAGTTTGAAACTTACAGATATCCGTCCGAAACCGAACGCCAAAGAGCAGGGTATCTTAACGGGGATAATATCGATTTACCGTTAAAGGTAAACGATGATTGTATGGATGCGCTCAGGTATGCGCTATATAAACACCTTACAACTTTTAAGAAATAAAGGAGAAAATTAATGACAAATTTTGATACAGAAGAAACAAAAGAAATATTATTTCCGGAAGATAAAGTTTTAAACCAATCACCGGAAGAGAGTTTTAACGAAAAACTCAGGAATGAAATACTTTA
>DBXD01000050.1 GCA_002309425.1 Cyanobacteria bacterium UBA1221
TGCACCCAAGAAAGAAACAGCCTTTAAATATGGCTTTTTACCCTCTAACTCTCTGTATATTTCAACAGATATTTTTTTGTATTTTCCCTTATTTACAAATTCTTTTAAATCGTCAGATAAATCTTTAAAAGAAGCCTTAAGCATTCCGTCTTCTTCTTTTAATTTATCAACCCAACCATAAGCCGGCCCCTTCTGTTCGTGATCCAAAGTAATAGGTGCTTCGCAAAAACTCGGATCATAATTCTTGGCAAGTTCTTGCACCTCTTCCTTTGTAAATTTTCCCTGTGGGTAGTTTCCGGCCTTAAAAACCTCAAAATACTTCATAAAACTCTCCATCATTTTTGTGTAATAACTTTTTCTTTTTCTGATGGCAGTATAATCGCCCTTTGAAATCACTATCAAATGGCTATGGCAAGAGATTTTTATTGTTACGAACACAAGTCAAATACTCTCTTGCAACGACAAGTTGAAATATACAATGTGCAGAAGTTATCTTTTAAGTAAAAGAAATGGCGTAGAGCCTCTTTTTTCTTTCGTTTTTAAGAAAGGATTTACTATGGAAACATCTATTATGTTAAAGCTATTTGAGAGTATCGGTTTCCCTGCTGTTATTTTTGTTATTTGGTACATTTACCACAATGCGCAAGTTAAAACGTTCGAGAAAATCATTGCCAACAATTTTGAAATCTTAAAAGATTTGGTTGAAACGAATCAATATAGCGCAACTGTTCTTTCACGAATTGAAAGTAAAATCGATTCAAATGTTTGGTGTCCCGTATTAAAGAGGGAGATTTCGGGTTAATGGATATTGAGAGAATTCAATTAAAAGGACAGTTGTCCGAGGCGAAATCTAAATACAAACGTCTTGATACGGAAGTCGCAGGTCTTGTTATACTAATTCGTTCATTGTTGAACCCCTTTGAAGAAGACACTTTAAAACTTGAAGTCGAAAAAGCCTCTGCCGCTTTTACTCGACTTCAAGAAGTGTTCGGGGAAATGCAGACATTAAACACTAAAATTCAAAAGTTGGAGGAATATTTTGGCTAAGAATGAAGTTTTATTGTCTAATGCAGAACGGCTCTATGTTGTGGATCAACTTACGATTGAAGAAGTTGCCGATAAAGTTGGTGTAAATGAAAGAACAATTCGCCGATGGAAGACGGATCATAAATGGGACTTAAAAAAAGAGCAATATTTAAATACTAAAACAATGTTCCACGAAGAGCTTTATAATTTCGCTCGTAAACTTATGACCTCTATTGAATATGATATCGACAACAATGAAAAAGTTGATCCCGGCAGAATGTTTGCATTTACAAAAATGCTTCCTCTTATTACAAAAATCAAAGAATACGAAGACGGTGTCATAAATAAACCTGCAAAAGAAGAGAACAAAGGAATTACACCTGATTTTGTGAAACTGATTGAAACTGAAATATTAGGGATGAAATCAAGTGAAGAATAACTACTTTTTACCCTATCAAGAAAGATGGCTAAATGATAAATCGAAAATAAAAATTTGGGAGAAGTCACGCCGTATTGGTGCGACTTACGTTCAAAGCTATGAAGATGTTAGGGACTGTGTTAATAAAACTGTTCCTGCTGTTTGGTTTTCATCTGCTGATGAATCTGCCGCAAAAGAATATATTGATTATTGTGAGCAGTGGGTTAAGTTGTTCCATATTACTGCTAAAAGGCTCGGAGAGGTCATTATTGATAATGATAAAGATATAAAAGCCTTTGTTATTCAGTTTTCAAACGGTACTAAAATTCACGCATTATCTTCAAATCCAAAAGGTTTCCGATCCAAAGGTGGGAAAGTTGTATTGGATGAATTTGCTTTTCACAATAATCCCGAAGAACTTTGGAAAGCGGCACGCCCATGTATAACATGGGGTTATCCTTTAAGGATATTATCTACTCATAACGGACAAAACTGCTTATATTATAAATTCATCGACCAAGTTCAAAAGGGTAAATTAAACTGGTCACACCATAAAACACCGATTCAACTTGCTGTAGCAGAAGGTCTTGTTGATAGAATTTACCAAAGAAAAACCACAACAGAAGAACAACAAGAGTGGATGAAAAACGAACAGGATAACTGCTTTGATGAGTACACTTGGCTTCAGGAATATTGTTGTATAGCAGTTGATGAGGCTTGTGCCTTTTTACCGTATGACTTAATTTCAACATGTGAGTTAGATGATGTCTTAAGACCAATATCTGAAATTAAAAACGATATGTTTGTCGGAATGGATGTCGGTCGCAAAAAGGATTTAACTGTAATTTGGGTGTTAGAAAAATTAGAAAATATTTTATACACCCGAAGTGTTATCGAACTTGTAAAAATGCCGTTTCACAAGCAAGAAGAGATATTATCAGAAGTGTTATCATGTAAACCGTTCAGAAGATGCTGTCCTGATTCAACCGGGATCGGGATGCAATTATCTGAAAATGCTCAATTAAAATTCGGACAATATAGAGTTGAACCGATTACGTTTACAAATCGGATTAAGGAGGAAATGGCATACTGCCTCCGTACTCATTTTGAGAATAGAACGGTTTTTATTCCTAAAACCCACGAAATCAGAGAGGATTTACACTCTGTCCGCAGAATAACAACAACTGCAAACAATATTCGTTTTGATGCCGAGCGGTCGGATAACGGACACGCTGACAGATTTTGGGCATTGGCACTTGCTTTGCACGCCGCCGGAAACGGAACTGGTGAAATCCATATTTCATCCCGACAAAAATTTGAAACCTTAAAACTCGTAAAAGACTTTTAAGGGCTCTTAAATTAATTTGACTNNCCCTAAAAATTAAAATTAAAAGAATTTAAAAAGGTTTTAAACGATATTTAACATCACCTTAAAAGGAAAAATTATGGCAAAAAAATTATCAGATGAAATTGCAACTCGAAAACGAAGCATAAATTTTTATTCTCTCGGCTCATATTTACCTGATCCTGATATTGTTTTACGCAAGCAGGGCAAGGATGTTAGAATATACAGAGAATTATCCTGTGATCCTCACGTCTTTGCCTGTATCCAATCTCGCAAAGCAGGTGTTTTATCTCTTGAATGGGAAATAAATAGAGGCTTAGATAAAGCAAAAGATGCCGAGCTTATTGAGGATTTACTCAAAGAACTCGACATCCATAAACTTATAAATGACATATTAGATGCTACTTTATTTGGTTTTCAGCCAATAGAAATAATGTGGGGTAAAGTTGGGAATTATGTCTTACCAACTGAACTAAAAGCAAAGCCTCCCGAATGGTTTTGTTATGACGAGGAAAATCAATTAAAGTTTAGAACCAAAGAACATTATTGGGGAGAAGAACTACCACCTAAAAAATTCTTATGTCCTCAAAATAATCCAAGTTACGATAATCCATACGGTGAAAGAGTCTTATCACGTGTTTTTTGGCCGGTAACATTTAAAAAAGGTGGTCTTAAATTTTGGGTTGTATTTACTGAAAAATACGGCATTCCTCATTTAATAGGTAAACATCCACGTGGCGCAACAAAAGAAGAAACAGATAATCTTGCTGATTTATTAGAAGAGATGATCCAAGATGCTATTGCTGTAATTCCTGATGACTCATCTGTTGAAATACAAGAAGCAAATAAATCCTCCTCTGCTGAGATATTTGAAAAGCTCATAGATAAGATGAATTCTGAAATATCCAAAGCAGTTCTTGGACAAACATTAACAACTGAAATTGGTGCAACAGGAAGTTATGCCGCATCTAATACACACATGGCAGTAAGGCAAGATATTATTGATGCAGATAAAAAACTCGTTGAAAAGACTGTAAATCAACTTATTCAATGGATTTATGAAATCAATTTTGCTAACGCTGAAGTCCCGATTTTTGAATTATATGAGCCGGAAGATGTTGATTTGACTTTAGCACAAAGAGATAAAATTCTCTCCGACACAGGAGTTAAATTTACAAAAGAATATTTTATAAAAACTTATGGTTTGGAAGAAGAGGACTTTGATATTAGAGAAGATATTATTCCATTAAATCCGAACTTTAAGCAATTTAGCGAACAAAAAGAACATCTTGTTCCCGGACAAGCACAAGTCGAGAATTTATTTAAATTCATAACCGAGGGTGATTTAAATAAACAGGCTCAAAGTATGCTTGCGCCACTAATTGATTTATTTGAAAGCTGTGAGAATTACGAAGAAGCCTTTGAGTTGCTCACAGATAAGAACCTGCAAAGTAAGAAATTTGAAGAGACGATACAAAAGGCTCTATTCCTATGCGAATTACAGGGTAGAGTTGATGGTCTTGATGAGGAATAAAATGGCATCTATTTCCCCTGAAGAATACGCAATGAAGAGAAACTTCTTAAAACAAAGGCAGAGTTTACCTTTGCATTTAAAAATTGAACTGTCAAAGAATAGAATCAAGCAATTTTATGAGTATTTTGACGGTCAGGTTTATGTGTCATTCTCCGGCGGAAAAGATTCAACTGTTCTATTGCATCTTGTCCGTTCCCTTTATCCTGAAGTTCCTGCGGTTTTTGTAGACACAGGTCTTGAATATCCTGAAGTCAGAAAGTTTATTAAAGAAACCGAAAATACAATTACAATACGACCGAAAATTACATTCAAAGAGGTATTAGAACAATACGGATATCCTGTAATTAGTAAAGAAGTCGCAAAATGCATAGAAGAAAATCGTAGAAATCCCGAAGGATACACGAAAAAGAAGTTTGATCCAAATAGCGATTATGTTAAAAGATATGGTTCTCACTATTGTTTAGCAAAGTGGAAGTTCTTGCGAGATAGCGACATTCCAATTTCATCAAAGTGTTGTCTGGTTATGAAAAAGACACCTGCAAAGAAATTTGAGAAAGAAACAAGACTTAAACCGTTTATCGCAACAATGGCGGCAGAGAGTAATTTAAGAAAGACGGAATATCTTAAAAAAGGGTGCAACTCTTTTAATTCTGATCGACCGGCATCAACACCGCTTGGTTTTTGGACAGAACAGGACATTTATCAGTATATAAAAGAATTTGATGTCCCGTATTGCTCCGTTTATGGCGATATACTGCAAGATAGTAAAGGCAAATATTACTCAACAAAAGCCGATCGCACAGGATGTATGTTTTGTATGTTTGGGGTTCATACAGAAAAATCCCCGAATAAATTTGAAAAAATGAAAGTAACTCATCCAAAACTTCACGATTATTGCATCAATGAGCTTGGATGCGGCAAAGTTTTAGACTTTTTGGGGGTGAAATACTAATGATTCAATTAAAATCGTTATTCAAACTCGCTCCTGCGATGGCTATAAAATACTTCAAGAAAAAAGGAAACAAACTCTCTTGGGATTGGTATGAATTATGGCAAGATGCTCATAAAAAATCATTCACAGTCGCTAAAGCAATGCGTGAGGACATCTTAAAAGACATCCGTTCTGCTCTTGAAAAATCATTAACCGAGGGAAAAACTTTCAGGGAATTTTCAAAAGAACTTAAACCCACTCTTCAGAAGAAAGGTTGGTGGGGAGAGCAGATTATTGTTGATTCTGAAGGTATCGCAGAAAAGGTTCAACTTGGCTCATTATACAGATTAAAGACCATCTATTCAGTAAATATGCAGACGGCTTATCAAACAGGACGATATAAAACTCAGTACGAGAATGTTGATAATCGCCCATATTGGGAATATGTGGCAGTAATGGATGCATCAACTCGTCCTGAACACGCAATGCTTAACGGACTTGTTTATCGCTATGATGATCCGTTTTGGAAGAGTTTTTACCCACCTAACGGTTGGAGGTGCAGATGCCGAGTTGTTGCATTATCCGATTACAATGTGCAAAAGAAAAATCGGACAGTCAGTTCTTCTGCCGGCACTTTATCCGAGGAATTAGCACTTGTTTCTAAAAAGTCCGGGGAATATAAACCCGTCACAGTTTACACAGATCCACTGACTGGTAAACGTGTCGCACCTGATGTGGGTTGGTCGCATAATCCTGCAAGCGGTTTAATTGATGATTATAAGTAATTTAAAAGGAGTTTAAATATGACAACAGACAAAAAATGTTTAATTAATTGGGTTGGTGGTAAAAGGTTGTTGCGCAAGACTATTGCACCTCTTATTCCAAAAGATATAAAATCCTATATTGAACCATTCGGAGGCGGTGGTTGGGTTTTATTTTATAAAGAGAAGTGGGCGGATTTAGAGATTTATAATGATCTTGACGGAAGATTAGTAAATCTGTTTCGTATCGTAAAATACCACCCAAACGCATTTAAGGAAGAATATAAATATCTGCTTGGCTCAAGAGATATGTTTTTTCAATTTTTGAACGGAACATTCTTTACCGACATCCAAAAAGCAGTCCAGTTCTATTTTGTTATAACACGCTCTTTTGGAGGTAAAGGTTCATCTTTTGGTACAGTTAAAAAATCATCCGGCGGAGCAAGTAAATCTCAAAAGAATGTATTAGATAAAATCGATGCAATTCACGATAGGCTTGATAAAGTAATGATTGAAAATCGTGATTTTGAGACACTTATAAAACAATATGATTTTGAAGATGCATTTTTCTATTGCGATCCTCCGTATTCACAAGGCTGTGGATATGATGTAACTTCAACAAAGGACTTTGACCACGAACGTTTAAGAGAAGTTCTCGGAAATATTCAGGGAAGATTCTTACTTTCTTATGACGATTCACCTAAAATCAGAGAATTATATAAAGGATATGAAATGATTGAAGTTGAAAGACTAAACGGTATCAATAACAGATCTGATGTAGAAAATCGCAAAAAGATATTCAAAGAACTTTTAATTGCCAATTATCCAATTAAGGAGTTACATGAGCGACAAGCCGATAGAGATTGAATTAGACAATAAAGAAGTTCGCCAAAAGCTTCTTGATCTTGCTAAAAAAACAGATAATCTGCGCCCTTTGATGAAAAATATTGCAGGTATTTTTGCATATTCAACTGAAGAGAATTTCAAAGAAGAGGGAAGACCTGATAAATGGATTGATTTGGCAGAATCAACTAAAAAACAAAGAACTAAAAAACGAAAATGGCCGGGNNCCGGGACAGATTTTACAAGTTGAAGGTAAACTTGCCGCTTCAATAAGCACCTTTTATGACAATGATTCTGCCGTTATCGGATCGAATTTAGAATATGCCGCCATTCATCAGCTTGGAGGTCAAGCAGGTAGAAATAAATCTGTTGAAATCCCTGCAAGACCTTATTTGAAACTTACCGATGATGATTTTAATGAAATAATACACGAAACTGAAAAATATTTAGAAAGTTAATCCGTTTTTATTTCTTACCCCGACTATTTTATATGGCTTTGTTGCCTGAAAATTAAGGGGTGTAGCAAATAGAAAGGAGTTAAAAATGACTACAGTAGAACCAATTAGAGACAAAAAAGATGTCGAAAAAGTCGAACGATATCTTCAAAAACAAAGTGCAAGAGACCATTTGATTTTTGTATTTGGTACAAATAGCGGTCTGCGTATTTCTGACATCGTTGCTTTAAATGTAGGAGATGTCAGAAACAAAAATTATATCCAAATTGTAGAAAAGAAAACAGGCAAAACAAAGCGGTTTCCACTTAATGAGAAATTAAAGACACTAATTGCTGATTTTGTTAAAGGTAAAAGGGACAAAGAGCCGTTATTTAAATCTCTGTGGGGTAGAAGATATAACAGAATTACTGCCTACTATATGATAAGGGAAGCCTGCAAAAATGTCGGACTTGAAGAAAAGATCGGCACACATTCAATGAGAAAAACATTCGGATATCACCATTATCAACAGTTTAAAGATGTTGCACTTCTGCAAAAAATCTTTAATCATTCAAGTCAGCAGATAACTTTACGTTATATCGGGATTGAGCAGGATCAAATTGATTACTCTTATAACAACTTTGTTTTATAGTTCCAAACACTCTCTAATAAAGGAATTGCATTACATTTTGAACACATTACAAAATATCCATAATGTATATTCTAAAACTCAAAAATCTTAAAATTTGCTACTGTGCTTGAATTTTCAGACTTCTGAATTCAACTTTCAAAACTTAATGTAGCAGATAAATATTTAAAATGGTATTACCCATGTGTCTATATTTTTCGGCACAAAAAAATTGCATTACTTATTGGATAAAAAGTAATCTGACTAATCACAATAAGGATACCGAAATGTATAAACACAAAGCAATTATGACAGAACGCAGACATCAAATTCTAATTTTAATAGCAAAAGGCTATAACAATAAGCAAATTGCTAAAAAAATGGGCTTAACTCTTTGCCATACTAAATTACAAAAATGGCGTTTGTATTGTTATCTTGGCGATGTTCATTCTGCAATAGATGCAGTTTATATGGGTTTACAAATGGGATTAATTTCAAAGGAAATTTTATCCGAACCAATTAGAGAGGAAATATATGGAGATGATATTAAACAAACAACGCAAGTTTTCAGTAACCCTGAAAGAGAACGACTCAAACTCGTGTACATACAGGATAAACAGACATCTGTTCGATACCCTGAAAAAATATTTAGAGCCGTATAGATCCTTTCAGGCACAAGCAAGAAAAATTAAATGCATCGAAACCGGGGAAATTTTCAATTCTGCAAGAGAGGCTTGTCATTGGGTAGAATTTGTAAGAGAAACAGATTATTGTGATATGAACTTAATAAAACAAGCCTGCAAAGGCAAACAGAAAACTTCATACGGGTATCATTGGGAATTTATAAATGATTAATAGAAAGGAAAGTGTTAAATTATGATTAAAGTACCGACAGACAAACCACTATTTCCTACCGAGACTGTTTTAAAAGCATTAGATATTGATAAGAAATTATTATTATATTATGAAGAAAATAAAATAATAAAACCTGAAAAAATCAAAGAAAAATCCTATTATTCAATTGATGATTTGGAAAAATTAAGACAAATTATATATAATTCATAGGAGTATCTGAAATATGGAAACACAGGGCGAAAGGATCAAAAATATTAGGTTAGGCTTACGTTTATCGCAAGATAAGTTCGGTGAAGGTCTTGGAATTACTAAACAATATGTATCAAATATTGAAAATGGTGTGGCTCTTATGTCTAATGAAAAATTAACGAGCTTGTTATTGAACTTTAATGTGAATATAAACTATATTTTATCGGGCAAAGGAGATGTATTTTTAGGAGTTGAACAAGAAGATGAAGAGGTTGACGAACTTGAACAAAAAATTCAAAAAGTTGTATTAAATATGAAAGCGAAAGGATTGTTGTAGTTAAACTACAAATGGAAATGAAAAAGATAATAAAAGGCTAAAAGCCTAACTCGTAGAGAGTTAATCCCAACCGTTGATGTTTTTGGTTGGAGGGATATTCTAATTTATTTTAGAGTATCCTTTTTATTTTCTTCTTGAGATTCTTCATCCTCGTGGATAATTTCCAACTCTTCACCACTTGGATCGTGAAACCAATCCGGCCCTTTTACTTTAATTTTGCTATAATCAAATTTGCCTTTAAATAAATTTTCGTTTTCTTTATTCAATTTTACCAACCCCTTAAAGAATTGTTAATATTAAAAAGTTGCATATTCGTATTTTGCAATTGGAAGTTTTGTTGTTGTAATGAATTATTTATATTGTTTAAATTATTATTCGTTTGTATTTGATTCATAGTATTAACAAAATTCTGCGTTGCTTGTTGTCTTGCCATTTGTTGCTGAATTTCAATTTGTCTATCGTTATCTGTTTTTGCAATTTCTCTATTTACCAAATTCATTAAACAAGAATTCTGATCAGCCTTTGGATAAGACATACAAGCATCATATCCTTTTTGAAATCCTGATTTTCTCTCTACCCAATAATTAACAGGAGCAACATATTGCTGATAATAATTGCGATTTACTTTGCTTGCAATGTTATCTGGAATATAAACATCATCAATTCCTTCAGGTGCGACTTGATTCCAATGTAAATCAAAATTCTTATCCTGTTTCTTTTGCGGCACATTTACTTTTGCACGAGTTATTTCATAATTTGTTTTATTGCCGTTATATTTAATTAAAAGATTAACGGTTGTTCCTTCTTGTCCTGTTATCATTTCTGATATTTGAGGAAGCGTATAAGATTTAGTTTTTACATTATTAACAGATACTATTTCTGCACCAACTGGAATATTATATTTTTCGGCAGGAGAATTTGGTAAAACTTGTAAGACAAAAGTCTTTTTACCATAAGGGTCTTTTAATAATCTTGCACCAATTCCGCATATTTGGTTTTCAACGGCATTTGCCATTGTTAAAGTGAAACATAAAATTGAAAGAGCAACTATTATTTTTTTCATAACATTCTCCATTGATTATTCATCAACACTATACTTTTTGAAGTTTTCTGCCTGTTCAAATACTTCATTATAAACTTCTTTATTGTATTCCGGCGGATAACCGTTTCTGCCGAGGAGTCTTATTAAATCAACTTCTAATTCAGCTTTAATATTGGCTTTCTTAAAGCAGTCTGTATATTTTGTTTTATCTGCAACGATTTTCTTTATTTCTTTGCATAAATCAATCATTTTAGCATCATCATATTCAAATTTATGATTATCACGAACCGCAACTAAAATGTCATAGAAGGCTTTCTCTTCATAGTCGATTCCCATTTTAGAAAAAGAATTTTGTTCTTCTTTTAGTTCATGGATTAAATCTATAATTGCATCAACTGTTTCATCGTGGACTTTATCGACATCAATTTCTGTTCGGGTATTATACTTGTCAATTATAGCTTTCATCTTTTTGGAGAAATCAACACCTTTGATTTTATTGACTTTCTTAAACTCTTCTATTTTTTGTTTAATAAGTCTTTCTAAAATCTTAACTTTCATATTTTCCATTGGCAGGGCTTTGATTTTAGCAATATAATCATCGCTGAATATATCAACAAGTTTATTAGTTTCCTTTATTTTAAATACTTCTTCAACCCCGGTCGAAGTCAAAGCATCCTCAATTAATTGGCGAACTCTTGCATTCATTTGTGTTGCATCAGGAGCATCGCCTTTTGTAAATTTGTAAATTACTGAACGGACTGCCATGTAGAAATAAATATAGTCACGTTCTTCTTGCGTAATCTTTTTATTGCTTGTGCAAAGATTATAAGCCTGTTTTAATTTTTTAGCATTATGCATAAAACGAAGTTGTTTTTCTTCGGTTTTCATCATAAAGTTTGCCGCTTGTTTTAAGCATTTTAATTGTTTTACAGGCTCGTTTATAAAGAAGTCTGATGCATCAAAACCATTTAACATTCCTGCAAGCACTTCTAATTGATCTTTAACTATAATAACAGCTTGCTCATCATCATCAAGTCCTTTCGTTCCTCCGCCGGTATAAGTCCCAATAGCCTTATTCATATTCTTTTTAATGCCGATATAGTCAACAACAAGACCTCTGTCTTTGCCTTCATATACCCTATTAACTCTTGAAATAGTTTGAATTAATGTGTGGGAATGAACAGGTTTATCGAGATACATTGTATCCAAACAAGGAACGTCAAAACCTGTGAGCCACATATCAACAACCATTGCAATTTTAAAGTTTGATTTCTCTTCTTTAAACTGCAAAGCAAAATCTTTTCTGTCTTTGTCTGTTCCGAGCATATCGTATAATTCTTTTGGATCGTTCTTGTTACTTGTCATAACAAGTTTAATCTTCGGCATTGGCTTTACATCTTTTTTATCAGCTTCAGATAATACAAAGTTTTCATCACATTCTTTGTATTCTGCCCATTCAGGTCTTAATTCGATAATTTTTTTGTATAACTTATAAGCGATATCTCTGTCGTAGCAAACGAACATTGCCTTACCCATTACGGTTGAACCCTCTGCGACTCTTGTTTCGTAATGGTTTATAAAATCATTTGCTATAGCATCAATTCTGTCAGGGTGTCCAATGATTTCTTTCATTTTAGCGACAGTTTTTTTGCTTTCTTCGATTTGATATTCGTTTGCACCTTCTTCTTCGCATTTGTTATAGTAATCTTCAATAATTTTAAGTTTGGATTCATCAAGATAAACTTTGGAAGCACGACCTTCATAAACAATTTTAACTGTAATTTGGTCTTCAACTGCTTCTGTCATTGTGTATCTGTCGATAATATCACCGAAAACATCAAGCGTTGCATCAATTGGTGTACCTGTAAAACCGACATAAGTTGCATTTGGAAGTGAATCGTGCAGATATTTAGCAAAGCCGTATTTCTTTTCGGCTTTTTCTTCTGACATTACAATTCTCTGTTCTAAATTAGTTTGTGAACGGTGTGCCTCGTCTGAAATACAAATAATATTCTGACGATTACTTAAAAGGTTTATATCTTCAGAGAATTTTTGAATTGTCGTTAAATAAATGCCACCGCTTTCTCTACCTTCAAGATGTGTTTTTAAATCTTCTCTTGATTTAACCTGAACAATTGTTTCATCGCCAATGTATTTTGTAGCACATAAGAATTGTTCTGAAATTTGATCGTCTAAGTCAGTTCTGTCTGTGATAAGCACAATGGTTGGACTTGCAAGAGTTTTATCTCTCATAAGTAATCTTGATAAGAATAGCATAGTTAGAGATTTGCCGCATCCTGTCGTTCCCCAATATGTGCCACCTTTACCATCACCTTTTGGCTTAATATGAAGTTTAATGTTATCTAATAACTTGCGTGATGCATAATATTGCGGATACCTGCAAACTATTTTCAAACTGTTTGTTGATTTATCCGGGAAATAAACAAAATTGTGGATTACATCAAGCAAAGTTTCCTTATTGAATAAGCCTTCAATCATTGTTTCTAAAGAATCAATGCCGTCAGCTTCTTCGCCCATAAATTCTGTTGTTCGCCAAGCATAGAAAAACTCATATTTGGCAAAAATAGAACCGCATTTATTATTAACACCATCTGAAATTACACAGAAAGCATTGTATTTAAATAATTCAGGAATATCTCTTGTGTATCTGATTGTTATTTGTTCAAAAGCATCTTTAATAGTTGTGTTTTCTTTAACAGCACTCTTAAACTCAAATACCACCAAAGGCAATCCGTTTATATAGATAATTGCATCAGGTATTCTTTTTTCAGTTCCCTGAATTTCTAACTGATTTACAACTTTGATTATGTTTTTTTCAGGGTTTTCATAATCAATAAAATTAATATATAAATCCTGCTTGGTTTTATCTTCTCTTTTGATAATTAAACCTTCCATAATCAGGTTCATTATTTCTTTGTTAGATGAATATAAATCAGCATTGGTGTAGTTATCAAATCTGCGTAATAAGGAATTAACTTCAAAATCTGTTAAATCATAATTCAACATCATAAAATTTCTGAAATCATCACGAAGCAGAACGTCAGGCAATTCTTTATGAATATCATCACCTTTGACATATTCATAATTTTGATTTCTCAAATTTTCTATTATTGCTGATTCTAAAGTTGCTTCGTTAAACATTCTTAATTCCTTTTTGGTTAAATAAATGATAATTTAGCGGTTGAA
>DBXD01000095.1:0-5939 GCA_002309425.1 Cyanobacteria bacterium UBA1221
TTGAGATATTCATCGTCAAAATCTACTAAATTTATTGCAAAATCAATAACACCTTTGTCCTTTGGCAGAGCAAGTTTCGTAGGAGCCTTTGCCACTTTGTTTAGCGGAATAAAAGTTGTTCTCCCCGCTTTTGCTGATTTTAACAATTCGATGGCAACTGAGGCTACATGCTCATCATCAACAACAATATGACCCATTCTTCCGCCAAATGCTATTTCCATGGCGGTAGCATATTCTTTGTCAACGGTTCCGAGCTTCATAAGAGGAGCGTGTACCCCTTTTAATTTAGCATCCATTATTGTATCAATAGCAACATTTCCCGCAGAATTTGCAGCCATCTGTTTTTGGGTTTCCAGACGGGATAATTTCCCGTAAGCCATTCTTATATTGTAGTTTATATCATTAATTTCATTGTTTGTTGTGTCCCAATCGTGCATTGTTGCCTGTTGAACAGTCTTATAATCCTGCATTTCTTTTGATAATTGTTCAACGAGCTCCTGCTTTAAGTCGTAATCAGAAGTATAATTAGCTTTCATCTCTTCTAATTCTTCGAGTTTGGCTTTTGCTTCTTCTACTGATTCCAAAAGATTTTTCAATTCGTTTTCTAACGGGTACTTGTCTTTTAACAGTTGATTTTCTCTATCCTGTAAATCTTCCAGTTCTTTTCTCAACTTGTTACGATTTTCAATGTGCTGCTCTGCAGTGCTGCTCAAGCCTGTCATATCTTCAAGAATTTTTTTTAGTTCGGCTCTCTTTTCTTTAATTTGGGCTTCAATTTTTTGTGCATTTTCTTCTTTTAGTGTAATTTGCAGTTTTGCATCATCTATTTTTTTCTTATAACCTTCAATACCGTTGTAAGCGTTTTCAATTGTTCGTTTGTTGTCATGAATCTGTTTATCCGCAAAATTTATAGCATTATTTTTTCGGTCAATTTCGCCTTTAAACGTTTCTTCCTGTCTTTTTAATTCGATTTGCTGAGCTTCACCTTTTTCATTAACTTCTTTTCTTATTTGTTCGTATTTTTCTTTTATAAGCGAAATTTTTTCATCTAAATCCTTTGTTTTTAGTTCTTCTTCCTTTTTCTTTTTTGTAAATTCAAGGATATTTTCATGTGCCTGTTCTAAATTTCTTTTAATGTCAAAAAATCTGACCTTAACTATTTGGCTTTCATAACCTTGCTTTTCTTCTCTGAGTTTTTGATACTTAATTGCTACTTCTCTCTCTTCTTTCAGTTGTTCAAGCATAGCGGAAATTTCCGTTAAGATTACATTTGAGCGTTCTACCCTGTTCTCAACATCAGTTAATTCATTGGTAGCCTGCTCTATTCTTCTGTCGAAGTCGGCAATTCCAGCAATTTCATCTATAATTTTTCTTCTGACTTTCGGAGTACAGTTCGTAATTCCCTGAACATCACCCTGCATCATTACGTTATAACTGTTAGGGGTAACGTTGTACTTCTCCAGAAGGGCATGAACATTAGTAAGCGTTGTAACGCTGTCATTTACATAGTATGTGCTGGCATACCCCTGAGTTGATTTTCTTATGCGTCTTGCAATACTTAAATCGTTGCCGCCGTCAACATCACCGAAGGTTACTTTTACATAGGCTTCATTTTTCTTTGTGTATGTCGAAATGAAGTGAGATAAATTCTCGGCTCTCAGTTCGCTGGCATTAGCCAGACCCAGAGCAAACAAAACACTGTCTATGATGTTACTTTTCCCCGATCCGTTTGGCCCTGAAACCGTAGTAAATCCTTTTAGCAAGGGTATTTCGGACTTGTTTGCAAATGACTTGAAGTTATCTATTTCCAGTTGTTTTATGTACATAATGTTCCTGTTTTTACTAATCCCTATTGAGTGATTGCGGAATTATTCCTTTTTATACTTGTTATTATGGGATAATCGCTCTTTTACTATTAGACACTATTTTTGCACGTCTGTCAAACAGGTTAACAAAATTTTAAATAATGAAAATCTTTTTTCTTGACTATGTTTCTTATTCTTTGTATTTTATCTTTAGGAGTAATTGATATAGAGGGATTACGTAAATGGATAATAATAATGAGTTGAAGAAGTTTTCAACCGCACAGTTTTTGAACTTTTGTCTGGGCTTTTTCGGTTTGCAGTTTGCCTGGCAGATGAGGATTATTTTATCAGGACCCGTAACGGAGAGTTTGGGAGCTTCCCCGTTTTTGTACGGGTTAATATGGCTTGCGGGACCTTTTACCGGGATGGTTGTTCAGCCGATAGTGGGTGCTTTAAGTGATAAAACAGTATCTCCGTTCGGAAGACGCCGCCCTTATTTGCTTGGCGGTGCTATTATTGCATCTTTGGCTTTATGGTTATTCCCGAATTCGGGGAGCATTGCAGATTGTATTCAGGTGCATACAGGTGTCAGTTTAAGCCCGCTCACGGGACTTTTGATTGCGGCAATTATGATCTGGATAATTGATGCATGTATAAATATTGCTCAGGGTCCGTACAGAGCCTTAATTCCGGATGTAGTACCGCAGGAGCAGCATTCGCTGGCAAATTCATATATAAGTCTGGCTATCGGTTTGGGTTCTGTCGTTGCTGCGGCAACCGCTCCGTTTTTAAAATGGGCGTTTCATTATCAGATGTCGATTCCTTCACAGTTTATAATGGCGGCACTTGCCTTTACTTTGGCAATGCTTTGGACATGTATTACAATAAAAGAAAAATCATCGAAGAAAGAAGATGGTATTTCGGCTGAAAAGTCTGCGGATATTCCGTTCTTTCAGTCTTTAAAAGAATTTTTCCTCCTTTCGCCTGAGGTTGGTAAAATATGCTGGATGCAATTTTTTACCTGGATAGGTACAATGTGCATGATGATATTTTTTACTCAGTTCGCTGTGCATACTGTATTTGGTGTCCCTTCTATGACGGGTGTTTCTCAGGAAGTTCAAAACAGGTTTATGGAAGCACAGTTAAACGGTACAAATTTTTCTTCGGTATGTTTTGCAATATTTAATTTAGTTTGTTTCCTTGTTGCAATTCCGATTGGAATATTGTCGGCAAAATACGGAAATAAAAAGGTTCATGTAATATCAATATTGTCGATGGTTGCGGCATTTGTTGTAATGGGACTATGTCATAATTTATTTGTTGTTGCGGCAATGATGGGGCTGGCAGGTATCGGCTGGGCAAGTATTTGTGCACTGCCTTTTGCGATGCTTTCTCAGTACATAAAGAAGGGTACGGAAGGTTCTGTTATGGGTATTTTTAATATCTTCATAGCGGGTCCGCAAGTGTTCGTATGTACTTTGGTTGCATGGTTTATTTCAAAGTGTGATTTTGCTGTCGGAGAAAACCTTCTAAACCACCATTGGGAATATTCGTTCTTTATAGGTGCGATAACATTATTACTTGCTGCAATGGTTGCAACAAAAGTAAAAGAGATTGGTAAAAATTAAAATGACAGAAGAAAATGCAGTTAAAAAAAAGATACTTTTAATATATCCGCCATCTCCGGTCTTAAACAGAGAGGACAGATGTCAGCAGCCTACAAAGGAATTAATTGTAATCCCGCCGCTGCCGCCAACGGATTTGATGTACCTTGCGGCAGTATCAGAAAAGGCCGGTCTTGAAGCTAAAATTGCTGATTATAGTCAGGGCGGGAATTATGAAAGAGATTTAAAAGAATTTAAGCCGGATTATCTGTTGGTTAATGTTGCAACACCTACTTTTAATTCTGATATTTCTGCAATTACAAGAGCAAAAGAAATTCTTCCCGGTATCACCGTAATTGCAAAAGGTGCGGCGTTTATGGAGCATACTCTGGATTTAATGTATTTTGCCAAAAATATAGATTACATTTTGTACGGAGAACCTGAGGAAACATTAAGAGAATTATTAATCGGGGTTGCTCCGTACAGGATATTAGGGTTGTATTACTGGGATGATATCAGGGTAAAATTTACCGGGTCAAGACCATTTTTGAGAGATTTGGATTCGTTGCCGTTTCCGGCAAGACATCTTGTTGATAATACCTTATACAGACGTCCGGATACAAATGAAGTGCAAGCGGTAATTAAGGTATCAAGGGGATGTCCTTTCCACTGTTTCTTCTGTCTGGCAACTCCCGTGTCAGGAGCGGAGGTAAGAAAACGTTCAGTACCGAATATTATTGAAGAAATTAAAGAATGTGTTGAAAAATACAAAATTAAAAATTTTGTATTTTGGTCGGATATTTTTAATATTGATAAAAAGTGGGTTATGGAGCTTTGTCAGGCTATTATTGATAATAAACTGAAAATTACCTGGTCTGCAAATACAAGGGCTGATACTGCCGATGAAGAAATGGCGGAAATGATGTATAAGGCGGGGTGCCGTCTGGTGAGTATCGGTGTGGAAAGCGGCTCTCAGGAAATTCTGAATAATATCGGCAAAAGAATTACTCTTGACGATGTCAGAATGACAGTGAAAATATTTAAAAAATTGGGCATAAAAATATACAATTATTTTGTAATAGGGTTACCCTGGGAAAATGAAGAAACTGTTGAAGAAACAATTGATTTTGCTATCGAATTGGACAGTGATTTTATTAGTTTTTATACGGCAACACCGTTTCCGGGTACAAAATTTTACAACTATGCAACGGAGCACAACCTTATAAATTCTGATACATCATTTGAGAGTGCTTATTTTTATCCGTCTGTAAATTCGCATTACCTGACAAAAGACGAAATATTTGCCCTGCATAAAAAAGCTCTCAAGCGGTTCTATTTGCGGCCTGCATATATCCTGAAAATGCTTTTAAAAATAAAGTCCTGGCAGGAATTTAAAAACTATTATAAAGCAGGCATGAATCTGTTATTGAGAAAATAGCGATTAAGAATTAACTTCTTTAGTTAATTTATTAATCCATTTAATCATATCAGACATTTCATAAGGCTTTGGAATATACAAATCAGCACCGGATTTTAAAACGGTTTCTTTTTCGTGGAATACGGAGGTTACTACAATTTTTGATTTGCAGTAGAGGTGAGAATCCTTTATTATTTTGCAAATATCCAGTCCGTATCGGTTGTCATTTTCTCCGGCATCAAGGATTATAACTGCCGGAATATAGTCTGATCTTATTTGGTTAAATTCAGATATTGTTTGAGTTTCGTATCCCTGAAGATTAAGTACGGTTGACAGTAAAACCTTCATTGATTCATCTTTTTCTATTACAAGAATTTTGTTATTGTATTCTTTTTGTAAAACCGAATCTGAAGCTGATATTTTTGTTCTTTCCATTAAATAATTTGATTTTGCAGGAAGTTTTGCCAGACCGTGAATATTTATTAATGCGGTAAGAAATTCATTTGTATCGTTGTATTTTTTGTTGTCGGCAGAAATAATTCCTATTGTAGTGTGGACAAATTCGGAGCGCTTCCCTGCCTGAGAATCTCCCTGAGTCATAACAAAACCTCTGGCAAGGTCAGATGCGGAATAAAATTTTTCCGATACGGTTTCAAACGCAAACACCAGAAAATTTGCGAGCTTTTCGGCTTTAAGTTCGTCAATAATAACCAGAAATTCGTTTTCGGACAGGCAGCCTATAAAGTCTTGCGTTGACAGTGCGGAAGTGATTATTGCCGTGTAGGTCTGAGCAAGTTTATCCGAAGCGAGTTTTGTATAAACTTCCCTGTAATTTTCAAAATTGTCAATACTGATAAGAAGTGCGGCAAGATTTTTATTATCTGAAAGAACTCGTTTTATCGCTCTCATTGAGTAATTTCTGTTAGGTATCATTTTTCTGTCATCAAGGTTAGATTCAAATTCCCTGCGCAAATGAGCCTGTATTCGCATAACAAATTCTTTTGAATTTATTGGCTCGCTGATAAAGTCGTCTGCACCGCTTTCAAGAACTTTTAATCTGTCCGATAAGTCGGAGGATTTTGAAGTCGCAATAATTATCGGACGCATATTGTA
>DBXD01000095.1:5974-8661 GCA_002309425.1 Cyanobacteria bacterium UBA1221
GAAATTATAATTAAGTCGGGTTCTTTATCCTGAATAAACTTCATCGCAGATACGAAGTCCTTTGAAATAATGACTGTTGAATATTCATTGCTCAGGAGTTTTTTATATTTAACAGGAATTTCCCGTCGTTTATCTATCAAAAGAGTTACTGTTTGCATTTTTCCCTCGCCTGTGTTTCCACGTTGCTTACGGGAAATCTTACTTCAAATACGGTGTTGGCCCGATTGTTGCCGCAATCTTCCGAACTTACGGAGATTTTTCCGCTCATTTTATCAACTATGCTTTTCGTAATGTATAAGCCTAAACCGCTTCCCTGAACTTTTCTGGTTAAAGGATTGTCAATTCTTGAAAATTTTGTAAAGATTTTTTCAAAATCTTCTTTTTCAATTTTTATACCAACGTTAGAAACTTTAACCGATAAGAAATCGCATTCATCACAAAACCCTGCGGATATTTTTATACTATCATTGCCACAGGAATATTTTGCAGCATTTTCGATAAGGTTCATCATTACCTGCTGAAATTTATCTCTGTCAACGAGAATAGTCGGGGCATTCTGAGCAAATTCCGTTTCAAAAGTTTTGTCAGGGTACTGACTTTTAACAAGTGAAATAACAGTATTTATAATTGAGGGGGCATCTGTTTCTTTGTAGATGTATGTATCCTTATCCGATTGAAGTTTTGTGACCGACAGCATATTCTCAACAAGCGAAATTAAGCGGTTTGACTGTTCCTCAATTATTTTTATAAATTTTTTTTTGCTGGTATCGTCAAGCTTGTCCCAAGAAGATAGCATTGTCTGAGAAAACCCTCTGATGGAAGTAAGCGGTGTTCTTAACTCGTGACTGACCGTTGATATAAAATCTTCATAATTCTGTTCGCTCATACACGCATTATATCAAAATTTAAAATAAAATAAAACCCGTTTCTGATAATCAAAATAAAGACAAAAAAAAGCCGTTTCTTAGAACGGCTACCAGACTTGGGGAGGAGATATGAAAAACGTTCCCGTTTTTCTTATCTTATGATTTTCTTTACGGGTCGATTTTATGTTTCTTTAATAAAAACTCAATTTTATCCTCCAAACGGAGGAGAAGTAAAATTTTGTATTAGCGGTTGAAAAATTTCCAAAATATTGTTATAATATATACAGAGGATATGCAATATTAAAGTATGTAAAATTTAGTCCGGAAGTCATAAAGTTTACCCCAAAATGTGCCGATATATAAATCGGTGCAGTAGTACACGAATACAAAGACATTAAGTCGGTGGGTCAATAATTCACTAAGTTCTTATAGGTTCTGTGGCCCAAGAATAAGAATTAAATCCGTAAAGAACTTAAAAACTTAACACCTATAAACTTAACAACAATCAGAATTAAAGAGGATTAAAAAATGAAAAAACGGTTGGCAAGGAATGGAAAAAACAAAAAAATGTTGAGTTTAAGAAATTTGTCCGTAGCGGCGATGGCGAGTTTGGCATTTATGGGTGCAAACTGGAGCCAGTCAGCGGCGGCAAATACTCAGGCTCAAATCTCTCCTGTGGAGAGAGAAAAATTTGTTAGCGAGAGCAACGAGCTTACAAATTTGAGAGCGGGTACCCTGACGGAATCTACCCCTCTACCGACGGGAGAGGGAAGAAAAATGGTACGAGGAACGAGTGCCAATTTTTCGGGAGAGGGGTTAAATAACCTTTCTGAAAAAATAGCCAACCTTAATATGGGTAAAAGAGAAACAGCAACAGGTGCGGCGGCAGACTTGACGCCGACATTGGACAGGGTAAAATCCGACATAACCTCTTATATGTCAGAAACCCATGACACATATACGGCAACGACAGAAGAAACAGACGGCGCATTAGTGCTCAACTATTTTGATAAATCATCAAACCAACTTATTAAATATTACATCACCCCAAGTGACACGGATAGAGATGCGCTGAGTGCAATAATAAGCACGGGCAGTACATTTTTAAGAGTTGCGGAGAGCTCGGAAACTCCTACTTTTATAATAAACGGGGTGAACTATGTTTATGACCCTGCTCTTGTACCTGAGTCTTGTTATACCTTGACCGAAACGACGGAAACAAGTGGCGATAATATTTATCTTATACCCGAATATAACCCCGAAACTCAAACTACAACGGACAAATATTACAAATTAGAGTATAAGGACAGTTTTTATACAGATGTAACAACCCCGACTCTGGGGGATAATAGTGCCTATACCCTCACTGAAACAACCGAAACAAGTGGTGATAATATCTACCAAATCGGTGATAAATACTATAAACTCGAGTTGAAAGACAGTTTTTATACAGATGTAACAACCCCGACACTTGGGGACAATAGTGCATATACCCTTACCGAAACAACAGAAACAAGCGGCGATAATATCTACCAAATCGGTGATAAATATTACCAACTTGCAATTCGTGACGGGATAGTGTCACATGAAAGAATTTCAACAGACCAGGGTGGTGCGGACATTGTCGCACATTTTATTAATCAGTCAATTACCGGTTCAGGAAATGTGAACGGCGGTGCTATATACAATAATGGTTGGAATATAGGCAATATTACGGGTGATTTTATAAATAATAGTGGAACGGGTTCTGGTGGCGGCGGGGCGATTTATAACTATGCAAATGGTACAAATTCATCCGCAACAATCGGAGATATAACAGGT
>DBXD01000024.1:0-11759 GCA_002309425.1 Cyanobacteria bacterium UBA1221
AGAAAACTTCTTGACGAGGGCAATTACAATGTTTCAAGAGTAATTGCAAGGCCATATAAAATTATTGACGGCAAACCCACCCGAATTTCCAAAGACCGCAGGGATTATTCAATGGTTCCAAGGCACACTCTGCTTAATGATATAAAAAATAACGGCGCAAAAGTTATTGCAATAGGTAAAATCGAAGATATATTTTCAAAAGCCGGAATTACCCATGCAATTCATACAGGCTCAAACAAAGAGGGTCTTGAATTAACCCTTAAAGCCGTAAAAAATGAGCTGGACTTAAAAAGTATTGCCTATCCTAATTACGCAGAAAAAAATATGCCGTATGAGATGATTTTTACAAACCTTGTGGATACGGATATGCTGTACGGGCACAGAAATGACCCTAAAGGTTACGGAAGGGCAATAGAAGAAATTGATTCATATCTGCCTGCAATAATGAGTGCCATGACAGATGAAGATATGCTTATAATTACGGCTGACCACGGATGTGACCCGTGTGTAGAGGGAACAGACCATACAAGAGAAAAAGTTCCGGTTCTTGTTTACGATAAAAAAGAGCAGGGCGGAAATTTGGGAACTCTCACAGGATTTGACCATGTGGCTGATTTTGTAAGGGACTGGATATTTTAAAAATTTTATAGTATAATTTTTCTGCAAGGGGAATCTTGCGTGTATTATTTAAATGTAAAGGAGAACTAAAATGAGCGTAACAGTTAGTGACGATTGCATTGCTTGCGGTGCTTGCGAATCAATTTGCGGAGCTGTATTTTCAGTAGAAGATAAAGCCGTAGTTGATGCGTCTGCAGTTGCAGCTAATATGAGTGAAGTTAAAGAAGCAGCTGATGCTTGCCCGGTTGGCGCAATCTCTGTTGAATAATTTCAATAAATAACTTTATTAAAACCGCCCGTTATTAACAGGCGGTTTTTTTATTGGTAACATTTGCTTGACATCACATATTGTCAAATTTATTATTTTTCTATGAATAGTTCTCTATGGAAAAAGATTTTCAAATTTTTGGTTTTTCCCGTACTGATAATTTTTTCGTTATCGTATTTGTTTTTTCTGTACGGACTTCCCAAAATCGTAAATTCAAAAACTTTTGAAAAAAGTTTGCACAAAATCGTATATAATAAAACAAATATTGATTTATTAACTGACAATATAAAATTAAAAACGCATCCAAACTTTTCGGTTGATTTGTATATCCAAAAAATTACGGCACTAAATAGCAACAAAGAAACTTTTTTTGCATCTGATAATTTATATGCAGGTTTTGACTTAGTAAAACCAAAACTTAACACTTTAAGCGTAAATTATATTTATTTCAGTAAACCCGGGTTTGATAAATTAAATATGCCTCATAAAAAATCGGGTAAAAAAGAAATTGAGATTAAAAAAATCCCTTATATAACCATAAAAAAAGCGGATGTTATCCTTGCTGATAAAACTTCTGTGGAACTTATGAAATTTAATATTGTTCCGGGCGGCAGTCAATTTATAAGCGATATGGATATAAACGTAAATTCAAATTTGTATGAAAAACCCCTGAATATAAAAGGAAAAGGGCAGCTTGAATTTAATAATAACACTTTAACGGCAACTAACTATGAATTTACTTACGGTATTGCAAAATTTCTTTTATCAGGCAAACTGTGGGACAAAAACAATAAATATGATATAAACCTTGCGGCTGAAAACTTACCCGTAAACCTTTTGGAAAAATCATTTTTGGCTTTTATGAAACAAAAAAATCCGCAAAAGAATTTCATAGAAAATTTTTATGATTTTGGCGGGTTAGCGGATATAGATTTAAACGTAAAACCAAAAAATATTACAGGTATAAGTAAAATTTCAAATTTGTCCGCAAAAACGGTGAAATATTCTGTTCCGATAAATTTGCCGGAGATAGTTTTTCTTTTTGATAAAGATAAAATTAAAGCAGATGCAACGGGAACTTTCGGGGGCGAAAAAACTTATACCGATTTTGAAGCGGCAAATATTTTTGACAAAACAAGAGTTGTATCGGGTAATGTTAAATCAACATTAGACAGCGATTTTGCAAAAACGTATATTCCCGATACTGATATAACAAACAAAGTGGATTTACATGTAAAATATGTTGTAAAAAACAGGAAGCCGGAAGTTGAATATCTGGCAAAAATTCCTGTCGGCTCAAATATCCACTACAAGTCAGGTGATTTGGGTCTGGAAGATAAAGCCAGACGTGTATATGCAAAAACAAATAAAGACGGAGATAACTTATACCTTGATTCGTACGATTACTCTTTTGTTTCAGATAATAACAATATAAGTAAAATAATTCACGGAAACGGATTGTTTGTAAAAAAAGACGGTAAGTTTAATCTTGATTACATAACCTGTCAAACTGACGGATATGCTCCAGTGTCCGTTACCGGGTCTTTTGGCAGATACGTCAGCGGCGGAACGTTTATCGGTAACTTAAAATATAATCATAAAAAAGGCATAATTACGGGAAAATTTAACCTGAAAGATTCAAGATACAAGGAGTTCCATGTTCAGGATGCAACGGTAAATGCTGATGATAATACTATGGAAATTTCATCAAACGGCACTTTTCAGGGTTCTCCTTTTACCGGATATATTAATATGGTAAATAAATTTGAAGATGTAATTACAATACACAAAATTGATTTGTATCTGCAAAAATTTATCGCTCACAAAAACAAAATGCCAAGACCAAAACTTAAATTAAAAGTACCGCCGAAAACAAAAGACATAAAATGGATTGTGGAAGACGGTAAAATCAGACTGGACAAATTGAGATTCAGAAAAGTCGTTGTGGAAAACCTTGAACTTACGGGAAATATCAGGGACAACAAGGTTAATTTTTCTATGCCGGATGTTGATTTTGCCAAAGGAAAACTTGCGGCGCGCGGTATTTATAATATTTCAAACCACTCCTCGGAGGCTGATTTTACGGCAAAAAACATTGATTCAAATATTGCGGCAGATATGATTCTTAATTTGCACGAACAGGTTGAGGGGTTTGCGAATGCGACATTGCATGTAACAACTCAAAACAAACTGGAACATATTAATGCACACGCTACATTTGATATAAAAGAAGGTGCTTTGACAAAACTCGGAAGCAGGGAATTTATTATAAAAAAATCAAAACGGATTCACCGAACCATAAAGTTTAAACTTCCGGATATTATAAATATTGATGCAAAAAAAATACAGGCACTTAGATCAAACATAAAAGGTTCTTTTGATATTTGTGATGATGATATTAAAAATGTGGAAGTTTATTCAGGACATAAGTATCTTTCAACTTTTACCGAAGGAAAATATAATATTATAACACAGAATGCCAAAATTCAGGTTTGGGGAAAATATAACCGAAATGCCCAAAAGGGTATCAGAATACTTTTTGTCCCGCTTTCTATGATTACAAAAATAATATTTCGTCCCGAAAAAACAAGATATTTATACAAGGACAAAATAAATAAAATTCCGTCAATAGATGCAAAACCAAATGAGCTGGAAATATTTAACGTATGGGTTGAGGGAAATCTAAACGACACTTCAAAACTGCAGTTAAAAATGAAAAGTCTGAGATAATAATCAGAGCATTATGGTTCTGAATATTGTGTAATATCTGTAATCACCCCAGTATATTTTTATCAGAACAAAATTGTTATCCAAATCCGTAATTTCAAGGAAGGTTTTCGGGGTTGGTTTTCTCTGGGCGCTCGGTACAACTTTTCCCATAAAATCAAGCATTTTCAGGTGCATCTTTTGTGTGGGTGCAAGTTTTGGTTGAGGCAAATTGTCGTCATAAAAAGTGAGCGGAACGATTTCTCTATCAAAAACCGGGATAATATATTTTATTTTTCCCGCTTCCTTAAATAATATATACCAGTCCCCTTTGTGTTCTCTTGGTGTAAGCAGATAATATCCGGGTTCAATGGTTATATCTTTAAAATAGAGCGGACTTGTCAGCCTGAACAGAGGATATGGTGACCAGGTAGAATTTTTTATGTCGTAAAACTCTCCCGGGTCAATATCGTGGATATATTTAACCTTCGGGGATTCAAGGTCACGATAAATCTGCTCGTGGTCAATAGTTTTTGCCCCGGCGTATGATGCGGATAAAATTAATAAAGTTATAACAAGCCACTTTTTCATACAGATATTTTAATGGTATTAACTCAAAAAGCAATCCTCTTGATGAGTGAAGTTGTAAAAAATTTTTTTGCATGGCATAATACCCGTACATGCAAAACGAATAAGGAGAGGTTATGAATAAGGCTTTATTTTCGGTTGGTTTATCCATTTGTATGATGTTATGTGTAAATCCGGTTTTTGCCGCAGACGGTACAGCACCGGACAAGGATACCATATCAAGTACGGTTGTAAAGGAAGATTATTCTCCGCAGCTTATAGAAAAAATCAGGGTGGAAAGAAATTCTATTTATAATGTTTTGAATTTGACTCCCGACCAAATAAAGAAAAAAAACGAACTGGAAGAGAAAAGATACAGTGAGTTGCAGCCGAAACTGAAACAGTTTTGCCTCGACCGAAAAGCCCTGAAAGATTTAGATGCAGGGAAAAAGGCGGATACAAAAACAATAAAATCCGCACAAAACAAACTCGATACAACAAAAAACGATATTAGAAAAACCTCATTAAAATACGACAGAGAGTTTAAAAAGATACTGAATCACGAACAGAAATCCAAATACAATATGGTTGTGAAACTAAAAAGAGCGGATATGAAAGAACTTAAACAAAAGCAAAAAGACACGCTGTTAAGACCTTTTGGTGTTCCGGTTTCTCAGGCGGAATATACCCAGCAGCAGAAAGAAAAACACAGCCTGAAAAATTTGTTTAAATGTGATAAAAAATAGGCGAGGACAGGTATAGTCCGCAGGGTGCGTTTTAATGCACGAAAAACCTCGTTATTGTACCGGACTTAAACTGTTTATAACGGAATAAATATCCTGCAAATTTATATTTTCTGCTGCCTGAAGGATTTCTTGTTTTGAGGTTTTGCAGTTGTAACATAAAATATCAAAATTATAGGCGAGTGATTTCTTAGCCGCATTTAAATCTTCTTCGGATAACCTTGTATATTTCAATTTTTCAAAATTTGATTTATATATATTTTCTAAGGTTTTTTGGTTTTGGGTGAAAGTTTCGTTTTCATATACTAATGCAAGTGAGCCGTCACCGGTATCACAAACCCCGATATTCCCGCCGTATGAATAGGCTCTTGCCTGACTGTCCAAATTAATTTTGTCGGAAGTTTCTGCAAGAATTTTTATTAAATTCAATACAGCAAGAGTTTTGGTCTTATCCGCATCATTAAGATTGCCTGTTTTAAGGGTCAAACCTGCAACGGACAAATCGTTTCCGCTATATACGTTGTTCTTTTGGTAATTTATATCCTGCAACGGTTGAATTTGTGCGGATGGAATATTTGCCGTTGTTTGACTTATATCCCGCATAACATCTTCGGGGTTTACGTTCCCTTCCACAATAATTTCTATATTAGAGGGTTTTACAAGCTTGTTGCGGATTTGCCTCAGATGGTTTAAATCTATATCATTAATTTCATTTCTGTTTCCACCGCGGTTTCCTTTGAGTGCTAATTCTACATTTAGTGCTTGTTTTTCCCTGTCGAAAACTTCTTGAGTAAAGTTATCTTTGTATAATGTGTTTGCATGAGAGTTAATTATGTTCTTTAAATCAGACGGATTAACTCCTGCAGCAAACCGTATTTCATTACCGGACAAACCGTCATCAATCCTTTGGAAATAGCCGTTGTTATTAAGCTGATTATTTCCGCATAAGTGTTCAAATAAATGTGCTTCGGTCATATTATTAAAAGGACTGCTGAAACCGTAAGAGGCATTTTTGACACTTGTACTGATTGATGCGCTGTCTGATTTATCGTCAGGTCTTATGAGAACCGTTGTTCCGTTATTTAATTGGTACTGGTAGTATTCTTTTCCGTTAATTGTTTTATTACCCAGCCGGAGGTAACTTGTTCCGCCTAACTGATTTGTGCCTAAGAAGTAGTTTCTTGATGCAAAATTAGGGGAAGTGGCATAATTATTTTGAGTTTGTGAACAGCCGGGTGCAATATCAGCAGCAACAGGTTGTGCAGTATTGCCAATACTGTAATAACCGTACATTGGTGCACCTTGAAAACTGTTTGTCGTTGAAAAATTAACCTTCATATCTTGATAAAGAAATTTTCAATAAAAAAATTGACAAAAATCCGGCAGAATTTTAAAAAAATTTACAAATTAAACGCTGATAGACTTTAGTAATGTAGGGTGGGTAAAGCATATGCGTACCCACCAAGATATTTTATAAATGGTGGGCAATTCATTTTTGCCCACCCTACGTGCTGTGTAGGCATTTTTGCGGACACAAGATTTATAAAAAATTACACTCCCTTTTAATTGTAAATTATCCAAAAAGGCGTAATCTTTTTTACTTGCTTATAAACCATGCTCATGATAGTATCTGATTGTTGTTATAGTTTATAAGGAGAAAAGGTTAATGGTTTGCACTTTGGAGAAAAACAGTACAAAAACTGTCGAAAAAGCGTTAAAAGTTTTGGGTAAAAAGAATTTGGCATTTATTATACATAATGGCAGTTTTCCGTCAAGAGAAAACGAAAATACCGGATTCGGTTCAATAAATTCTAATGCAGGTAAAGATATTATCGACTGGGCAAGCGGAATTTTCACTTCTATTCAGTTAGGACCCGCAGGCAAAACCAAAGGCTGCGATTCCTCACCATACACAGGTACCATTTTCTCGGGCAATCCGTTGTTCATTGACCTTAAACAGTTAACTCAGGACGAATGGTTAAATATTTTATCCGAAAACACATATAACGATATTGTTTCAAATAACCCAAACAAATATGCAAACCGAACCGCATACTCTTATATTTATAAAAAACAGGACGAGGCTCTAAGAGAAGCATGGGAAAATTTCAAATCAAGAAATGACAAAAAATTGATGAAAGAGTTTTCAATCTACAAGAGAGAAAATGACTCATGGCTTGACAAAGACAGCTTGTATGAGGCTCTTTCAATAGAACATGGCAACGACTACTGGCCGTTGTGGAATTCTGAAACGGACAAAAACCTTTTCAATCCGAAATCTATTGAACAACAACTAGAATATGGTAAAAGAATTGAAGAAATTTCTAAAAAATACGCTGATGACATAGATTTTTACAAATTTGTTCAGTTTGTTCTCAGCAAACAAAACGAAGAAACTCTTAAATACGCAAAGAAAAAACATATCAAAATGATTGCAGACCGTCAGGTTGCGTTCTCTGACAGAGATTGCTGGGCATATCAATCATTGTTCCTTGACGGCTGGATGCTCGGATGTCCGCCTGATTACTTCTCAAAAGACGGTCAGGCATGGGGTTTCCCTGTAATGAATCCTGAAAAACTTTTCAAGTCTGACGGCTCGCTTGATGACGGCGGAATTTTAATGAAGAACTTATACAAAAAAATGTTCAGAGAAAACCCCGGCGGTGTCAGAATTGACCATATTGTAGGATTGATTGACCCGTGGGTATACAGAGCAGGCAAAAAACCTAAAGTTGAAGAAGGTGCAGGCAGGTTGTACTCTTCTCCCGAACATGAATTTTTGAAGAAATTTGCTATCCCGTCTTTAAAAGATTTGGATGAAGAGGTTCCGGCAGATAAAGAAAAACGTGTAAAACACTTAACAGATAAACAGATTAAGTTGTACGGCAGGCTTATTGAAAAAATAGTTATTGCTGCTGCAGAAGAAGAAGGTCTGGACAAAGATGCGATTGTCTGTGAAGATTTGGGAACTTTGACAAACCCCGTTGCTGCCGTTATGAAGGCATATGACTTGCAGGGAATGAAGCTGACCCAATTTACCGAACCGGAAGAACCTGATGACCCATACAGATGCAAGAATATTAACGAAAGATGCTGGGCAATGGTCGGTACTCACGATAATGAGCCGATAAAAATGTGGGCAGACTCTATGATTAATACGCACGAAGGGTATCTTCACGTAAAAAATCTCGTTGAGGATTTAGATTTCCCCGACTGGTCAAACAAGGACGATTTAATTGTCGAATTGACAAAAAATGCGGAATATCTCGCGCAGACCAAATTGGTTGAACTCTTTGCATCAAAAGCGGAAAATATTCAGATTTTCTTTACGGATTATTTCAATGTTTATGATGTTTATAACAGACCGGGAACCTCCGGAGATGCAAACTGGAGTTTGAGATTGCCGGATAATTATAAATCATTATATTCTATAAATCTTGCAAATATTTTAAAACTTGCTATTATAGCAAGAGGGGAAAAATTTGCATCCAAAAATGCTAAATTGATAGAAGAATTAGGTGAGATTTAAGTATGATTAAAAAGATTTTTACGACAGCTTGTGTATTTGCACTGATGACCTGCACAATAGGTGTGGCTGAGGTCAGCAACGAAGCAAAACTGTATTACAACAGGGGTGTGGATACCTACCGTAACGGTCAGTTTGAACAGGCGATAGATTTGTTTAAAAAAGCTATTTCAATTGATTCAAACTACATTGATGCATACTACAACCTTGGAATAATACTTCAGCAAATGAATCAGTATGACGAGGCTTTGAGCGTATTCAGACAGATAATGGTAAGAAAGCCTAACGACTACGAGGCTGTTTATAATGCGGCGGTGTTGAGTACAAAACTTGGTCAAAATACCAATGCAAAAAGGTATTTGGCACTAATTCCGAGAAACAGTGAATTATATTCCAAGGCCGAGGCAATGGCGGCTTCGATGAACACTAATCTGGAAGCTATTTCACAGGAATTAAAAGAACAGGCTGCTGCAAACACTCCGAAAATTCCGCAAACAAACGGAACTTATACTGGTATTCCGAGTCCGACCGGTATAACCACCGATAAACAGGGCAATTTGTATGTGGCGAGTTTCAGCAGTAATTCTATAACAAAAGTTACACCGGCAGGGGTGAAAGGTGATTTTGTAAAGACTAATCTCAGCGGCCCGATAGATATTGCTTCTGATAGCAGAGGAAATATTTATGCTGCTAATTATAATGCAAACAATGTTGTAAAAATCACGCCGTCAGGCAGTGTTACAATATTTATGAATAATATACAAAAGCCGTATTGCCTGCATATTGACGGAGATATGCTCTTTGTTTCCTCTCAGGGTTCAAATACGGTTGTAAGACAAAAATTGTAAAGAAAGTTTTTTTCTAAACGAAATTTATGTCTTTTATATTATCAGCCGGCTTAATGCCTAATCTTTCGAATAACTGTAAGACTGAATCTTGCGGATATTTTTCATGTAAAATGAAAATTTCCTCAAGGAGGTCATTGTTAGGAGTGTATCCGCATGAGTTGCAATCAACTGCAGGATTAAAGTTTGGTTTTCTTACGCCATCCAGATATTCGAGATAATTTTTAATTCCTCCATTTGCAAGGTTAAACCTGTCAGGTAATGTTCCGCTAAACATTTTGCCGTTTTTATCTGTGTTCTGCATCCAACAGTCACAAGGTGCAACACTGCCATCTGCGCACATAAAAGATTTTAATTTTGAAACATTACAAGTATTTCTTGTCGCCGGGTAATATTCTCTTTTCTGTAAAAAAAACATATCTTTATTATCTAATTTTTCTATTATTTCCCGCAGCATATCAATATCTTGTCCGGTCTGAGCCTCGTGTTTATTGCAATCCATAATAATTCTTACAAACCTTGCCCGATATTCCTCCGCTAATTTTGCGACTTCTTCTATCATTTTGCTTGATTGGTTTGTAAAAACCATAGACATTCCGAGTTTGCCGTCTTTGTTATTCGGAACTTTTATCCTTAATAATTTATCATTTATAAAATTAAGACTTACTCTTATCCAGTCAAAGGCATCCCATGTATTAACCCGTTCTTTGCCGCACAAGTTATTTGTTCCGTTTGTAATTAAACCCAGCGACAAATTTGTTTCACCTTTTAACCATTTTACCAAATCATTAAATTGCGGATAGGTTGTAGGTTCTCCTCCGCCTGAAATAACAACCGATTTCAAATCTCTTTCTCTTAATGCATTAATGAAATCTTTTATGTAATCTAAACTAAGAGATTGACTTCTTGGGCGAACGTCCTGATTGCAGTACGAACAGTGCAGATTACAACGGTTAGTTGGTGCAATCGTAGTTGAAACAGAAGTTCTTCCTCCGCCACGAAGTAATTCCGCTATTTTTTCAGGATGATATACGTATTTGCTTCCGCCTACTGCGGTATAACTGCTGATATTAACCATATTATCTCTTTACTGAAAATTTTGTATATGATAATTTAAATCCCGTAAAAAATAAAATTTGCTACTTTTTTTAGTACGCGCAACAAACTACTTCATATGACTTAAATTATTAGAGCCATAGTATGCATTCAAAAACTCCGGAGTAGTGCAGTAAATGTTCTTATGATTTTTATCCGTGTCCTGCAGTAGAAAACCTTGGTCTAAATATTCATTATACATAACTTCTCCGCACTCACCATATCTTTTGTACAAAGCTTCAACAGAACCTTCATAATTATGCATAAGATAATCAGAGAAAGAATCTGCAACTGTTTCGCAAATATCTGTGCCCATACCTTTTTTAGGTGTAAATGCCGCATATTTTACCAGTCCGTAATGTCCTGTTAGTTTATTGATTTTTGCAATGTCACCCCCGCAGGAATCAATAATTTCACCTGCCGGTTTATTTAAAAGTTCTTTGAAAGAAGGAATATTATCAAGTTCAACATTGTCAGTTTTCATTCCGGATATAATATATTTAGTCAGAGCATTTCTTCTTTTTTTAACTTCTTCTTCCGGAAGCCCCGTTAAATTGTGAAACTCAACAACGTCAGATTGTTCTCCGAAACTGACAGTTTCTCTTCTACCGTTAAATGAGCATTTAGAGCACCTATGAGGCGCTGTTGCGTATGTTTGAAACATTTTGCTAATGACCGGTTTAATCATATTTTATATCCCTTTTGTTAATACATGTATTATTTGTCTAAAATTTTTCAAATGTCAATATATAAGATATACATAATATTTGTTATAAACTGCCATAATTATCTTATTTTACCTGATTTTTCTGGCATATGAAAGTCCTGCCGGCAGGTCAAGAACGGTATGTATATAATCCGGATTAGAATTTATGGCATCAATATAAGTTTTAACTTTTTCTTTATGTGATAATACGTTATCGCAAGTGTATATTCCGCCGGTTTTTAAATGCGGATTTATTAATCTGAAATAATCCACGGATTCACTTTTGTTTGCATCAACAAAGGCAAAATCAAACATCAAATCTTCAGGTAAATATTCAAGAATTGTTAAGGCTTTACCGGGGCATATTGTTATTACATCAGATACTCCGCACTGTTCAAAATTTTCTCTTGCAACGGAATATCTTTTCTCATAAAACTCTATGGTTCTTAGGTTTCCGCCATTTTTTTTGAAAGCTTTTCCGAGCCAAATTCCGCTGTAACCATTGGAGGTTCCGACCTCAATACCGGATACAAAACCTTCGTTTACTATTGTGTTATAAAGAAATTCGGCGGTAGGTCGTGCAATATTCCAAAAAGTCTTTTGCGTTTTTTCCAGATTTAAAAGAACATTTTGAGTAACGGCATCAAAGTTTTCAATCATTATTTTGAGCCTATCTTTTTGACGA
>DBXD01000024.1:11787-13085 GCA_002309425.1 Cyanobacteria bacterium UBA1221
ATTTCTTTTTTATCCATATCCAAAATAGAATATAACCCGCCCATTGCATCGGTAATTACCGCAATATTTGAATCGCCGATTTGGGTAATTCTTGTGGGGAAAGTGTTTTCCAGTTCTATTTTGCCTGCAATGCTGTCAACAGAGGTATCTATAATATCAAGAACCCTGTCGCCCGCACACAGAACAAAAAGACTTCCTTTATATGACACCATATCCACTGGTTTTGATGAAATTTGATTTTCTGACATCAGTCCCATTGAGTCGTAATCAATTATAGCAAGTCTGTTTTTTGTCCTGCTGGTTATATATATTTTCCCGTCAAGATATTCTATTTTTGAAACGTTCGGGAATTTTCCCACCAGCTTCATCAGGTAATTGTTATCTAACTCAACCGCCCAGATTTCACGGGTTTGTTTGTCATTGTAAAAAAGTTTTGTACCGTCATCGCTCAAGGTCAGTTTTTCGCACAAACCGTTTATTCTTAGTTGTCTTTTTAAAGTCATTGTTTCTAAGCTGATTACATATATGCTTGCGCTCTCCCCGCTTGAAATATAAGCCAGTTTGTTTTTTTCATCAAGAACGATTTCATCAGGCTGTGTTTTAAAATCTATTTCTTTTATAACTTTATCATCGTTAAGAGAAATTACATCCAGTGACCTTTTTCCGTATGAAGTTACGAGAAGAAACACATCATACCCTTTTATTGAAATAGGAATTTCTTCCTGAGCCAAGGCGTAACTGGGGTTTCCTTTTGCGGTATCAACTACCTGTATATTTTTAGAAAGGTTTGAAGCGACATACATAACCTTATTTTTCAATACGGGAACACTTTCCAGCGAATTTATATATGCTTTTTTAGGCTGCGAAACGGGTATTACAAGACCGTTCACTTTTTCAAGCTGCATATCAAGATTACCGCTGATATTCTTCAAGGAAAGCGGTAATACAAAATTTTTCGGAACAAGCATATCCTGAGGGAACAGACCCGTAACGAGTTCAACCGGGGGGGCCGGCAGGTTTATAACCGTATTTTTACCCTTATCGTTTTTTAATAACTTTAACAGTACATAATCATTACTCAAAACGATTGCATCGGGCTTCATAGCAAGATTTTTGCCTGCGGGAATAGTATATTTTATTTCAACAGGTTCATCCGTGTTAAATTGTGACGGAATAAGCGGCAGATATACCGTTCCGTCAGGCAAAACAACGACTCCGTCAAATCGGAATACCGTTTCCGGGTATTCTTCCGTAACAAAATTTCTTACATTTTCAGGAACTTTTGTTGCGTTTGCCGG
>DBXD01000080.1:0-13366 GCA_002309425.1 Cyanobacteria bacterium UBA1221
GCGGTACCGTTTATTGCGAGGCGGGCAGTTTTTGAGCAGAGGTATGACTCTGAGTGAAACGAAGAGGAAAGTTAAACAACTATAAACGGAAACGTTGAGAAGATTGTGCGCAAAGAGAAAATAGTTTGTATGAAACCAAACATCTTTAGCTATTAAAATATCTTGGTGTTCATAAGAATACACCTACGCGTCATTTTATATTAAGAAATTTTAAGAAATTATTAGCATCTAGCAAAAAAAAATTTTTACGTTTTTTAGACACAATAAAATAGGAGGGTTTATGCACATACAAAGTATTAGCAATAATTACCACATAACAGACTACAAAAATAAAAATCCACATTTCGGGAATTTCTATATTGAGCCTTCCAAAGAACTTGTTGAAAAGCTCCAAAGTTATAGCCCGGCCGGGAAGGATTATATAACTGATACCTTGAGGCAGATGGAATATGCCCTCCATAAAACTCAACATGTGCATGGTCAGTTGAGCTTAGATGAAAACAAAATCCCTACATTTCAAGTATTAATACCTGAAAAGCTTAATATTCCTCCTAATGGAAAGTATTGCATCATAGATTATGATGGGGAATGGAAAAATTGCAAAATAATGTATCGACCTAAAAAGGGACTTTGCACTATTGTTGGGAAAAACGGGAATAAATTGGAACTATATAATATGAAGATTAAAGACGGTAACAGGGTCTTTGACATTAAGGACAATGAGATATCCAGCTATAATTTTGTATTACAAGGTCGTTATCATCTTTCAGGGTTATTCAGAGACAGAATAAGAGAAATAGATGAGCTAATCAACCTTTTTAGAGATGGGCGAGCGCTGAATAGCGACTTAGATAACCTAAAATATCAACCGTATGCCAATGTTAATACTAAATTTTGGAAACTATACAATCGCAAAAATGGCACACAAAAACCAGCATCAGAAAGCAATAAGGTATAGAACACTCAAACATCTGACAAACATCATACATATCAAATTTCATGAATGTTAATAATCTGATTACTATACTTTCTGCGGTATATCTTTTAGTGTTTCAACATATTTTACGGCATAGACAGCGGCAACGGCACCGTCAGCGGCCGCCGTTATAACCTGCCTTAAAGGAGTTGTTCTGACATCTCCGACGGCAAAGACTCCTTCAACAGAAGTTTGCATTTTTTCATCAGTTACAATAAAACCTTTTGCATCCTGAGCTAATTGCCCGCTAAACTGCTCTGCGTTAGGGACAATGCCAATGTACGGGAAGATACCGTTTACATTCAGCAAATCTGAAGCACATGTTTTTACATTTTCTACAACAAGAGAATTTACAAGAGAGTCCCCTTTAATCTCCCTAACTACCGTATCCCAGACAAATTCTATCTTTGGATTTTTAAAGGCTCTCTCTTGTATAATCTTATCTGCCCTTAATTCATTTCTTCTGTGGATAAGATAAACTTTTGATGCAAATTTTGTTAAGTACATTGCTTCTTCAACTGCAGAATTACCACCGCCGACAACCGCAACAACTTTGTCTTTATAAAATGCCGCATCACACACTGCACAATAGCTGACACCTCGACCGACATACTCTTTTTCTCCGGGTATTCCAAGTTTCATCGGCTGAGCCCCTGTTGCAATAATTATTGATTTTGCAAAAAATTCTGCCTCTCTCGTTACTATTTTTTTATTTTTTAAATCAATACTTACAATTTCCTGCATCGGAAATTTTTGGATTCCGAATTTATCAGCCTGATTCTCGAATTTTTCCATTAAATCATAGCCTCCAATTTTATCAAAACCCGGATAATTTTCGAGTTCAAGATAATTTGACGGCTGCCCGCCAAACATAGTTAAGTCAATTATTGCGGCACTGACTGCACCTCTTGCGGCATACAAGCCTGCAGACATTCCTGCCGGCCCGCCGCCTAATATTACGGTATCAAAATTATAACTTTTCATACACTAAAATCCTCACACTATTCCAACACACCGCTGCCCGAAATCTTTCTGCCGACAAGAACGTAGGTTGCATGTTTTTCTGAATTTGAAGAACTCTCCAAGCCAAGGGAATTTGACAGAGTTAAATAGTTCTTGCCGGAAAAAGTATCTCCGTCTAAGGTGATTTCAACAGTATCAACAAGTCTTTTATCCTCATAATTTCCCTCTTTGATAAACTTTACGGTATTTCCTTTCACATATTCAACCTTTACGGAAGCTCTTGCACCTGTAAAAGGACTATATAAAGTTATGACGTCATTTGTCCTTGACAGGTTCCACAAAACAATCCCGACATCCTTAAAATTTTCGGGACTGTCTGTTTCTGTCAATTTTGATGCGACTCTCCATGTACCCATAAATTCAACAGGCACCTGACTGTTTATAGAAATACCCGCAGACAAAACCGTTCCGTCTGAACAAAACCCGACCGGACAAATGAAAAACAAGAATAAAAGTATAAATATGCCTCTTAACATCTTATCTATTATATAATATTTTTTCACCTAAAGGCAACTATTCATACGGCATCTTTTCAGGTTAATAAATAATTTATTAAGATTTGTTAACAAAAAATAATTCTTTTAAACTAAACCTATATAAGCATTTTAAGCAATCAGCGGAAACGTAAAAAATCATAAAAGGCAATTTTTGGGACATAAAAATCTTTATATAGATATAGGAGTAAATTTAATCTTTCATGGGGAAAGGAAAGGGGAATTATGACAGAGTTACAAATCGTCAGAGTTGATGGTGCTACACCAAGGTATTCAACAGTTACAAATCCGGTTACAGGCGGAGATGACACAAAAAAACCTGTTTTTATGCAAGCTCACGATGTGAAAACTGCAAACGAAGAAGATGCGAAAAAAATCGGAGAATTTTTGAGCAGCAAAGAAAAAAGACAACAACGTCAAGATGAATTACAAGCCTATCTGATGGGAATGGGATACGAAGAGAAAGAAGCTAAAAAACTTGCCAAAAGCCAGGTAGAGAATGAAATGGCTCAGGCAAACGCAAAACGAACAGTCGTTTTCATAGATGAAAAAGCGTACAACGATTTCGTTGCAAAGCAACCTAAGGATTCACCTTACAAGGCTACATTGATAAAAGATAAGGAAGTTCTGGAAATGATAAGAGGTGAAAGACTTGTGAATCCGACACCCGAAGAAAAAGAAGAACACTTAAAAAAATTCTATAAAACGGATGAAAACGGTAATCTTGTAAAAGATGAAAACGGTCAGTACATATTTGACAGCGATAAATTTAAAACAGAAATGGAACAAGATGTTACGGCATACAGATTAACCTTAAAAGACAGAGCAGAAGGTGCAGAAAAAAGAGGTTATGAACCATCTGATGAAAAGAATGCCATAATTGCGACAGGTATGGACTGGAAATTTGATAAAACCTGGTTAGGCAAAGCCCTATTTGCAACTGCTGCAGTATTATCGGCAATATTTGGAAAATCATCTATAACAGTAAATACAAACATTACTGGCGGCAATTGCAATTATACTGATGTTCAAAGAGAAGACAACTATACCGGAGGTATCGTAGGTGCCGCAGTAGGTACCCTTGGAGCATTAACATACAAAGACAGGGATGATGCCGTAGATAACAGAAAAAAAGCCAATGATTTACTAAATCCTGAGGAACCGGTAGAGGAAAAAGATCCTTGCGATGAACTCGAAAAAGAAAATGAAGAACTCAAGAAAAAAATAGAAGACTTGGAACAACAACTTGCAGAGAAAGACGAAGATGACGAGAATATCGTAATAGCACCGGAAGTGGAATTATGCTATGAAATAGATGAAGGCGTTGAGGTTGCAACTATTAAATTCGGCGGCCCTTCACATTATGCAACTTTATACAACAATTGCGAAACAGGAAAGCCCTTAACTCAGGCTCAAATCAATGAATTGACAGAACTCTTGATGCCGGGTCATCCTATGTCAGCCATCCAACAAGATGAAAACGGCACAATAATACTTCACCAAACAGTTACATTAAAAGATGGAACGAAAGTCTGCCTGGCTGATAAAGAAGAACAGGCAAAAAGAATTTCAACTATGAAAACAGCAAGCGGAGGCGGGGCACTGCCGGTAGAAGCCAGAAAGGTCGTTGTTACATCATGCGACGGAAAGGAATCCTGGGAATTTAATTCCGTTAAAGATGCAAGAAAATGGGTCGCAAAACAAAAAGCTCAATGCGAAACAGAATAAAACAATAAAAAAATAACCCCCGTAAAAGGGGGTTATTTTTTTATGAAATAAATTCAATCAATTTTGAAATATCTTTATTCCAGCTGCCGTACCAATTTTTCAGGATTACATCCGCAGGCGAAATTCCGTCAGCTACATATTTTTTTATGTAATCTAAATATTGTTCTTCTCCGGGATTAAACTCTTTTAAAGAAGTTTCGGCAATTTTAATAATTTCTCCTGCATAATCGAGAACTTTTTTATTTTTAAATTCACTCTGCAAACCCGTTTTTGGAACGGAATATCGCAATTCAGAAAAATCCTCAAATGTTGAAGAACTAAACAAATTTTCTATTTCAGAACGGGCATCCGAGTTATACAAAATACCTTTATATATCGCCATTACCGACATAACAGCCTTAACAGCGCCGCAATCGTGATTTCTTACCTCTATAAAGTTTCTGAGCCTTACCTCCGGGAAACATAAATTCGCCTGCAAAAGATAATCCTCTAAATTTGCATTATTATCGCAAAACCCGCTCAACATATACTCTTTAAAATTAAATTTGCCGTTAATTTTCAGAGGTTCTCCGTTACGGTTAATAAACATCATCGGGGCATCAAGAATATAACTTATATAATCATCAAACGAATAATCTTTATCAAAATTATATGCAAAACCGCACCTGTCATTATCCGTATTCAGCCAGCTCAATGCTCTGAATGATTTGTAACCCGTATCGACTCCGCCTCTGATTGGGGAATTTGCAAACATCGCCGTCATAAACGGGGTCAGCATATTTGCAATTTTAAATTTATTTATTGCATCTTCTTCACTTTCAAAATCAAATGTACCCTGTATTCCTGCGGTTTCTCTCATCATAACATCCGACAGAATACCCCACATATATTTTGCCATTACATGATATCGCTTTTTGGGAATTAAGTTTATATTTTTATAAGTATAAACAGGGGACACTCCGTATTTAATAAGTCTTATTCCGAACTCATCAGAAATCGGCTTTATCAGTTGATCAAGTTTTTTTATATTGTTTTCAAGTTCTGCTAAAGTTTTGACAGGCTCCAAGCTGTACTCCATCTGACAGCCCGGTTCAAGTGTTATCGTATCATGTCCCTGCTTCAGTCCGATTATTTCGCCCGAATCCAGTATATAATCCCAATTTTCCCGCGCGGCAAATTCTCTTAAAAGATTACAGATGCCATGCTCTCCGTAATAATCCGCAGAACAATTTGTATCCACGGATAAAGGTATTCTTTCATATTCTACACCTGTTTTAAAAACACCGTCTTTCACATATCCCGATGTATAAACTTCTTTTATTTGCTGATAATCTAAACTTTTTGATATTTCTATAACTGCTGACAAAAGGAGACCTCCTTACACTAATTATACAACAACCAAAATAACAAAAAATATTTTGCACAACATTAGCCTTATTGTGATAAAATTATTAACAAGATGAACTATTTTGAAAGAGCAAAATTTTTTAGAACAAAAAAACGCCTCGGGCAAAATTTTCTTATTGACGGTCAGGTAATCCAGAATATTCTTGATTATGCCGACATCCAGCCCGAAGATATCGTCATTGAAATCGGACCCGGCGTAGGTTTTGTGACGGAGCAATTAGTAAAAAAGGCAAAAAAAGTTATTGCCGTTGAGCTTGATGAAGAAGCAATTAAGGAATTGAAAAAACTTGATGCACCTAATTTAACAATAATTCATAAGGATATACTAAAAACACAATTTAAGGATTTAACTGATGAAAAAGTTAAGGTAGTTGCAAATATTCCATATTACATTACAAGTCCGATTATTGCACATCTTTTGGGTGAAATTGATGATTTAAATAACGAAAACAGAAACCAAATAACAGATATTATACTTATGGTACAGGAGGAAGTTGCAAGAAGAATGGTAGCAACCGAAAAATCCCCGTCAAAACAATATGGGCTTCTTACACTGTTATCACAATTCTGGGCGGATGTAAAAATAAAAGAACTTGTCGGCAGACGGGCATTTTTCCCGTCACCAAAAGTTAATTCGGCGCTTGTGTATCTGAAAGTCAGAAAAAAACCTCTATTAGAACTGAGTGATTACGGACATTTTAGAAAGACTGTACGGGCAGCATTTGCTCAAAGAAGAAAAACTCTGAGAAATTGCCTCCTATCAGGCGGATTTGATAAGGATAAAATATCAAAAGCAATGAGTAAACTTAGCATTGATGAAAAAATTCGGGGAGAAAACTTGTCCTTAGAAATGTTCGGGAAATTGTCGGAGGCATTAAAGAATGCCTGAAATTAAAATCCAATGTCCCGCAAAAATTAATTTAACTCTAAAAGTCACAGGCAGACGGGCTGACGGATTTCATGACATTGAAAGCATTATGCAGACAATCAGCCTGTACGACTACCTGAATATCTCAGCAGAACCCGCGGACTCATTTAAAATTAACCTGTCAGGTAACTCAGATGAAATACCGTATGATGAAACAAATCTGGTTTATAAGGCAGCAAAACTGTTTTTTTATAATATCCATTCATTTATGGATTATGAAATTAATATAAATATAGAAAAGAACATTCCGATTGCGGCTGGTCTTGCCGGCGGGAGTACGGACGGAGCAGGAACTTTATACGGATTAAACAAACTGCTTAATGAACCTTTAACCAAAGAACAATTACACAAACTTTGTGCGGAATTAGGTTCTGATTTAAACGTATGTCTTGAAGGAGGAACGCTTCTTGCAAAAGGCAGAGGAGAAATTATTGAGCCTGTTGAATACAAAGAGCAGACAGTATCTCTTATCAAACCAAATAATCTCGGGATTAGTGCAAAAGAAGCATATACAAAGTTTTCAAACAAACTTGCGCTCGGCGGGGAAGGAAGAAGTGACTTCGTAAACGATTTGGAGTGGGCAATAATAGTCGATTATCCGCAATTGCAAACAATAAAAAAACTATACCCTAAATCAGTAATGTCCGGATCAGGCTCGACGTATTATATTTTAGGAGACACTTTTAATCCTATCAGCGCTTATCAAATATTTAATAATCTGAAAACAATCCCCCACGGCGTGAGGGAAGTCCTTTTTTGTTAAAAAATGTAACAATATTGCAAGACTGTTAGCAATTAAACCTTTTAGGGAATTTATATAAGTATAATATTTAAAATATTAAAAATGAAAGGATTTACTATGAACGTTGCCTCAATTAATCTGCTGAAATTCGATAAAAAAATGAACAATCCGCAATATCAAACTAATCCGAGTTTTGGCAATAAAGAAGAAAACCCTCCCCTTATTTCTGATACAAAAGCCTCAGTACCGGCAAAAGCAGTACTTGCGCAATTAGGGAGTGGGAAAGTAAAACAAGAGTTCTTGAGTGCTGCGCAAGAAGCTGATATAGAGAAAAAATTGCGCAATACAGGAATATATACTAGGGAACATATAGCACACATTATAATGCATACAAAGCCTGAAACAGCAAAAGCTATAGACATGTTGTTGCAAGCAAAAAATAATGACGGGTCATACAGGTTTAGGGGAAAAGGGAACACTGTTTATTCTGACCTTGGTTATATTATGCGCGGGTTGTATACAAGTGAAATAAAAAACCCTATGGATTATTTAGAACTTCTAATTGATGCAAAAAATAATAATAATGAATACCGATTTGAAGCAAAAGAAATTGCTGAAATAATTTCTTCTCTGAGCGAGGATAATGTTGACTTATTTAATCGCATTTTTAATATGAAAAATTCCGATAATACAACATATAGATTCGATAATAAGGCGGATTCTTATTCAGATATAGGAGAAATTTTAAATGCTACAAATCTTTATGATAAAGACGGAGTTGAAATGCTGGTAAATGCAAAAAATGGAGATGAATACAGATTTGATGCATTCAATATTTGTTTGATTTCTGGAGCAGGTTGTGCTAAGGATAAGCTGAATGTATTAAAGAAGTTACTTGAGGATGTAAATTTTGATCAGTATCATATACATAGAATAATGACTAATATAAAAACTCAACAGCACATAGATAAGTTTAACAAATTGTTTGCTATATATAAATCCGGCAAACCCATAGGCGAAGCTGGTTGCATTATTCCGGCTAAGATAGCTCATGAATTAGAAGACCGTCGGCTCACTTATTATTATACTGACCAACAGATAGACGAAGTTTATCAATCGATAATAGAATCGTAGTTGTTACTGTGTATCACTTGCACAAAGCAACCTAATATCTATTTCCCAATACAGAAATGCGAAAAGATATTGTCTAAAATCTCGTCTGTTATGACTTCACCCGTAATTTCATCCAACGCAATGAGTGCCGCCTTTACGTCAATCGAAATCAAGTCCTGTAGCTGTCCCTCTTTTGCTGCCGACAAGGCTGTTTCAAGACTTTCTTTTGCCTTATACAAGCATTCCTGCTGACGTTTGTTTGTGATAAATTCCGTATCATCGGATGAAAAATCATACGCAAGTTTTTTAATTTCCGCTTTTAATTCTTCAATACCCGCCTGATTTACTGTCGAAATTTTAACCGGATTAGTTACGAACTGCGGCAAGGTATTTTTATACTCGGCTAAATCGGATTTATTTGCAACGGGAATATATTTTTTATCCTTTATTAATTCAAATATTGCACTATCCGCATCATCAAATTCCGAACTTGAATCATACACAAATAATATAATATCAGCCTCCGCCGCCGACTGCTTTGAATATTCAATTCCGATACCCTCAACTCTGTCAACGGAAGAATTTTCTCTTATACCTGCCGTATCAATCAAGGTTATCGCAACATCCCAGTCTAAATTTTCTTTTATAACATCACGGGTCGTACCTGCAATATCCGTTACAATAGCTCTTTCTATATTCAGCAATGCGTTAAACAATGAGGATTTTCCGACATTCGGCTTACCAACAATCGCAACCTTTATTCCCTGCCGCAGTATATCCGAACTTTTTACACAGGAAAGTATTTTATCAATTCTGTTCAGCGAATGTTCAAAACTTTCCGTTAAATATGAATACTCAGGTTCTGCAACATCCTCCGGAAAATCAATTCCTGCAATAATTCTTGATAACGTTTCAAAAATTTCCCCTTTAATTCCGCTAACTTCCTCACTCAAAACCCCAGAGAGATTTTTAGCTGAACACAATGCAAAATTTCTGGTCTTTGAATGAATCAAATCCGCAACGGCTTCAGCCTGCGATAAGTCAAGTTTTTTGTTTAAAAATGCCCTTTTTGTAAACTCTCCCCTTTCAGCAAGCCTTGCTCCGTTTTTAAGAGTTAAGTCAAGAATATTCTTTACTACATTAACTCCCCCATGACAGTGAATTTCAATAACATCTTCCCCCGTATAACTGTTTGGATTTTTGAACGGGAGAACAATTACTTCATCAACTTTATTATCACCGTCCAGAATCCAGCCGTGATAAATTTTTCCTGCCTTTAAATCTCTTTTGGAAAAAATTCTGTCTGAAATTTCAAATGCCTTATCACCGGACACTCTGATAACACCGACACCGCCGGTTCCGATTGGAGTGGCAACAGCTGAAATTGTATCAAATTCTTCAAGTATATTCATAAACTAATTATACATAAAAAATTTACACTTCAAACAGTTTACGCAGCCTGTCCATAATATCTTCTTCATCGAGCTCTTCGGAATCCTTATTCAAATCGATTGCCATCTGATAATAATTTGCCGCATCATTTGTAAAGCCCATCTTCTGACTTGCTCTGCCAGCATTAAAGTATGCAAGGGTATAATTCGGGTCAAGATTTATTGCCTCTTCAAAGTATTCCAAAGCCTCCTCGGCATCAAGCATACCGTCAAGATAAACTATTCCAAGATTATTATGAGCAAACGCATTTTCTGGATTTAGCTCTATCGCTTTATGCAAAGATACTAATGCTTCTTCCACAAAGTCGTTTTCATACAAAGCAATTCCGGCTTTCGAATAGCCTCTGTAATTATCGGGTTCCGCAAGAATAGCATCACAATACGATTTTATCGCCATTTCCAAATCGTATTCAGCCATATACGTATCACCAAGCGCAATATACAAATCATAATTTGACGGATCCAAAATCAATCCCGCCTGATAAGTAGCAACAGCCGCAGGGATGTTGCCCTGCTTTTCCGCATAAATAGAACCCAGCCCCTGACAAACGATTGAGGTCCACTCATTATCTGGGTTTAAGGCTATTGCTTTTTGGTAATGTTCAATAGCATCATCATACAATTCCGCTTTGGCATAAGCAAAAGCTAAGGAATTATTGTAATACGGATTTTCGGAATCTCTTTCCAGCGCAAGTTTAAATGCACTCACCGAATTTATTTTATCTTCGCGTCTTAAATATAAATGCCCAAGTTCATAATATATAGCCGCCGTATCAATATCAAATTCAAGTAATTTTTCATAGCATTCAATAGTTTCTGTTGTGTTTTCTGGGAAATAGGTCTGCAAAACGGTTGCAAGCTTTACAAGCACTTCGCGATTTAGAGGATTTGATTCCAAAACCTTTCTGTAACAATCTACACACAAATCTATCTCATCATTTTTTAAAGCCAAATCGCCGATTTTATCGTAGAAAAGCTGCGAGTGTTTTGTTCCCGTAAGAGCATGCTTATATACACCTTCTGCTTTGTCAAACAATTTAAATTTTTCAAGATAATGCCCAACCGTACTGTATGTAAATACAGAAACATCATCCTCCATTTTTTTATAAATCATCTTTAACAGAGGTCTGTCCCATGCGAGCATAAGACTGCCTGATATAAAATAGTATAAAAAGCTCACATAATCCTTAAAACTTCCGCTTTTATTATCAATTTTTTGTTTAATTGCCTGAGAAAGAACGAGTCTGGGCCTTGCTGAATTTAATTTTCCGGACTTCACCGCTGTTTTAAACTCATCAATAGCTTCGGGATAATTGTCTGCAATCTGCATAAAATACCCTGCATACATGTGAGCATTCATATTATGCGGGGCAAGAGATACTGCAGTCTTACACTGTTCTATTGCCGCATTTATACTAATCTGACCCTGCTCCCACATTAAACTCGCAAGTCTGTAATACGTTTCGGGAATAGACGGGTCATATTTAACCGCATCAATATAATTCTCAATAGCATCCTGCAAATCGGAATTATCTTTTCTTATAAGATATCTCTCATGGTAAATTCTTGCACGTTCCAAATAACCTTTCGCTTTTTGCGACTTTTCGCTTTCCTTAACCATAGAGGGTTGTATTAAAGTTTGTTCTGCCATTATAGAGCTCCAATAAAAATGTCTGTACATGGAATTTCGTATCGAAATATGTAATCTTTAATACAAACCCTCAAATCTCATTCAAATGGAGGAGAAAAATATATCACCTATTTCCTTAATAATAATTAGTACTTGGCAAAAAATTATATTTACGCTTTTATATTAATTAAGTGTAAATAACAAAAAGGTTTTTAGATATGAAAATATTTAGAATTTTTAGTTCTGCAGTCGAAAGACGAGCTTCAAGAAAAGCTGTTGAAACTATCGAGCAAAGAGAAGCTAGAATTTCTGAAAATTTCATTATGGAATTAAACCATAATAAAGATGAAAGTGAAGCTTATCGGCAAATATATCCAATGCGTGAGGCAATTGCAAATTACGCAAAAGCCCGTAAGGTAAAAATTGAGGTCTCTGAACCGGATTCGAAAAACCATCAAAACATTGCTATTAAAATTACAAACCCAAATAATCCTATTAATTATCAAGCTACAGTAAGAATGTCCGCAGATACACATCGCACATATCCCGAAACAATATTAATTGCCAATCCAAAAGCGAATAACGGAGTTTTACATGCAGAAGATAATTTCTTACGCCACTTTTTTAGAAAAATTGAAGATATGGTCAACAAATTACAACAATCATAAACAAAAACTTGCTTTTAAAATTCTACTGTGACATAATTTCGTTATGGGTGGTTATTCGCCCCAAAATTAAATTAATTAAAGATGTAGATAGTAGAATAGGAGTGTGAGAGATGACAACAGACAGTCTCCACAAAGTCGACACATCTAAATTAGACGAAATTATCAACCAGTATGGTGGCAAAAAATCTAATTTGATTGCGATTTTGCAGAAGGTTCAGGAAGTTTACCGATACTTGCCTGAGGAAGCCATGATTTATATCGGAACAAAAATGGAGGGGCTATCCCCCGCAACAGTTTTCGGTGTTGCAACTTTCTATGCACAGTTTTCTCTTGAGCCGAAAGGAAAATATGAGATTAAAGTTTGCGACGGTACAGCATGCCACGTCAGAGGGTCAATGCCTGTTCTAAATGCAATCAGAAACAAACTTAATCTTAAAGAAGGCAAACTGACAAGCGACAACGGAATATTCTCGCTCGAAACAGTCAGCTGTTTGGGTGCCTGCGGACTTGCTCCTGTTTGTATGATAAATGAAAAAGTTTATCCTCAAATGACCTCTGATGCAATAAGCATTGTGTTAGACACCTTAATGAAAGAGGAGGGACTGAAATAATGGCACTGAATATTAATATAAAAGACGAGCAGGTAAAAGCTCAAAGTCACATAAAAGAACAGGGACTGAGAGTCCTCGTTTGTGCAGGAACAGGATGCGTTGCAAACGGCTCGCTTAAAGTTATTGAAAAATTCAAAGAGTTAGGCGCAAATGTTTCCACTCTTACGGATTACGACAAGGTTACAATCGTACCGACAGGATGTCACGGTTTTTGCGAACAGGGTGTATTGGTAATTATCCCCGACAAACACGTAACATATGTTAAAGTTCACGTTGAGGACGTTGAAGAAATTTTTGAAAGCCATGTTAAGAACAACAAACCTGTTGAAAGACTCTTATATAAAGACCCGAAAACAGGTGAAGCTGTTCACAGAAATGACGACATTAACTTTTACGCAAAACAAACGCGTACAGCTCTAAAAAATTGCGGAAAGATTAATGCCGAATCAATAGAAGAAGCCATTTCCGTCAGAGGTTATGAAGCATTAGCTAAATGTATAGAAGAAAACAATCCTGACGGAATTATTGAAACAATAACAAAATCAGGTCTGAGAGGAAGAGGCGGCGGCGGATTCCCGACAGGTATGAAATGGAA
>DBXD01000080.1:13414-25441 GCA_002309425.1 Cyanobacteria bacterium UBA1221
TTTATGGACAGATCCGTTATGGAAGGCGATCCGCATAAATTATTGGAAGGTATGGCTATTGCAGGTTTTGCTGTAGGCGCAGACGAAGCATATATCTACGTTCGTGCGGAATATCCGCTTGCAATTAAACGTCTCAGAAAAGCGATTGCAGATGCGGAAGCCAAAAACTTCTTAGGTAAAAATATAATGGGCAGTGATTTTTCATTCACTATTCACATTAAAGAAGGTGCAGGCGCATTTGTTTGCGGTGAAGAAACAGCTCTTATCGCTTCAATCGAAGGCGAGAGAGGTATGCCTCGTCCGAAACCGCCATTCCCGGCAAATAAAGGTTTGTTCGGACGTCCGACATTGATTAATAATGTTGAAACACTTGCAAACGTTCCGCTTATAATCCTTAACGGTGCAGAATGGTTCTCTTCTATGGGTTGCGAAACATCTAAGGGTACAAAAACCTTTGCACTTACGGGTGAAGTTAATAACACAGGTCTTATAGAAGTTCCGATGGGTACAACTTTAAGACAAATCATATTTGACATAGGCGGAGGTATCAGAGGCGGTAAGAAATTCAAAGCCGTTCAAATCGGAGGTCCGTCCGGCGGATGTTTAACTGAAGAACATCTTGATATTTCCATGGACTATGACAGTTTGATTAAGGCAGGAGCAATGGTAGGTTCAGGCGGTCTGGTTGTTATGGCTGAAGATACCTGTATGGTTGAAGTTGCAAGGTTCTTTATGAACTTTACAAAGAATGAATCTTGCGGAAAGTGTGTTCCATGCCGTGAAGGTACAAAGAATATGCTGAAGATTTTGGAAAAAATCGTTCAGGGTAAAGGCGAGATGTCAGATTTAGACACTCTGGAAGAACTTGCTTATACCGTTAAAGACGGTTCTCTTTGCGGTTTGGGGAAAACTGCTCCGAACCCTGTACTTTCAACCTTAAAATACTTTAGAGATGAATATGTTGCACATATTCGTGATCACAAGTGTCCTGCAGGTGTTTGTACCGCAATGAAGACGATAAAAATTGACCCCGAAAAATGTAAGGGTTGTACAAAGTGTGCAAGGACTTGTCCTGTTGGTGCTATTGAAGGAACAGTTAAGAATCCTCACAAGATTGATCAGTCTAAATGTATTAAATGTGAGGCTTGCTTAAATGCTTGTCCGTTCAAGGCAATAGGAAAAGAGTAGGAAAGGGTAATATAAAATGACAGACGAAAAGAAAACTTTAATAATAGAAGGTAAAGAAGTAGAATTTACTAATGANNCCCAACCTGCTTGAAGTTATAAGAAAAGCAGGAATGAATGTTCCGACATTCTGTTACAGACCCGACTTAACATCATTCGGTGCATGCAGAATGTGCGTTGTGGAGGTCGAATATCCTAACGGAAGAAAGATGATTAACTCGTCCTGCACAATGCCTCCGGAAGCAGGTATCAAGGTTAGACTAAATACCGAAACTACAAGGAGAATCCGCAAAACTGTTTTGGAACTTCTTCTTGCTAATCACGACAGAAAATGTTTGACCTGCGAACGCAGCGGAAATTGTGAATTACAACAGTACGCAGAAGAATACGGTATTAAAGATATAAGATTTCCAGATAAAGCGAAGGAAGAATATCTTCCTGTTGACCACAGCAGTCCGTCACTTGTCAGAGATCCTAACAAATGTATTCTCTGCGGAGCATGCGTCAGAGCGTGCACGGAATTTCAGGGACATTCCGTTTTGGGCTTTGCGAACAGAGGCTCAAAAACAGTAGTTCAGCCTATGAACGGCAGACCGATGGCGGAAGTTGACTGCGTAAATTGCGGACAATGTGCAGCAGTTTGCCCGACAGGTGCTTTATCAATCAAAAATGATACCGACAGAGTTTGGGATGAAATTACTAATCCGAAGAAAACCGTTGTTGTTCAGATGGCACCTGCAACCCGTGTTGCTCTGGGTGAAATGTTCGGATTAAAACCGGGCGAAAACACTATCGGATTAATGAATGCCGCACTCAGAAGAATTGGTTTCAATTACGTATTTGATACAAACTTCTCGGCAGACTTGACTATTATGGAAGAAGCAAGCGAATTTCTGGAAAGATTAAAATCCGGCGAGAATTTACCGTTGTTCACTTCTTGCTGTCCTGCATGGATAAGATATCTGGAGACTCAGCATCCTGATATGCTTCACCACTTATCATCATGCAAATCTCCGATGTCAATGTTATCACCGGTTTTGGTAGATTTAGTTCCTAAATATTATAACGTTGAAAGAGAAAACCTTGTAGTTGTCGCAGTTATGCCTTGTACCGCTAAGAAGTATGAATGCAAACGTCCTGAGCTGGGGCGTAACGGCAGACCTGACACAGACTATGTAATAACAACTCAGGAACTTGGCAAAATGATTAAATCTGCAGGTATTGACTTCAAGTCCTTAACACCTGAAGATAATGATTCTCCGTTTGGCGAATATACCGGTGCCGGAACAATATTCGGAGCATCCGGCGGTGTTGCGGAAGCTGCAGTCAGAACAGCTTACGAATTTGCGACAGGTGAAGAACTTAATCCTGTTGATATTAAGGAAATGAGAGGCACTTCAAATCGTTCAAAAACGGTTGAACTCGATATTAAAGGTGCAAAAGTTGTAGTAAGAGTTGTTTCCACCTTAAAAGAAGCTGAAAAAGCTATTCAGGAAATAAAAGACGGAACAGCCAATTTCCATATGCTGGAAGTTATGGCATGTCCCGGCGGATGTATTAACGGCGGCGGACAACCCAGAAGTTGCGATGACTCTACAATAAAAGAAAAACGTGCAGACGGATTATATAAAGAAGACACAGAACTTCCATTGAGAAAATCTCATAAGAATCCGTCAATTCAAAAGCTTTATAATGAATATCTGGAAAAACCGGGTTCTCATAAGGCTCATGAATTACTTCATACAACTTACAAAGATAAATTTGCAGGTTCTTATAAAGACATATAATTTATCACAAATATAAAAAAGCCCCTGTAACAGTCAGGGGCTTTTTGTTGCGAAAAAAACATTATCGTGTATAATTAAACACATAAGAAAGGAGTGTATATGAAAGGGATTGTACTTGCAGGGGGAACAGGCTCAAGATTATTTCCGATAACGGTTTCTGTGTCAAAGCAACTGCTTCCTATTTACGACAAACCAATGGTTTATTATCCGATTTCCGTACTTATGCTTGCCGGAATAAGAGATATTCTTGTAATTACAACACCTCACGATATATCAAACTTTAAACAACTTCTGGGTGACGGTTCTCAGTTCGGTATAAAAATTGAATACAAAGAACAGCCAAAACCTCAAGGTATTGCCCAAGCCTTTACTATTGCGGAGGATTTTATAGGCGGGGAACCTGTTGCTCTTATTCTTGGGGATAATATTTTTTACGGTTCAGGGTTTTCAGGGCAGCTGAAAAAAGTTGCCTCCGAAGTTAATACAAAAGGAGCATACGTTTTTGCTTACTCGGTTAAAGATCCGCAAAGATTCGGGGTAATAGATTTTGATAAAGACGGGAAAGTATTATCAATAGAAGAAAAGCCTCAAAATCCAAAATCAAATTACGCTGTTACCGGGCTGTATTTTTATGATAATAAAGTCGTTGAATATACAAAAGCCTTAAAGCCATCTGCCAGAGGAGAGTTAGAAATCACGGACCTTAATAAAATTTATCTGGATAATAAGAAATTAAACGTTGAAATATTAGGCAGAGGCTTTGCGTGGTTAGACACCGGCACTCCGGGTTCAATGCTCCAGGCAAGCCATTATGTTCAAACAATAGAAGAAAATCAGGGGATAAAAATTGCATGTCTTGAAGAAATTGCATACCGAATGGGCTATATTTCTTCCGAGGAGATAACAAAACATATTGCAAAATATAATAATAACGAGTATTATAACTATGTAAAGAGGATTATAGGTATATAAAATGAAACGAGTTCTTGTAACGGGCGGTGCCGGTTTTATCGGCAGTCATTTATGCAAAAGGCTTCTAAAAGACGGCCACGATGTAATTTGTCTTGATAATTATTTCACCGGTTCAAAGGACAACATTAGAGAGCTCATAGGAAATGACCATTTTGAACTGGTAAGACACGATATCACCAACCCATATGATGCAGAAGTTGATGAAATATACAACCTTGCCTGCCCTGCAAGCCCCCCGTACTATCAATACAATCCCGTAAAAACTATCCGAACCTCGGTTATGGGTGTATTGAACATGCTTGATTTGGCAAACAGATGCAAGGCTAAAATTATACAGGCATCAACAAGTGAAATATATGGTGACCCAAAAGTTCACCCTCAAAGAGAAGATTACTGGGGAAATGTTAACCCTATCGGAGTCCGCAGCTGTTATGACGAAGGTAAACGCTGCGCCGAAACTCTAATGACTGATTACAACAGGCAATATGGAGTAAATACAAGAATTATAAGAATTTTTAACACCTACGGTCCATTTATGGCACAAAATGACGGGCGTGTTGTTTCAAATTTTATTGTTCAGGCACTTCAAGATAAAGACATCACAATTTATGGCGACGGCACGCAAACCCGTTCGTTCTGCTATGTTTCCGATCTTATTGAAGGAATGGTCAGAATGATGAACAATACCGAAGATTTTCACGGTCCCGTTAATCTTGGAAATCCGTCAGAGCGGAGTATCCTTGATTTTGCAAAATTAATAATAAAACTTACCAACGCAAATTCAAATATTATATTTAAGCCGCTTCCGTCAGATGACCCGACACAAAGAAAGCCTGACATTTCGTTAGCCAAAGAAAAACTTCATTGGGAACCGACGGTTGATATTGAAGAAGGTTTAATGAAAACCATAGAGTACTTTGATAAAAAGTTGAAGGAGGGTAAATAATGAAAGGTATTATATTAGCTGCCGGTGCAGGAACCAGACTCTATCCAGCATCACTTCCGATATCAAAAATTTTGTTATCTATATATGATAAGCCTATGATATATTACCCTATGTCAACGTTAATGCTTGCCGGAATAAGAGATATTCTGATAATTACCAATGAAGCGGATTATGATAATTTTAAAAAACTGTTTGGTGACGGTTCTCAGTTTGGTTTAAACATTGAATACAAAATTCAGTACGTACAAAGAGGAATTGCCGATGCGTTTTTAATTGCGGAAGATTTTATCGGAGGTGACGATGTTGCCCTGATATTAGGTGATAATATCTTCCACGGTCACGGTTTTTCTACTTTAATGAAAAATGCCATCAAAAATAATATCGGAGCAACGGTTTTTGGTTATACGGTAAAAGACCCTGAAAGATTCGGGGTTGTTGAATTTGATTCAAATAAAAAAGTTTTATCGTTAGAAGAAAAACCAAAAAATCCGAAATCAGATTATGCAGTCACAGGATTATACTTTTATGACAAAAACGTATGCGATTATGCAAAACTTTTAAAACCTTCCGCAAGAGGTGAACTGGAAATTACGGATTTAAACAAAGTGTATCTGGAAAAAGGGACTTTAAAGGTTGAAATCCTTGGCAGAGGATTTGCATGGCTTGATACCGGAACTCACGATTCAATGCTGCAAGCCAGCAATTTTGTACAGTCTATGGAATTAAATAAGGGTGAAAAGATTTCGTGCCTTGAAGAAATCGCTTATACTCACGGATTTGTGAGCGGGGAAACAATACTTAAAAACATCGAAGGTTACAAAAGCGATTACTATGACTATGTCAGAAACGTAATTCTTAAGAGCATGACCGGTGTAAGGATATAGTTGTTATTATCCGTTTATCTGCTCGGAAGTTTCCTGAACAAACTTTATAGTAGTATCTTCAGGTAATTTGTATAAATCACCTTTATTAAGTTTTAGTATATTATTTTTGGAATACTGCATTGTTTTATCAGGCAGCAGCCTGTGATAGATTTCAACCAAATCCTGGTCTGAAGAATCACCTCTGTCTGCACAAACCGCCACATTTTCACAACCCAGTAATCTGTATATATCATTTTTTTCGGTATCAATAATCGTAGCATCCACCAGACCTTTAAAGTCTATACGTTTATTCAAAGTCTGGGTAATTTCGGCATGTCTTGAGGATGGCTGATTTCTGTATATTATGTGGGTGCCCTGCTTCAATGTTATTTCACAAACATCCGCCGTAACGTTATATTTGTGGATTATATCTTCATCAATACTTACTCCGCCCAATACCAAGATTTTACCCATACTCTTTCTCCTCTATGTAAATTCTATAATATTTTTCTGATATATTCAACAATGTAAATTTTTTATTTTAGTATTAAATTTATTAAATATTTGCCCAAAAATTCGTACTGGGGTATTCTGTATGTATGATAAAGCAATTAAAGTTAAAGAATTACGTACTTATTGACGATTTGGAGGCTAATTTTCATGCCGGCTTAAATGTAATAACCGGAGAAACAGGTGCCGGAAAAAGCATACTTATCAACGCAATAGATATCGCATTCTCTTCAAGAGTTTCAAAAGAGGTTATAAAGACAGGTTGCGAGAAAGCGACCATTGAACTTGTTTTGGACAACACTAAACACGATTTAAAAAAACTGTTTGAAGATAACGGAATAGATTATTACGGCACTGAGGTTATAATTTCAAAAGAAATAACCCCAACGGCAGTCCGTACAAGAATCAACGGAACATTAATTAATCAGGAATTTTTAAAAGAAATAAAGTCTTTATTTCTGGATATTCACTCTCAGCACCAGACATATGTATTTATGCAGCCCAAATATCATATTACATTGCTGGATAATTACGCAAAAACCGTATATGGAAATCTTCTTGACGAGTACAAAATGCTTTATAAGAAATATACAGAAACCCTTAATCTCCTGGAAGCCGCAAAAAATTCCGCCAACACGACAGAAAACCAAATTGAATTTTTGAAATTTCAGGTTAACGAAATTGAAGAAGCAGATATTCAAAACGTTAATGAAGAAGATGAATTAAAGTCAGAAATGGAAATGCTTTCTAATGCCGAGAAATTAAAAGAATTGACGGGACAATCGTATTGGGCTATCAACGGGGATGACGGTTCAATTATGGAAGCATTGGGTAAAATCAGACAAAATCTTGCAAAGGCATCCTCTATGGATAACGGGTTATGCGATATAGAACAAAGATATGTAGATGTTGTTGAGAATTTAAAAGATTTATCTTCCGAATTAAGGAATTACAGTCAGAGTCTTGATAATGATGAAGCAAGATTAAACGAAATTCAGGAGCGATTATATCTCTTTGACAAACTAAAACGCAAGTATGGTAACTCCCTTGAAGAAGTCCTTCAAACTTATGATAAGCTGTCTGAAGAATTAAAAGGAATAGAATTTTCTACCCAAAATATTGAAGAATTGGAGCATTCCGCAGAAGAAATGCACGGACAGCTTGTAAAAATAGCAGCGAATTTAACCGAACACAGGAAAAATTATGCAGGGGTGTTATCCTCTTATATAGAAGAAAAGTTAGAAAACCTTGAACTGCCAAAAGCCCGTTTTAAAATAGATATAACGGAAAAAGAATTATCTTCTGACGGAGCGGACAACGTTGAATTTTTAATCTCAACAAATGTTTCGGAGGATTTAAAGCCGCTTGCCAAAGTCGCATCAGGCGGTGAAGTTTCAAGGGTAATGCTTGCAATAAAATCCATTTTTGCACAATCCGACGACATTGATACGGTTATCTTTGATGAAATCGATACGGGTATTTCAGGTAAAGCATCTCAGAGTGTTGCGGAAGAGATAAAATCTCTTTCAAATTATCACCAGATTATACTTATTACTCATCAGCCAATAATTGCATCAAAAGCGGATAAACATTTTTACGTAAGAAAATCCCAAACAGATGAAACAAAGGTTGAAGTGTATGTATTAACGGGAGAAAACAGGATTAAGGCTCTGGCTGAACTAGCCGGAGGGGAAATTAATGAGCAGTCTGTCGAATTTGCCCGATCATTAATCAATGTATAAGTAGGGAGAACCAAATGAAATGTCCAAAATGTAAAGTTGAATTTGTTACAAAATATTTTGACAATATGCCGTTCGGGTATTGTACGGAATGTAAAGCTGTGTGGGTAAAATTCCCGCTCTTATCAAAAATTGCAAAAGCAATAGGAATAGAAAGTGAAATCTTAAACCCGGCAGAAATGGACAGTATCAAAGTAAAAGAAGACCCGAGAGTCTGCCCGGATTGCGGAAAACCGATGGATAAGGTTTACTTTAACGGGGTTGTCGTTGATAAATGCTCCGACTGCAACGGAATACTTTTTGACAACGGAGAACTTGTTAAATTCTTTAATACATACTTAAAGAAAGCTCAACCTATCACGGAAAATTTGATATTTCTCAGTAACGCAATAAAAGCTGCCGAAAACAGCAGAAAGGAGTTTACAATGTCTGAAATCGAAATACAAAGCAAAGAACAGGAACGCAGGGCAATTTCATTTAACGGATTTTTAATGCTTGGCGGACTGTTGATTTTAGCTTTGGTATTATTTTTATTATTCTTACTTGGCGCATACTGGATTTCAACACCCGGCATTGTTTTAATTGTATTTTTAGCAACCGGATTTAAAATGCTTAAGCCACAGGAAGCTATGGCTCTGACTGTTTTTGGCAAATACATAGGAACTCTCAAAGGAGCAGGTTTCCATTGGGTAAATCCTTTTGCAAGAAGCGTAACCCCGTTTGTACCGATTTCGCTTAAAGCAAGAACTCTTGATAACGGGAAACAAAAAATCAATGATGAACTTGGTAATCCGATAGAAGTCGGGATTATCGTTATCTGGGAAGTCCAGGATACCGCAAAAGCCGTATTCAATGTTGATGATTACACACAGTTTTTATCATCACAGAGCGATTCTGCATTAAGGAATATCGTAAGGATGTACCCTTATGATGCGCCGGAAGATTCTGACAGACAATCATTAAGAGGGGACAGCCAGGAGATTTCCGCTAAACTTAAAGCAGAAATTCAGAAAAACGTAAAAGTTGCAGGGTTAAACATTATTGATGCGAAAATTACCCACCTTGCTTATGCTCCTGAAATTGCGGTTGCAATGCTCCAAAGGCAACAGGCGGCAGCGATAATTGATGCTAAAAAAGCAATCGTTGAGGGTGCCGTCAGTATGGTTGAAATGGCTCTGAATAAACTGAGCGAAAACGATATTGTGAAACTTGAAGAAACAGAAAAAGCTAAAATGGTAAATAATCTGCTTGTAACATTGTGCAGTAACAAAGAAGCTCAGCCTGTTATTAAAAACGGGTTAGGCTAAATCTCGAAATAAAAAAAGAATAAAAGAAAAGGCTATGCTGAAAGGCATAGCCTTTATAGTTGGTTAATCAAGAATATAATCTCTGAAATGATTTATGTTTTTTTCTCTCATTCTGTTAATAGCAACGACTTCCAGTTGTCTTATCCTCTCTTTTGAATATCCCAGTTTTTGTCCCAACTCTTCCAGCGTTAATATTTTTTCTCCGTTTATCCCGAACCTGTGATTTATTATTTTTTGTTCTCTTAACGGCAGAGTTCTGATTAATTCTTCAACCGAATTAATCATTGAATTTGTGTTTGCGGTAATGTCAGGAGCCTTATAACACTTATCCTCAATGTAATCCCCTACGCATAAGTCGTCTGTCACAGGAGTTTCAAGGCTTATCGGCTCTTTCAGAATTGCACGTTTTATAGTGTCAATATTTTTTACACTCATTTCCATCTTCTCAGCTACTTCACTATCAGAGGGTTCTCTGCCTAATATTGAATTTAACTCGACCAGACACTTTTTGTATTTACGGATTTTATCCGCCATATGTATCGGGATTCTGATAGTTCTGGCATTATTTGAAATTGCTCTCATAATCGTCTGCTTAATCCACCAGGTAGCATACGTTGAGAATTTGCAGTTCTTAGAGTAGTCAAATTTTTCCGCAGCTTTAATTAACCCCAGAGAACCCTCCTGCACCAAATCCATAAACAGAACCCCCTGACCTGTATACTTTTTTGCAATACTTACGACAAGCCGTAAATTTGCCTGTATTAATTTTCTTTTTGCAATTTTAGCCTCGTCTTTTGTTCCGTTTTTAATCTCAATTCCGAGAGACTGCTCATCTTTTGTTTTGAGAAGTTTTATTTTACCGATATCCTTTAAATACATTTGTAAAACATCATCCTCTTTAACAACTGAATTAAAGGTTTTTGGATTTTCCAACTCTTCTTCTTCAACGAAATTTTCCTGTTCTTCCCCAATATCGCAGCATAAAATATCCTGTACAACTTCTGCATTCTGACTCATTCTCAGCTATCTCCTCCAGATATTTAAATTTACTTACACTAATATTGACGCAAAATTAAAATAAAAGTTTCTTTTAGTTTATTCAAAAATTATTTTATGATATTATAAACACGTTGGAATAAGATTATTAGCATAAGAAGGAGTATTTAGTATGGCAACGAAAAAGATTAAGAATGCCGGAACTTATGAGTATGAAATTACTCAGAGTACAAAGAACGACGTATATGTATTTTCTAATGAAACGGTAGCGGCAGGCACACAAATTAATTTCACTTGTGACCCTGATGCGGAAACCCTTTTTGCAAGAAGCGGAGATGATTTAGTTATTGCTGCCGCATTTGGAGACCTCTCCGATATTACAAATACGGTTGTTAAATATGTAATTATTAAAGATTACTACACATATACCTCTGAAGATAAACAGGATTTGGTATCTCTTAACGGTTCTAGTGCATACGGAATGAGTCCTTCTGCTTTTGTTGACGTAGATGACATTAATATAACTGAATCCTGGATGGCAATCGGCAGCACAAAATCCTCAACATATAACATTAGTGATAATTCGGGATTTCTCATTGATGCAGGCGGCAATGATTCCTATAAAATGACATCGGCATCATACACAATAAAAGAAATTGCCGGAAACGAATCCTATGATCTTACCGATACCGAATGTCTGATTGATGACGCAAAAGGTAACGATAACTACAAGCTTACGTACGGCTCCATGACATTTAATGATTACGCAGGTAAAGACAGTTATGACATAAATAATGCCGGAGGATCAATTACGGATTATAAAGGTAATGACAAATACACTATAGAGCAGTTTAGCGGGATAATTGAAGATTTTTCCGGTAAAGATGTATATAAAATAAACAATCTCAACAGTTGCAGAATAATTGACGGAGTTGACGGAGAAAAATCCGGCGGAAATGATAAATTCACAGTTACTAATGTTACTGGTCAAGCAAGGTTAGAGGATTATTACGGCAACGAAAGTTACGACCTTTCAGATATAAACTCTGTGTCAATATACGAAGGGGCAGGCAACGACAAATATACTCTGAAAAATGTTTTGGCAACAGGTTCTTATTATTCAAATATTCAAGATATAAAAGGGAATGATAAATATTCTTTTGATAATGTATCAAAATTAATGATAGATGACACGCTCGGAAAAGATAAATATGACCTCAAAAATGTTGCCAATATACGTATTAATGATCGTGGCGGGGGCAGCGATAAATACAATGTTTCCGATTCAAGCTATGTACAACTGTATGATATACCCGGCGAAGGGGACTCAGGAAATGACAGCTACACTCTTAACAACGTTGATAACACAGAAATGGGAACTGACCTTAGTATAAATGATATAAGCGGAAAAGACAAATATAGTATAAATAATTCCGACAATATAAGAATTCAAGATGTTGCAGGAAACGACAAATACAATATCAAAAACACAAATAATTTGAGCATAAATGATGTTGACAACGGAAGCAACGATACTTATTATCTTGAAAACATTGACAATTCGGGAGCACCGTCATATCGGATATCTGATGTAGGCGGAAACGATAAATTCACCGTTAAAAATTCAAAATCTCTGCACTTATATGCTGTCGGCAGCGGGAAAAAGAGTTTTAAAGTTTCTGATTCAGAATATATCTATATTGAAAATCATGAAAGCGATAA
>DBXD01000080.1:25521-28555 GCA_002309425.1 Cyanobacteria bacterium UBA1221
TAAAAAATGTTGATAATTCGGAAAATATGACAATGAGCGGATACTACATTTTTGATCAGGGCGGTGATGACAAATTTAATATTAAAAATTGTGAGTCTATCTTCATCGAAACCGTTGAAAGCGGTCAAAAAACATATAACATATCAAAATCGAATCACGTATATCTGGAATCTCACGAATACGACCACAAAGGGGATACCTATAATATATCAGAAGTTAACGCTTTAAAAATATGGAATACCGATAACAGTAATGATGTATATAAACTTAATAAAGTTAATAACTCTGAAAATGTTGTACAATATTATATTCAGGATCACAATGGCGACGATAAATATACCATAAAAAATTCAAGCGGAATACGTTTGTACGATTATTACGGAAAAGACACCTATGATATATCAAATGCCAATGATTTCTGGCTTTATGACGGAAATAAATCCGACAATACAAGTGATGATTATACCGATACATACTTAGTTAAGAATTCTTCAAATATATGTATAATTGATTATTCCGAAACAAGTGATGATATTTATAAATTTACAAACGTAATCAATGACGAAATGATGGATTCCGTAGATGACAATGGAGGAGACGATACATACACTTTAAAGAAATCTTCTAATGTAGAAATCTTCGACAGAGGAGATGGAAATGACACTTATAACATTGATTCGCTAAAGAATCCGTTGTCGATTTTTGACTGCGGCGGAGATAACGACACCGTGAAAATCTCCGGTTTAAAAGCAAATAATGTTATCTGTATGGCTAATTTTATCTGCGAGGGAGCCAGTTTGCACACTGATGTGGGAGCCGTGGACGATAATAAGTTGTTTATTTTTGACAAGAACCAAAAAACAGGCGGTCTGATAGTTTCCGATTACTTCGGACTTGATGAGTCTGAAAACTTTATAGATAGCAGTTACTACAGTGACGGTTATATTGAAAATCTCTATGCCGGAAAAACTGAGATATCCGGTATGGTTCAGAACTACATAACAGATACAGACTATAATGAAATAGCGGAAAGCATTGCCTCCTGGCTGCAAACAAATAATATGTACTGCGTATCAGAGTTGTTTGAATCAGGGAATGAAGCTAAACTCAGCGAGTTTATTACTTACGTTGCTGACAACAATCTGTACTAAATCTATTTTACACAGAAAAGGCGGCGGGGATATTTCCCGCCGTTTTTTATAACAAAATGTTTTTGATTAAAATTTATTAAATACAAATTCACCAATTAATTATATGTTATAATAAATCCCATAATTACTGTTTATGTACGGTAAAAGCAAGGGAGAAAGAATGAAAAGATTATTTTTAATCGGGGTTTTACTGTTTAGTTTTATGCAAGTAACGCTTGCATCACAAATTTCGTATGACAAAAGTGATTTTGCACCTGTTTCAACGATGATTGATGATGCGGCGTATGATATTCGTTACTATTCATCAAACAACTTTACCGGAAACAGAATAAACGGCTACAAAGCACCTGTTCCGTATATGACAAAAGAAGCTTTAAAAGCACTCTCCACTGCAGCGGAAGATTTGAGAAAACAAGGGTACAGATTGTTAATCTGGGATACATACAGACCGCAAAAGGCTGTGTATAATTTTGTTGAATGGATTAACAACCCGAACGACCCGGGAGATAAAACCTTTTATCCGGCTTTAAAAAAATCCGACTTACTTAAAGGCGGCTATATTGCGGAAAAATCAGGTCACACAAGAGGTTCAACAGTTGATTTAACTTTAATCAAAAAAGACGGTTCTTTCGTTGATATGGGCGGAACATTTGATCTGTTCAGCGAAATCTCACATCCTGATTACAAAAGATTGACAAGAACCCAAAAGAAAAACCGTAAAATTTTATATGATGCAATGACAAAAGCGGGATTTCAGGGAATTGATTCCGAGTGGTGGCATTATACGCTGAAAAACGAACCCTATCCCGACACATATTTTGATTTTGATGTTGAATAAGCTCATTGGAACTGATGAATGAAAAAAATCTTTATTGCTTTTTTAATTTTTATCCTTTGCACAAGTACAAGTATATACGCTGATATTGAGGATAAATATAACACTCAAAAAGATTATTTTGACTATTCCGTTGTACTAACGGAATTTCCGAAAGATTACTACTATACAACCGTTAAAATCAGCAAGTCAAAAGAGCGGATTTTAATAATTACAGATAAAATAACCGCTGATAAAAATTCATACTGCGGATTATTTTACTACTTTGCAAAAAACGGGTTTGTATATCCGCTAGGGTACTTAGAGAGTACAAGCCCGCTTACGCAATCAAAGAACTATCTTTATCTGACAAACAAAAGCGGCAATATAAAATTTTATATGTCGGATAAAAAATTAGAAATTATCAAAGCAAAAACCGCTAAAATCAACGAACCGACAATAAAAATTAAATTTGAAACAATTAATAGTGCGGACAAATTTGCAGGCGATTTTGGCGAAGCGGCAGGAGATGACATAGTGAAAGCAACCATTGACGGGTTTTATTTTGAATATCACAAACCTCAATACAAAAAGAAGTATATAAAAAGTCTTATGAAAGAATGTATATCAGACGGAGTAAAAACGCAGGTTCAAATGTACTGTTGTGTCGTTAAAAAATTACACCCGTAAAAGATTTGCATTGGTTGACTAAAATCAACCCCACATAACTCACAGGTCGCTCGAACTTCAACCGAAGTTCTCACTATCAAAACTTTCAAAATAAAAGAGATGATAACCAATGTCATCATCTCTTTTATGGTGGGCGTTAGAAGACAGTATCGCTCACTCGCATTTAACGGCAATTCCGCGTTTCGTTTTCAGCGATTTCATCGCTTCCAAACGAAAGCGCTCCAGCCTCAGCTCGTTCGCTCTCGAACTTGGGCACGGCTTTGCCGTGCAAGTTCTCGTATCTTAATAAACTCTGTATAACTAAAAAGACAGTAACAAACGTTACTGTCTTTTTAGTGGTGGGCGTTAGAAGACTGTCTTGACCTGTTCGCATTAAACG
>DBXD01000047.1 GCA_002309425.1 Cyanobacteria bacterium UBA1221
TAAATTATTGTTTATCGCTTCTTTAATTTGAATTGCTTTGTTAATTTGATTGTATTGCTCAACAATTTTCTTTTGTCTTTCAATGCTTGGAACTGGTAATTCAATTGAACAAAATCTGTCCCAATCCAAATTAGCTCTTACACTACTATCACTATAAAACCATCCCAATCTATCGCTTTCAGAACGTCTTAAGTAAAGCATAAGATATTCAGGAAGAATTACGTTTGTATCAACAACTTCAAATATAGTGTATGCAGGAGTTATTAGTGCCGGTTCGTCTTTATCATAAAGTGCAACGTGCAAGCTTTCGTCACGACCAACCTGCATCCCTGTGTATGCAAATTGCCATTTATTAATAATTTGATATTTTGACATATCTGTTCCGACAATATTAGCAACAGAAGGCATAAATCTTTTTTCAATATGCAAGCCTAATAATGGCAAATCTAATAATTGAGAATTGCGATTATTTGAAACCTTTTTGATTAATTCACCAATTGTTTTATAATTTGATTTCATAACCTAAATCCTTGAATATAGCGAGTAAATTTGCCTGTGCTTCTCTGTCATCTTTGATGAGTTGTGTAAATTCTGTTTGAAGTTCTTGCATCTTCTCTTCATAGTTTACATTCTCATCTTTATTTACAAATTCGATGTATCTGCTTGGTGATAGAGCATAATCATTTGCAACAACATCCTCTTTTGATGCTGAATAACAATACTCAGGAACATCTTTATATTCATCAAGACTTTGTTGCCAAGTATGATATGTGTTAGCAATTTTTTGAATTTCCTCATCTGAAAGTTGAGTATATTTTTTTTCATAAGGAATTCCCATTGTGCGTAAATCCATAAACAAAATTTCATTTCTGTCACGATATTTTCTTGTTGTACCGTTATGATCAACAACTCTTGCTTTCTTGTTTTTATTCAAAATCCACAATGTTACGCTAATATCTGTGGTATAAAATAAGTTTCTTGGTAAAACTACTATTGCCTCAACTAAATTATTCTCAACGAGTTGTTTTCTGATTAAATATTCTGTGCCGTCACCCGTTTGAGAACCGTTTGCAAGTAAGAAACCTGCAACACCGTTTTGAGATAATTTTGAAAGAATATGCAATATCCAACCGTAGTTAGCGTTACCAGTTGGCGGTACTTCATAACCAAGCCAACGAGAATCTTTTACAAGCTCGTTTTCTTTTCTCCAAGAGTTTTGGTTAAATGGAGGGTTAGCCATAATAAAGTCGGCTTTTAAATCTTTGTGTTGGTCATTAAAGAATGTATCGTCAGCTTTAGCACCCAAATCAGCACTTATTCCTCTTATTGCAAGATTCATCTTTGCCAGTTTGAATGTTGTCGTTGTACCTTCTTGACCATAAACGGAAACATCTTTTTTAGAACCGTTATGACTTTCAACAAACTTCATTGATTGAACAAACATACCGCCTGATCCACAGCAGGGATCGTAAATTCTGCCGGAATATGGTTCTATCATTTCAGCAATTAGGTTTACAATGCACTTTGGAGTGTAGAATTCACCTTTTCCTTTACCTTCTTGTAAAGCGAATTTTGCGAGGAAATATTCATATACTCTTCCGATTATGTCGTTATCTTTGTCTTTTTGAGTGTCGATTTTATTTACTTCATCAAGCAGAGCGGATAATTTGCTTGTATCTAAATCTATTCTTGAAAAATAGTTATCAGGTAATGCACCTTTTAGTGCTTCGTTAACCTTTTCGATTGTTGCCAATGCTGTATCGATTTTAATTGATATATCAGGTTGCTTTGAATTTTCCATTATGTATGACCAACGGGATTCTTCAGGCAAATAGAACACATTTTCCATTCTATAAAATGCTTCCATTTCAATATATTGTTGTTCACCGTTAGCAATCAATTCTTCTCTTCTTATAACAAATTTGTCATAAGCGAATTTTAAGAATATAAGACTTAAAACGATATGTTTATATTCAGCCGGCTCAACACTACCACGCAATTTGTTTGCGGATTCCCATAAGGCTTCTTCCATACTTTTTGTTTTTTTTGCTACTGCCATCTTAACCCTCATTGATAATCGAACACCATTTGCACAAGATTTATTTTAGCATAAACATGGAAACCAAGCCTGTTTGTAAATATTTCAGCCGAAAGATTAAAAGAGTCCAGATTTGACATAGTGAAATGTTATAATAAAAAATTTTGCCAAATTTTAAGTCAGGAAAGGAACATAAAATGAAAAACGAATTAATCACAGAAATTACTCAACAAATGCTACCATATTTAGATAATATGGAGTTAGAACAACTACAAAAAGTTATGAAGGTTACACTTTCAAATTATGAAATTATTAAATCCGAAAAAATTGAAAATCAAAACCTATCTAACTTCAACTTTATGGAATTATTTTTAGCGGCAAAAAGAGTGGAGGGATGCTCCGAAAAAACTCTTAAATATTATCAAGCCACTATTGAAACCATGCTAACAACTATAAACAAATCCGTTAAGCACATTATTACAGATGATTTAAGAGATTATCTTACAAATCATCAAACAGAACGAAATTCAAGCAGAGTCACAATTGATAATATCAGAAGAATATTATCGAGTTTTTTTGCTTGGTTAGAAGATGAGGATTATATAGTAAAAAGTCCTGTTCGCAGGATTCATAAAGTCAAAACAGGAACGAATATTAAAGAAACTTACACAGATGAAACTCTTGAATTAATGCGTGACCGATGCACAGAATTGAGGGATTTGGCTATGATTGATATTCTTGCATCTACAGGAATGAGAGTCGGGGAAATGGTCTTATTGAATAGAGAGGATATTAACTTTACTGAACGAGAGTGCGTGGTGTTCGGGAAAGGCGATAAAGAAAGGATAGTTTATTTTGATGCCCGAACTAAAATACACCTGCAAAATTATTTAGAGAGTCGGAGAGATTTTAATCCGGCTCTTTTTGTATCACTAAAAGCACCTCATGAACGCCTGCAAATAAGTGGAGTTGAACAAAGACTCCGCAACTTTGGAAGAAAATTAAATATCCCAAAAGTCCATCCGCACAAATTCAGAAGAACACTTGCAACGATGGCAATTGATAAGGGAATGCCAATAGAACAACTGCAACGTTTGTTGGGACATTCAAGAATAGATACAACTCTTCAATATGCAATGGTTAAACAAAGTAATGTGAAAATTGCTCATCGCAAGTTCATTGGATAGTTAAACAATAATTTA
>DBXD01000045.1 GCA_002309425.1 Cyanobacteria bacterium UBA1221
CTTGAAATGTATATACTTGCAAAAAAGACTCCTAAAGAAAGGATGCAGGACATAAAGCCCAATGAGCTTTCCGAGAGTTTTAACTATGGCATGAATACCATATAGTTATTGCAGGAGCATTATCAAAAGCATATGGACTTCAGGTTGATGAAGAGGACATAATTTTGCTCAATTCCAGAAAAAGTCCGACAAAGCCGGATTGTGACGGTACACCTGCTCAGGAAATTGCTTTTAGAATTGCAGACAAATATAATTTACCGTCAGGCGCGGAGAATACAATAGCCCAAATTATAGAGAAATATGATGTCTCCAAATTTGATGAAGAAAAGATGGAATTATTGATACAGGCACTGGTTGAAGGTAATGAGCAAGACTGATTTATTACAACAGACAAAATATACTGACTATATTTAAATTTATTAAGAAAAATTTTATTTATGCTAATTTTTCTATGTAATTTGACAAATACTCATCATATTTTTCATCAATGCCAAGAGTTTTCTTGTTCTCCTCTGAAAGGTTATTATAAAAATTTATTATTTTTGATATATATTCAGGATTTGGTCTCATTCTCTGCCCCTGCCAATTTGGATTGAATATTGATACAAGAGCCAGTGTATTTGCGGTATCAGGCATGCCGTAATCAGAAGATATAAAATAATGACCTTCATTAACTAGCCTTATCAATTTTGCCAAATTATCAACGTAGGCATCTCTTTCCATTTTTACATTATTTTTAAATAATGCCATTTCGCGGTTATATTCATTGTCTGTGTTTACTGAGTGCCGTACTCTTGACGCCACTGAAATAGTAGCCTCAGGGAATTTTTCAAATATATAAACAGACTCATCCTTTAATTTTGTATCAAATACTGAATATTCAATACCCTCATTATCGCACGCCGCTCTTAATTTCGGATTATCGCACAAATCGATTACACGATTTACCTCCAATGCGTGAAGCCGTTTTACATATTCGGGAAAACTTTGCAAGTAATCCCCCGTATATGAAGAATCCGGCAATTCACCCAAACTCATAATATCAATGATATTTAACTTCTCTAAATACACTTTCAGATATTCATCATATTTTTCATCAATGCCGAGAATTTGTTTATATTCAGGGGTAAGATTTTTATACAAATTTTTCATTTTAGGTACATACGCACTGTGCGGTTTAATTTTTTCACCTTCCCACTTTGGATTAAAAGTTGAAACCAAAGCTAAAACATTAACAGTCCTGTATTCTCCCTGATCACAGGACATATAGAAGTTTCCCTTATTAACAACATTTATGAGAGCCACAAGTTTTTTTAAATATGTGTCGTTTTTATTTTCAATTTCCTCTATATATTTTAACATTGAGCAGTTATATTCTCTTTCGGTAATTCCATTTTTGCTTAATTCGGCTGCTCGTTGTGCCAGGATAGTTTCACGGTCTTTAAATATCGGCTGGCCCCCATATCCCCATGATGTATCATACGAAACATACTCTATATCACATTGCTCACACATTTCCTTTAATTTTGAACTGCTTTTTAAATCAATAACTCTCTGCACACCTGAAGGCTTTAGCAGTTTAAAAAATTCTGTATTATGCAATAAACATTCTCCGGAATATGAGGATTTAGGCAAGACCCTAAAATTTTTAATGTAAGCATCACTAAGGGTCATTGCATCACTTAAACCATAAGATGCCTCAACATTATCTTGGAACGGTATAGGAAAACGTCCATACAAATTGTCAAGCATACGGTCACGAAGAAATTGTCCACAGGGAGTGCCGTCACAACCGATACCGTCTACATCATCCCACAACTTAGCTTTAAAGTTAATCTTATTTTGATTTACAGCATTATATCTGTTCCTGCTAAAAAGACCTATTGAGTAAACTTGCATTTTATACCCTTTAAAAATATCTAAATACATCTATATTAAGACCGTAAATTTAAAATTTTGCCAAAATATTATAATTTAAGTTAATAAAATTTAATATATCCGCCAAAAGGACTAAATTCACAGAATTTATTAAAGTCAGAAAAATTATTTCCGAAAAGAAATTAAGGTATCACTGAAAAAAAAGGATAAGTCACAATGAAAAAATTAATTATATTAACCCTAATACTTGGCTCTGCAGTATTTCTTGTTCAGACCTGCACAAAGGCAGACTATTATTACAATTACTACGGAAACGGAGTATACAACAGCCAACAGACTAAAAAAGCGGACACGGGTAACACTATAACCGCCCATAATAACACCGCAGCAATATCCGTATATCAGCAGGCAAAATACGGAACGACAGCCAACAGTAAATAATAAATATGTAAATTTAATACGACTTAAAGGATGCAGCTTTTTTACAGTCTGCACCCTTTTTGTAACAAATTTTTAATATAGTATCAAAATTGGATATTTACAGCAGTTTATACAAAAAAAGGAGGGTATAATGAAAATTTTACCTATAAAGAGTATAAATGCTAAACATATCCCGTATATTCAGGTTAAGAGCGGTAAAACAAGTAATATCACGGATTATTCAAATCAAAATGCAAAATCCGATTTACCTTTAAACAGCAGTACATTACTCATATATTTTGGCAACACCACGAAAACAAAAAACACGCTTGAAGATTTTAAAATAAGAGAGCTTACGGATGAGGAATTTGAAACGAAAAGAGCTGAGATATTATCTAAGAAGGGTAAATTCGGACCTTTTTGGAACATTAGCGAAGATATGCTTACAAAATATAATGTTCAGTTATTTGAATATATGTATGAGGATTGTAAAGGATTAATGTCCGATTATCCTACTCATGAAGATTTAGAGAAGGAAAATAATCTTGAATTGTACAAAGAATATATGCGATTAGCATGCAGCAATCATTGTATTCCCGTAGAAACAAATGAACAGGCAGAGGTTGTATTAAAAATGATGAAAATGCCATGGCTTTTTGCATCTGACGATGACGGAGATTGGGCATATGCCCTAAATAACGCAGGATACAACATAAAAGGTAAAAAAAGCTCCGAAATTAAAAATGTAAAACTCAAAATGCTCGATGAACTTGAAAAAAATCGCAAAAACTATGAAGAATGTACTTATGACCAAAGAGCTAATATCTGCGAGATGATAGCGAATGTAACAACATACAGGGGGCTAAATATTGCACGTAAAATGATTAACAACTCTAAACTTCTCGATATTGATCATTTAGACATTGATGTCAGGAATTTTTTCAAGCGAATTTCTGAGAACAAAGATCAGGCAAAAATCGCATCCGAGATAATTGACGAAGTAGTAAAAAACCCGGAATTGTTTGAAAAAGAGCATTTTGCACGTGCTTTAAGTATAATGCTTGCCTTTACAAATAATACCTGTCAGAAAGATTTAGAATTAGCATTTTTGGATAACCCCGCACTTTTTGAATATGAAGATTTTGTACTCAATCTGCCCGGTATAATTTGTGATTTTCCGAGTTCTGAAAACGCTGAAGATATTGAAACAAGGAAAGATGTTTTTGAGACATTGGATTATTATAAGAAAAATCCTGAACTATTAAAAAATCAGGAACCGTATAAAGATCATGATTTTGTCTATGCCTTGACACGCTATTGCAAATATCCCGGAGCGATTTATTATAAAGACGGCTCAATAGGGCTTCCCGGGCTCACACTAACTCTTGATTTTTAGTGTCATCAGCTGCAGGAAGAACGGCCGTTATATATAATGAAAATCAAAAAAGGAAATGAAATATAATGCAAATTCAATCAATAAATGGTACATATCGTCCGAGTTTCGGAACATTAATCTATGATAAATCATCACAGGATAAACTCCCTGAATATATAGTAAAAGACATACCTCAGGCAGAAAAGGACCTTGCCGGCACAAGGCATTGGGATTTGTATCTGGGCTACGTAATTCCGGGGATACCTACGTGCAGATACATTAATAAACACAATCCGGAACAAGTTTATACAAATGGAATAGACGATTTGAAGATTAATAATAAAACTGTAAGCGGCACAATGGACTGGGTTGAGCCGTTAGGTGACGGTGAAGGATTATTATGGAAAAGTTTTGTTGATTTGAATTTTAAAACTGCGGAGAAAGCAAAACAAGCATTTAACGTACTAAAAGCGTATAAACCCGGTAATTTAAGGTCAGAAACCGAAATCGTAAAAGTATTGGACAGTGCAGATGAATTTATTCATGATGATGTACTCATAGTTCAAACAGAAGATAAGTTTTAACTTTATTGGATGATTCTGCAGCACACGGAGCGTATATTGATACATACTGTGCGATAATCTGCACTGTTATGTAAAAAATTGTAAAATCAGAACTCAAGAGTTAGCAAAAAAGTTTTTTACGGGTTTTGATATAACATATAACAAATAGATTGGAGTATAAATATGCAAGTAATGAGGATTTCACAAGCGACACCAACAAATTATATAAATAGAAGTAACAAATTTTACATGAATAATTCGGTGAAAAAGAATTTAAACATTAATTATTCTGACGAAATAAGTTTTACTGGTAATGCAATACCCGCATACGTACTTGAATTGAGTAATATATCAAAATACCAAAACCAAATCAGGAAAGCTCGCGGTGACGGCAGTGGTTTCAATGGGGTAAATGAATTACGACAGCAATTAAAAACAAAATTAAGCAAATATGATAATGGGTTAGAAGTTTATAATATCGTGGACTCTTATTACTTGGATTATTTGCGAGATAACGTGATACCTGAAATATGTGTACGAGAAGAGATGGACTTCTGGGGACATTCAGTAAAAAAAGGTAATCCGAACTATTATACTGAAGGTGAATTAGGAACTTTTATGGCTTATTCCGTGAAGAACCCCCAAGACAGAAACTATCTTGAATACATAAAATCAAAGTACGGGCCGGAAGCCGTGTACAGCGGTCAGGCATCTGCAATATGCGCTTTTGAGACATTGAATTACTTGCTGGATAAACCTGTATTGGCGGAAGCTGTAATGAGCAGTACCTTTGGGGCTATGAATATATTCGGGTGGGCATTCAGGCATATGACAACAGGTGAATTTTATGATATGCCAAGCAGATATAAAGATGCTTTTGTAAAAGTTGCTGATTATCTTTCTTCGGATGAGGGCTCCAAAATTCTGTCAAATAAAACATTTTGTAAAGGACTTTATCTTGTGTTAGGAGATTTAGCTTCAACAACCAATTTTGGTCTTGGCAGCAAGGACCATTCTGAGGCAAGAATAGAGAGTATAAAACGTGCAGCAAAAGATCCGGAATACTTATACGAGCTCTGCACACCTGAATGGCAAAAAAGCATGAAAGACATGCCAATAGTTAGACCTTGTTATCCTGATGAAAAAAGATTAGTAGAACAATTTTTCAATGCTAATAATCATAATCCTGCTGATATAAAATATGTTCGAATTGAAGAACGAAATGGCCACAAATATGCTCAAATACGAAAATTGACAAGTTATGGCACGTGTGATGAAGCTGATTTATTTGAAATTAAAGATGAAAAATAGTAAATAATTTGTGACAAAAAATTGTGCTGCAAAATTTTGGAGAAGTTCGAGAGTTATCTTATTATTCTAATTTAAAATCCCCGATTAAGTTCAGTTTTCCACCTCTGTATTCGCTCAGCAAATATGCTATCGGACCTGCTTCATCGGGGTTTAGCGGATTACACTGACCTTTTAGCGCACTGTATTTTGACTGAGCTGCAATTTTTTGCCGAATTATTTGTAAAAATTTAAGAAAAAGATTTTAACAATTAATATTTTTGCCGAATATTTGTGTTAAATATATGCATATATAAAGAGGGTACGTGTATGAATATTCAAAAAGTGCAAGCTAATCAAATTAATTTCGGTACCAGGGTATATTTTGAACCGGGAACTAAAGACATTCTTTTAAACTCAAATGCAAAAAGAAAAATTAAAAGTCATATTAACAAGCTGGAAAGTAACGGAATTAATGATGAGCTGGTATTAAGACATGAAGTGGACAAAACTTTTGGCTCTATTACATATATACGCGGAACAGTATTTGAAAAAAGAGGAAAAAGTATTTTTAAAACACCTTACGGTTATACAGATGCTCTGGATATACCTGTATATAACAGGAAACGGGATATAACTACTCACGAATATGCAAATATATTACGAATATATAAAGAAGCTAAATATGATTGCATAATGCGTAAAATAGACAAGGAAGTTTATAAGAATTATATCTCCGGCTTAGAAAGAATCGATTTAACAGACTAAACTTACAAGTTGTAGTTAGTAGGATTGACCCTACGGGTGCTATTATAGTTCAACAATGCTAACACGAAACCGAGGTTGTGACTAGGTTAGAGCAGTGGTGTGCTTAAATTTATTGGTTACTTGATTCCATATGAATTTACTTATTTACACTACATTTATTGAATCTTGGGCAACCTTTACAATTTAAATAATTGCTTTTTGAGTTACCACTATTTCTATTTGCTAATGGTCTATTTCCACGATTTTCTTTTTTATATTGTTCTATTAATTGATACTCATAAAAAGCAGCATTTTGGCAAGATATGAAAAATATATTTAATTTGTGATTATTTTTAATTTGCCAAATGCTTCTACCACCATCATGGGGTTTTGATATTCCGTTTCCATACATTAAATAATCAATAAATCTTTTATACCCTTTATTATTTTTTCTTTCACCTTTTCCAATATATAATATTTTTTTATCAGAATTATTATATCTATTTACTAAATCAGTTATTTCATAAAGAGCATTTTCATCTTTGCCTTTTCCTGTTTGTTTTAACTTATGAGCGGTTGTTTCATATAAAAATTCAACCTTAAAATTATCGGGAACTTCAACAAAATATACAATATTTGAATTTATTTTTTTTATATGCTCATAATTGCTTTTTCTTAATTCTTCAATAGTGTATCTTTTGCAATCTTTAAATTCTTCTAACACAGGTGTTACCTCCATAGATATAACCATTAAATGTATTCTATAATAAAATTAATTTTTAAGTAATAAACTCAACAAAAGAGTTGGTAGGGTGGGCAAAATGAAATATGCCCACCATTGATAAAATATAATGGTGGGTACGCTTGCGCTTTACCCACCCTACTTTTCTCCACGCTCACAGAGTTTTGTTTTCGGTACTTTGTACCTGCCAACAAAATCTGTTCGCTATCCGGCATAAATGCCGTACGGAAATCCGCTCGAACACCACAAATGCTGTAAAATAACACTCGGTTTGAGGATTATGCACAATCAGTATGATGATTTAGATATCTAAGACGGCATATTACCTGCTTATACCACTTTCTTCCTTCAGATATTATCTCATAGCGTATTTTATTAATCAGCTTGATTTTTTCGTCAATACGACATTTTTTTTCATAAGTATCATCATAAGTCAAATTACGGCAGTGTTCAGTTCTGAGTTTATCGCAATAAATTTTAGTTGCTTCATAAGCTTTTTTTTCACTATTAAGGTATAACTTGAAATATTTTAGTACCAATAATTTATCTTTAATGGATAAATATCTTAAAATTTTTTTTATTTCATTCTCTATTTGTTCAATAGGTATTTCTCTATCTGTATACAATAACTCATAATACCAGTTCTGCATATCGGCATACATTCGTTTTTTGCATAGCTTCATATCTATTTTTGGAATTATCGGATTTAGAGCAAAATCTAAAAGATGTGTGATTTCGTGCATTAAAATAGGTACTTGATCTATGTTTAATTTTCGATTTGTTGCGGGTAAATTTATTTTTGTCATTATAAAATGGCTGTTTATATAATAATTAATTGTTTCGGCTGCGCATGGGCGAATAAATACTTTGTCTTTTTTCTGTTTTATTTTAAAAGATAGTTTTTCGGGGAATATCTTTTTTATAATTTTTTCCAATGTATGAAGCGGTATAAATTCATTTGCTTCGCCGCCTAATTGCCAATTATTTTTTTTTAGCGTAGCATCGTATTTATCCATTACCGCTGAATAAATCTGACTGCTGTATTTCTGCAGTGTATCGTATCTTTGGGCAAGCGAACCGGTTGCATATTTTTTTGTGAAATATACTCTGTGAAGTTTCATATTAAATTTAAAACCACTGATTTTTTTTTTGCTATTAATTAAGTGATTTTTAAAACTGATTTCAAAGCATTTCAAAACCCGATAAAAATAATTTTGAGGACAGAAATCGGACATTTCTGACTTTTATACTCAACCAATTTCCGACCTTAATAAATCGGCAAAAGCTGGATTGCTTCGGGCTTTCGCCCTCGCAATGACATAAAAACCTTCCGCCCAAATGTCCTGAAAAAAGGTAAATGCTTACGCATTTTGTGGGTTTTCACCCTCACAATACT
>DBXD01000062.1:0-10200 GCA_002309425.1 Cyanobacteria bacterium UBA1221
TTCTTCGGCTATCTCTTCTTCGGTCACCTCTTCTACCGGTTCTTCTTCTGTTACTTCCGCAGTCGGTTCTTCTTCCTCTGTTAATTCTGCCGTTGGATTTTCTTCCTGTACAATTTCATTCTCAGTTAATTCGGTATTTTCTTCCTGATTTTGCTGATCAATTTCGGTATCGTTTTTAACATTGCTTGCATTCACTTCCAAAACCTGATTTACAATTTCTTCAGTGCTTGATTTAAGAATAAAATTATTGGTTACATTGTTATTTGCAGATAACGCAACATCATTTAAGACAAACGAAGCCTTTATTGAGTTGTTTGACAAATTTTTACTGCCGGCAGAATATAAATATTCTGCAATTATTCCCGTTGTAGCAATTTCTCCGGAATAATAATTCGGACTTATTGCGACTTCATGCGCACTGTAAGTTTTACTCAGATTTGATAGGTTTTCGCCCATTTCATCTGTTAAATTTGCGAATTGCTCAACCTTGTTTACACTGCTAAACAACTCGTTCATTTCATCTTCTGTCTTTGCGGCTCTTTGCACCAAGTTTTTGTTCTGCGCAACTAACATATCGCTTAATCTGTTGTATTTATTAATTTCTTCATCAGATAATTTTTCGCCTCGTGAAGCTTTACGTTCCAATTCGTCAAGCTCAATAGTATATTCATTTATTTTTTTTATTGCGTTTTCTTTATCGTTTGCTAATTCTTCTTCTTCCTTTTTCAGAATTGAGTTCCTTGCTTCCAAATCTTTGGTATCTTTTTCTAAAGCCTTTTCCTGAGTTTCTACTTTTGAGGAATATTTTTGTATTTTTTCTCTCTGATTCAGTATATCTGTGGCATTTATACCCAAATCCGATACAGAACTCTCCTCGGTTTCAGGATTGTCCTCCAGCTCATATGCGGTAATATCAGTATTTATTTGGGACATTGCCCATTCCAGAAAATCCTGAGGAATATAAACACCGTCATAGTGCATTCCCATAATTTCCTCTGGGGTAAATCTGTCCCATATCGGGTCATACGGTTTATCCAGTCTTTCCATTTCATTTTGATGTAATTTTGAAAAATATTCCGAATATCCGGTTGCAATAACTTCCAGGATATGTTCCCTTAATTCCTCATCAGAAACAGCTGCAGGGTCACTGTATTCCGGCATTGCACGATATACCGGTAAAAGTTCCTCTACTCTCTCCGCCCTTGTTTTTTTGTGCGGACTTGTATATTTTATCTGTTTAATTTTCCTTTGCAATTCCGGAAAAGGATCGGGATATCTCATTTTAAAAACCCTTTATTATACGTATAACAGATTAGATGTCGGCATAATTCCGCCAAAACTTTAGAAAAAAAGAGTATATATGTATTTTTTGTTACAAAAAAAATCTCTGATTTTTCAGAGATTTTAAGTATTTATAATTTTGATAAAATCTTACAGATGTTTTTCTATATTAGAGATAATTGCGGTTTTTGAGGTCAATCCGACCAGTCTTTCCACGGCTTTTCCTTCTTTAAACACCATTAAGCTCGGCAAACCGCTTATTGCATAATCTTTTGCCGTATCTATATTACTGTCTGTATTCATCTTAACAAACTTTACCTTATTCCCGAATTCTTCGGCTATCTCATCAAGAACAGCACCTAGTTTACGACATGGACCGCACCAAGGTGCCCAAAAATCGACTACAACAGGCTTATCACATTTCAATACTTCCTGCTCAAATTGATTGTCATTAATTTCTACTGCTGTAACCATATTTAAACTCCTTTGTTAACTTTCCTGAACGAATTATACCATAGTTTTTATTTTTGTGCTATTATCAGGTTAGGAGACAATAGGATATAGAGATGGCACGAAAAAAAATTATAGAAATTGTATTGGATACCGAAACAACAGGATTAGATTACACTAAGGAAAGAATGGTTGAGTTTGCTGCTGTCAGGCTGGAAAACGGAAAGATAAAGGACGAATTTCAGACACTGATTAATCCTGAGCAGCATATAAGAAAATCCAGCATTGCAATTCACGGAATTACGGCAGATATGGTAAAGGATGCTCCGACTGAAGCTGAAGTCATGCCCAGGATTATGGATTTTATTAAAGATTACCCTATTGTCGCTCACAATGCAATCTTTGATTATTCTTTTTTGAATGAAGCAAGCAAAAGAGTTTTAGGCAAAGAAATTGAAAATACCAGAATTGACTCTCAACAGATGTTTAAGGAAATATATCCCGAGCTGGAATCACACGGCCTTGAAGCATTAACCGAAAAATTTGATGTCGAATTAAACAATCACCACAGAGCAATGGCAGACACTATGGGGCTTGCACTTGCATACCCAAAATTAAAAAAACTTTATCTTCAAAAATATGACTGGGAAAGCAAGCAACTGGATAACATTGAATATTTGTTTGAAAGATATTTAAGAATACAACAGACTGTAAATACATTACAGTCCGAATTGCAGGATTTAAAATCCGTATTTAAACTGTATTTTGAACAGGGCGGAGGCCCTATTGTTTCTCCCAGCGGGGAAACATTGGTTTATAACTCTAAACAAAGTTTCGGATATGATTTTAACCAGATAAAAGATGTACTGGAAGAAGTGGGAGCATTTGAAAAAGCTGTTAAAATCAATACAGGTTTTGTTGACCGTCTTGTAGGCGGAGGACGTTTGGATGAAGATAAAAAAGAGCTTATAAAGGATGCCAGACAAGAAATTACGGAAACCAGGAATATACAGGTTATTAAGAATAAATAATGGGAGAAAAATAAGTTATGCTAAAAAAATTAGGGGAATTTTATAAAGAACCCCCGATTGCGGAAGAAATTAAAGATGAAGAAAAAGTTAATTCAATGTATAAGCATTGGCGTTTAAGAATTTTCTACGCCTGCTTTATAGGTTATACTGTATTTTATTTATGCAAGAAAAATATTGCAGTTGCCTTACCCGGAATAATGAATGAATTTGGGTACAGTGCAACAGAATTAGGATTATTGGGCAGTTCCTTGTATTTGACATACGGTATTGGTAAATTTGTTAACGGAGTTCTTGCAGACGGCTCTGATGTCAGAAAATTCTTACCTACCGCATTATTTATGACAGCATTTGCAAATATTTTGTTTGCATTATCTCCTATGTTTGTTGGGGCTTTAGGTTTCCAAGATAAAGTGTCTGCTGTTATTTTGTTGTGGGTATTAGCTTTTCTTTGGGGTGTCAGCGGATGGTTCCAATCTGCAGGATTTCCTGCCGTTGCAAAAAGTTTAACATATTGGTATTCCAACTCCGAACGTGGTACAAAATGGTCTTTGTGGTCATGTTCGCACCAAACCGGCACATTTTTAAGCGTACTTGTTTCAGGACATTTGGTAGATTATTTGTATCAACATGAAATTGCAGGAGCCTGGAGAGCTGCTTTTTTGGTTCCGGGTATCTTAGCTATAATGACAGCCCTGTGGTTGTACGAAAGACTCCGTGACAGACCGCAATCTCTTGGATTGCCTGACATAGAAATATACCGTAAAGAACCTGTCAAAGTTAAATCTGAAGATGAAAAAAGTGCAGAAGATTCTATGACTTATGTGGAAATCTTCAAAAAATACATACTTTGCAACAGAACTATCTGGATGCTTGCTATTGCATATATTTTTGTTTATATCATAAGATTTGGTGCAGAGGATTGGATGATTATGTATCTGCAAAATGCTAAAGGTGCAACTCTTTCCGATGCAACCAACAAACTTGCCTCATTACCATTGGTTGGAATATGCGGAACAATATGCGCAGGAATTATTTCTGATAAGTTATTCAAAGGTAAACGTGCACCTGTTAATCTTCTATATTTGGCCGGCGTAATTTGTGCAATCTTGGCTTTAAAATTTAATACAATCAGCTCCTTAGATTATGTCATTATTGGTTTATTGGGTGCTTTTACATATGGGCCTCAAATGATGATTGGCGGATTATGTGCCGTTGAATCCAGCTCCAAAAAAGTTGCCTCTGCCGCAACTGGTTTTACGGGTACCTTCGGATATGTCGGAGCATTTTTATCAGCTACAGGTACAGGCTTTTTGGTTGATAAGTTAGGCCAAAACGGTCAGCAAAACTGGGATGGAGCTATTTATTTCTGGTTAATTTCAGGTATCACATGCTTGATAATATGCGCAATTCTTGCAGTCGAAGAATACAGAAAAGATAAAAAAGCCTAATACAAATTTTCACCTAATATAAACACTGTTTTGTGATACAATTTTGTTATGACTGATTTAAATAATTCAATAACAAATTTGAAAAAAAAATACAGAGAAATCTTTGCAACTTCTTTAGAAGAAATTAACAAACGCATTGAAGAAATAAAGCCAAAAGATTTTTCGGGTGATATTTTAGATACGTATGTTAAAGGTTCTGAAGGTTATATATGGCAAGAGCAGGTCGTTAAACTTTTAAACGAAGATATTTCAAAAGAAATATACAGAAAACTCAATGAAATTCTTGCTTACAGGGTAAAATTCAAGTGTGTCGGATGTGCCACATGCTGTAACCTTGCCTGCAGCGAATTTTCACCGGAAGAATTAAAGATAAAAGCCCAAAACGGGGACAATTTTGCAAACCAGTTCCTTAGTATTTTTATTCCATATACATCAAAAGAAGAAGCAAGAGCAGTGTATCCGGAATACATAGAATTGCTGGAAGAAAACAAAGAGGACAAGGTTTATTTTTACCATTGCCCGAAACTTACAAAAGATAATCGTTGTTCTGATTACGAAAACAGACCGCAAATATGCAGAGATTTTCCCGATAATCCGCTCACTCTGCTGCCTAAATCCTGCGGATACAGTGAATGGAAAAGCGAAATTGAACCGATTACGCTTATGCTTCATTCAATGCTGGAAATAGTAGCATTCTATACAAATAAAATCATAAATCTGCACAAGAATATTGTTTAAAAAATTTCAGTGTGCAATAATCGTATTATGAAAACTTTATCAGGTCTTACACAGGCAGAAATAGAATTAATTACGGATGAATTAAAGGCATCAAAATTTCGTGCCCGTCAAATTCACAACTGGATATATCTGAAATCTGTTTCCTCAATAGATGAAATGACGGATTTGTCAGTAAAATTCAGAGAAGAATTAAAATCGGTTGCAAAAATTTCTGATGTAAAAATAAAAGTTAAACAAGTCAGCTCTGACGGTACTATAAAATACCTTCTCGAATATCCCGACAAAGAATGTGTGGAAACTGTTCTTATGAGGTTTGATAATCGTGCAAACCTCACCGCCTGCGTCAGTTCTCAAGTCGGCTGTGCAGTAAACTGCTCATTTTGCGCAACAGGCAAAAGAGGCTTTATCAGGAATTTGACATATAAAGAAATTATTGAGCAGGTACTGACAATTCAGCGAGATACAGGTTTAAAAGTTACTAATGTTGTTTTTATGGGGCAGGGAGAACCGCTATTAAACCTGGATAACGTATTAAAGGCTATGGAAATTTTCAATGAAGACTTCCAAATCGGTGCAAGAAGGCTGACCGTTTCCACAAGCGGAATTGTCCCGCAAATTAATAAACTTGCGGATTTGGACATGCAATCAACGCTTGCAATATCTTTGCATGCGCCAAACCACGATATAAGAAAAAATTTGATGCAAATAGAAAACAAATACCCCATGGACGAGTTAAAAAAAGCAATGCTTAATTACGTGGAAAAAACAGGGCGGAGAATTACAATAGAATATTTACTGATAAAAGACCTCAACGACACTGTTGAAAGCGCAAAAGAACTTGCACTGTATTTACATGATGTAAAATGTAATATCAACCTTATTCCGTATAACCCGACAGAGAAAAATGATTACCAAAAACCGTCAAACAATTCCATAATGAAATTCAAATATCTGCTTGAACATTCGGGTAAAAAGGTAACGGTAAGACTAGAAAGAGGTGCCGACATTGATGCTGCCTGCGGTCAGTTGAGAGGAAAAGTTGATTAGTATTCAATCATCCTTTTGGCAGAATGCGGATGGAGCGCAAAAGTCTTTCCGATAATTTTTTTGTATGGTTTTCTGTTCGGGCACGTATAAATATCAAAAGACCCCATCGGAACACTTGGAGAACCCACTCTCAATGATTTTAAATCGATATAAACTATGTTATCAATATCATAATCTTTATTTTTATTATTTACCTCCAGGCGTCTGCCTATATCCAATTTTACAAAACGAATGTTTGCACTTACCAACTCCTCTTTGCTGATTTTTTTATCCCCATCTTTATCAAGCTCTCTGAGCGGATTAAACAGTGCCTCCTTAGGCCATTTGCAGCCAAGAATACTGTGATGAGTATACGGTGTACCCTCATCAACTACCATATAGTAATAATACCCGTCAAATTTTGCAACAAAAGGGTCACAACTTGAAAAAGCAGACCTATCGGGCTGAAATCTGTTATATCTTGAGGCTGACTTATAAAACTCACTCTCTGCAAGAGCCGCAGTACCAACAGATATTATCAAAAACAAAATTAATCCGATTTTTTTCATAGTTACTCCTGTAATAATACAACGATAGTAGCATAAAAATGTTCAAAAAAATAAAAACCGGTTGTATTCAACCGGTTATATTTATGCTCTCTTCTTATTATTAATATACTCTCAGCGAGTTAATCAACAACTTTTTACTTAACAACAGCAAAAGTTGTTTTAATTCCTGACTCGGAACTGATACTCCGAGCTGACATTATCGCCATAGCACGGCGTTTTCTCGCCCCTCTTAATATAAAATCCACACTGTCAGATCTATTTGACGAGGGTGAAACAATCTTTTTTAACATTTACCTAACTCCTTTTATTATTTTCTGATTACAAATAACATATCGGCAAGGTTCATGAAAAACTTTAACCTTTAAAGCCAAGTTGTTACAAATGTTAAAAAATATGATTAAAAGATAATACAACGATGGGACAATAAGACATTAGGTTTGTATTGACACAGCGCAAATTAAAATAGGCATTAATTGACAGACTGCAATCTTCCCCACACTTATAAGGTAAATTTTTCGGGTTTTATCGTAAATATATCTATATCAGATTAACCCGTCATCTCCATACGGATCCCATTTCGGGTGGAAAATATCCATATTGAGGCTGCCATCTTCACGGTAAATCGGTTTAGGCGGTTCCCATGTACCATTTCTTATTGCCTCTTCAATTTCTTTTGCTTCTCTATACTCTGCACGCCACCATGCATCTGTTGCGGCATCCACACCTATAGGTTTTGATTTTAAAACTTCATCCATTGATTTATAATCAGGTTCCACTGCTTTGAGTACAATCAAATCAGGATTAGCTTTCAGCGCCGCAATAAATGGACAAATTTTTGGTATTGGCATACATTTCCTCCCAAATACTCATATTCAATTATAAAACAAGAAAACAAAAAAATTTGCTAGTAAAATGAATAAAAAAATGAGCGTAACCTAAAAGTTACGCTCATTCTTGTAAAAATCAGATTTACAGCTTAGAAGCAACCATCAATGTTGTTTCTGCCAATCTTGTAGAATAACCCATTTCGTTATCGTACCAAGAAATAATCTTAACTTGGTTGCCACCCATTACACGAGTTAATAAAGCATCAACTGTTGAAGATTGAGAAGTACCAACATAATCTGAAGATACTAACGGTTCTTCTGTATAGCAAAGAACGTGTCCGTCAGCACCTGCTTTTAAAGCTGCGTTTACTTCTTCTACCGTAACGTCTTTAGCCAACTCAAATACAACGTCAACCAAAGATACGTCCGGAGTAGGAACTCTCATTGCAAAACCGTCCAATTTACCCTTTAATTGAGGTAATACAAGTGCAACAGCCTTAGCAGCACCTGTTTTTGTAGGACAAATGTTAAGAGCACCAGCTCTTGCACGACGAGGATCTTTATGACCCGCATCCAAAATTCTCTGGTCACCTGTATATGAGTGAACAGTTGTCATCAAGCCTTTAACTATACCGAATTTTTCATCGATAACCTTAGCTACTGGAGCCAGGCAGTTTGTTGTGCAAGAAGCCATAGAAATTACATTGTGTTTTGCAGGGTCATACATTTTGTCATTTACACCCAAAACAATTGTAATATCTTCGTTTGTTGCAGGAGCGGAAATAATAACCTTCTTAGCACCTGCTGCAATGTGAGCTTTTGCCTTTTCTCCGTCTGTGAAGAAACCTGTTGATTCAACTACAACTTCAACACCCAAGTCCTTCCAAGGAAGAGCTGCAGGGTCTTTTTCTGCATAGAATTTAATCTTTTTGCCGTTTACAATGATACCTTCATCATATGCTTCAACAGTACCGTCAAATTTGCCCATAACAGAGTCATATTTGAAAAGTCTTGCTGCATCTTCAGGTTTTAGACCGGGGTCATTGATTGCAACATAATTAATTTTGTCAAAAATACCTTCTCTGATAGCGGCTCTTAATGTATTTCTGCCAATTCTGCCAAAGCCGTTAATAGCTACATTTACCATAAGTTTTTACTCCTTCTTATTTTGTAAATCTTATATACATGTTCTTTATAACACCAACATAAACCTTAATCAAGTGGGTTAAACCATATAAAACATTAAGAAATAATTAATTTTAAGCTATTGTAATCAAAATAAATAAAATAATTACACCATACAAAATTCTCTTCCAACGGACAAAAAAAACAGGAAGTGATTTCATTCCCCCCCTGTTAAGATTTACACTAGCCGAAATATAAATAGCATGTATATTATAACATCTATCATTAAATTTTTCAAAATATCATAATAAATCTTAATAAAGTGTAATATTGAGGCCGAATGAACGGTTAATTAATTATTAAGATTGAAACTGTTTAAAAGTATTATCAATATTCTTTGAAATCAAATTCTTTACGGTTTCATACTCAGTATTTAAAGAAAGTAATTCCGCATCGACAGATTTAGTTTCAATTTCAATACGTTGTTCTTTATAATTTATTCTGTTCTTTACATAAGTATATTCACGTTCTGCCTGAGCCACCGCATCTTCATCGGTTTCTTCAATAATGTGCCCGCCATGAACCTGCGCATACCTTGTCTGGTAATAGTTGTTATCCTGCTCATTCAAAGAGGTTATAAAAAGTTGTCCGTTTTTAATTGCATTGTTCAGGTACGCATTATCGTTTAGTCTTTGATTTTCGTACCAGCCTGAGGCACAAATATTGTTAAATATAATACTGTAAAATTCTGCTTGCCAACACGGCTGCAGCGTATCTTCGCTCTCAGGCAGATTTATGGTATATAAGTAATTCAGATTGTCAGTAATATATGATGACTCCGTAGCTTTTCGGGCTATTGCACAATTATTTGAATAGTCATCCATACCATCAAGAAATTCCGTAAGGAAAGCTTCCGCCAAATTCGACAGACTTAAACCATAAGCGCCATAATATCTGACCCAACAGTTATAACTGTTTGCGTATTCCTGTGCCTTGTTCTGGTTCTCAAGGGTAACAGAATCCCAAGAACCGTCTGCTATAACTTCTACATGGTTAGAATCATCTTCATTGGTTCCGGGGTCTAATCTTCTGAGCAAATTAGCAAAGGCATGACTAAAAGCAGCCATATCATGCGGTGAAGCCTGTACTCCGGCCGTTCCGCTATCGGTGTCCGGTATAAAGAGGTTATACATACTCTTTGCCAAACCGTCTATAAAGTTTACTAATGTAAGTACCAACGGAGATGGATCATCCGCATCATGATCTCCTTCGTTTTTATGCGTTGCGTTTTCCGCCTTGGCTACCAAGGCATCATATTCATCAAGAGTTCCACCATCATTATCAGCACCTAACCAACTTATATTATTAACTTTTTCGAACCATTCCCTTACATCCAGAGTCGCAATATTTTCATATCCTCCGTTATTTATATAACTGGATATTGCATTTATTGTATTATGAGCCAATGTATATATTTGGTTGCTGGTAGTAGCAGTACCGCTACCGCTAGTACTATTTGATCCGGTATCTGTTAAATACGTTAAAGTAACATTATTAGATAACAGTTCTGCAAGATTAAATGCGTAGTCATTACCGGAACTTAAACTTGAGGATGCACCGCCTGATGGCAGATACCCGCTATTCATATGTAAATTAGTTACACCATAGTGTCTGGTCCACCCCTGTAAAAGGTAATTCTCAGGAT
>DBXD01000062.1:10246-19715 GCA_002309425.1 Cyanobacteria bacterium UBA1221
GACTCCCGGCAGGTCCAAATCCAAAAATCAGTGATTGTGCTAAACGCAGTTCGTCGCTATCCGGATAAAATTCACCATTTGCTCCCATCGAAACAAGGTTATTAATATAAGTCATCATTGAGCCAAAAGTCATCATATTTGCAGTTTCTCTGCCAAACAACTCGCCGCCGATACCGGCATTCGGTACATATGCGTAATTATCCGGTATATCGGAAAAAGTGGCAAGTGCTGTACCTATAGAACTCGGTATTGCACGATTTGCAATTAAACCGTCTATAAAATTGTTAAATGCCTGCTGTTTTGCAACTTCATAACCCGGATCACCGTAATACATAATAGAAGTTACACCGCTGCTATCAGTATAATATACACCGCCGTCATCCCGAACAACATTGTTCAGAGCTTCTCTCATTTTCTCATCCACCGCAATTTTACCATCCTGTCGGGATACCAAATACGGTAAATATTGATTCAAATCAGACGGCTGCATCATTATATCGTATGATAAATTATATCTGTATTGTCCTGAACCATCCACATCCCAAATAATCTTTGATGCTTCCAGAGCATTATTATAGTCTATCGTAGCATCTTCCATCTGACGGGAAAGGGACAGCTTTTGCTGGGCAAGCTCCATCGTACGAAATTCACAGTTTGCCTTTCGTGAAGTAATTGCGAGAAATCTGGCTTGTGTTGCAGCTAATCCCATTGTACTTACTCGTTCCTTTCAGTTTGTTTTTAAATGCGTATAGTCCTATTATTCTGTTATTACGGCTAATTTGTCTAAAACTTTAAAATTTCGGACTTTGTTTGTAACAAATATTTACATTATTTTAGTAAACTACGAAAGGCACGATGAGAAAAATTCTAATCAATAAGAGTAAACCTTAAAGTGCCTTTTTCATCTACAACTTCATTCCACATCTTATATGGTCTGACCCAATTATCCCCTGTTTTAAGCGGTTGATAAATAATCATATCCTCTAATGTTTCCGAGTGTTTTGCAAATCCTATTACCTTGTACAAATTACCTTTATAATGGCGATAAGTCCTGCCGATTTCAATTTTTTGCATATACCAGCTCCTTAAATTTTATATTTTATAAGTATAAATAACACCAAAATATTCCCGCTACAATATTAATCTTTAAATAAATCAAAAATACAAACTTTGTAAAATTTTATTAAATTTTTCCATAAAAAAGCATTTTAGAGGGCTCAAAATTTTTTAAATAAATGTAAGAGATTGAAGTATTTAGTACTAAGACGAGGAATATTACGACTGAACACTTTGATATTGGAAACCAAGAAATAATAGAAAGAAAACCCTATGGATAAAATCGGCGGAGATATAAAAGTTATTACATATGAAACAATGAGAGCCTTTGAAAAGCAGGCACCGGAAAGCATTAAGTTTTCCATTTTCAGGGCATTCTATGAATCCGATAAATATGACGAAAACGGAAAAGAAAAAACGGATAACAAACTCACCGGCAGTGAAATTGCGGCGTATTGGACAGAACTTGGAGATGACATCAAGTCACAATTCGAAGGTTGGTATAAAAAAAGAGAAGTGATTGAAGATATTATAAACAGCACACAAAGCTTAAATATGGATGCTGAGTATAACACATACGATAAAGACAAATACACCAAGGCAATAAAAAAAATAAATACGGATAATATTGAAGATTTAATTTTTGAAGGTCGCACAGGCAGTGATGGGGACACTTTTGTCAGAAGTTTGACAAATCCTTATTTTAAAAATACAGAAACAGATAGCTACTACCATCCCAGAAATACGGATGAAATAATGAGGGACTGCAAACATGTCAGAAAAGTTTTGCAAAAATGGTGCAAGGAACACGGGATTGATACAAGCAAACTCGATAAACAAGAACTCGAGGTTGAATATGGTTACACGGATTACAACGGAGAATTTGTAAAACACGAATCACCGTACGTTGATTCTAATCAGGTAATTAAGCAATATGTGAAACTTATGCACGAATACAGAGAATCTCAAAAAGTCAAAGGGATAATGGAAAAAGATACTCGGGATAAAATGCAGGAAGGCATAGATAAAAGGTATTCCGATGCTCTTGAAACAGGTGAAGAATTAACGACAGACAAACCTGCACAATCGCCTTTTCAATCATTAATAATAGAAAACAGAAGACTGGACGCTTTGTTAAGCAAACTTAAGGGGGAACCAAGCAAAAAAGATAATTCTACATTGCAAAAAGAAGATGCTATTTTAAATGACAACGGGAATGGCAAGTTCGACAAACCTGCGATGCAGCAAACGGGAAACTGCTGGTTGCTTGCAGGTATAAATGCTCTTGCATCAACAGAATACGGCAAAGCCTTCCTTGAGAGAAACATTTTAAAAGATGAAGAAAAACATATATTTGCAATTCACTTGCAAGAGGCTGAAGATAACCGTTTACCCAAACCAAACGGTGACGGAATATATATTTTAACGGAAAAAGAAGTCCTTGACGCCCAAAGCGAAACAGACGGCTTAGCCAGCGGAGAAGGGGATGTTGCTGCATATGCACTAGCCATAGACAGATATTTGCAGGACAAATCGGGAGGGAAACTTGATGAAAACAAAGAGCATTATTCCGACGGGAACTATAACTTCAGATTATTTGAAATTGTTACCGGATTAAAGGGTCCGATATACAGCAATCCGGATATGGGTATACAACATACACAAGCTTATGATATGGGAAATGGCGAACTATGCCTGAATGGCTTTAATGAACTTTTAGAAATAAGTAAAAAGAAAAATGCCGCTATAATACTGGGTAATAGCAACCACGCATTTAGTGTAGTCGGAAGCGATGATACACATTTACTTATACAAGAATCAAATTTATCAGACAAATACAAGGATAAGTTTGAATTAATAGAGGATTCATTCCCGCCAACTTACAGAGTTTCAAAAGAAGCTTTTGAAAAAGAGTTCACCGGTTACAGTGTACTAAAATGGGAGTAATATAGTATTAAAGACAACAAGCAATAAGACCCTTATTGATTAGCACTTTATCGACTAAGGTAATAAATTATGCTATAATACGAACGGTATTTTATTATATTTACCACGTCAGAACAGAGTAGTAAAAGGAGCGTATTATGGCAACCACAGAACAAATTACGGAAAGTCAAACGATTACAATTAACCCGAATTCAAAAAATAAGACTTATGAATTTGTAAACAATGGTGTAGAAATAAGTTTTAACGGAGGTTTTGTTGGAGACAACGGTCAGGCAATAAATGGTTATGATAAATCAAGATACTACAATGTTGCCGTAAAAAAAGGGGATGACCTTGTTATGATAACCCTGTTCACAAAAGATAACGGCAAAACTAAAAAAATAACCACCACAATAAAAAACTTCTTTGTTGATTCAAGTGCTGATTACCGTGTTAAATATAAATCTTATCAGGCAGGTTTTGGCATAAGCTGGGTAAATGGCAGTTTGAATCCAATAACCCCGAATACGGAAGAAAGTGTCTACGGACTGTATGGTCTGTACGAAGTTGAAAATGATTATTGGACTAATTATTTATTAGGTACAACAGGCAAAGATATTTTTGCATTTACCGATAACTATACGTATCATGTCTATGACGAAAAGGGTAATGATGAGTATCTCAGCAGACACTCTAATAAAAGGGATTCAATCGTTGATTTGTCAGGTAATGACCAATATTTAGTTGATAATTATTTAGTTGGAAACGGCGGAATACTATACACATACGATTATTCCGGTAATGATCAATATACTGCTTTAGGAACAAACGCTCGCTTATATGCAACAGACTACTCGGGTAATGATATTTACGACATTGAATCAAATGCTTCTTTTTCGATAGATGATTATAACGGCAAAGATGAATATCTCGTTTTAGCAAACGATTCAAGTGAACTTGCCGATAAAAGAATAAATGACTACAAAGGTAACGACAAATATCATTTTACACAGGCAACGGTTATTTCTGTTGACCAAGACGGGAAAGACTCTTGGGAAATTTCAGATATCGGAGACGGAAACTCTGTTGAAATAACGGATTATGCAGGCAAGGATAAATATGTAGTTACAAATTGTACTCCGACCGATTATACCAAACTTTTGATAGGGGATAATAAAGGTAACGATACATATGAATGGACAAATGTCGTTTATTCCGCACTCTCAGACGATGGCAATTATTCTCTGACCGATGATGAAGGTAAAGACAAATATACTTTTACCGATGTTCAAAATATGCGAGTTTTGGATAAAGACGGCAACGACAATTACACAATGAGCGGAGTAAATAAGTTATACCTGACGGATAACGGAGGGAACGACAAATATACGACCACATCCGCTACATCTTTAGACATCGATGATTTATCAGGAAAAGATACTTATAATTTTTACGGGACTTACGATTCAACAAATCCGGTTTTTGTTAATAATATCCATATTACTGACAGAGGTGAAGAAAAGGATACATATAACTTAAAATTTGTTGCTAACGAATATGCGGGGGATGATACCGAAAGCCGTTCGATAGTAGATTTTGGCGGAAATGATACTTATAACCTGCAATCAACATCAGGTATAAGAATTAATGACAAGTCCGGAAATGATACCTATAATCTTAAAGCACCAACCATAAATGGTAAGAAAATAAACTTTGAAAACGAAGAACAACTTGCCTCAATTAATATAAAAACACAAATTTATGACGATAGCGGCAACGATAAATATAATATAACACACGCATTTAATTCAACTATATATGATTCAGACGGGGAAGATGTTTATAATTTAAAAGGTGACACAATTAAAATAAACCAGGAAATCGCGGGAGAACCGATTGAATTAACAATACCATCAGTCTATATTACCAAAATTAATGATACCAGCACGACAAGCAACGACACCTATAATATAGGTAATATGGCAAATGGTGAACTCTTTGTGCTTGGGGCTGCTATTACTGATGCAGGCGGAGATAATAAATTTAATATTAAAAACTCCGGCAATTATTTTGATATAAAGGCTTTCTATGACAGAATGATGTCCGGAAATGCCACTATAGCGGACCAACTGGCATTAATGTATACCCTGCCGAGTCTGACAATAGCAAGTACAGGTGCGGGAAAAGACAAGTATAGTGTTTCAAATTCATCACTATTTTTAGGAATAACAGATGCAAACGGCGACGACAGTTACTCATTTAAAAAAGTGCTGGGAAATATCTCCGTACAAGATGCTGAAGGGAACGATACTTATAAAATATCCAAAAATAAATCTTTCATTTCTATAAATGACCAATCGGGTGATGATGCATATACAATAGATAAATTAACTTATAGTCTTGGTTTAATGGAAGGTAACGTTATTCGGATAAAGGATACCTCCGGTTATGACACGTTAAAAGTTTCTTCGTTAAAAGAATCTAATATCGTTTATATGGCAAATTTCTCTAAAATCCAAGATGATAATTATATAGATAACGATTTCGGATTAATAATTTATGACAGTAAAAACGGCGGGTTTATTGAACTGCTTGACTTCTATGAAATAACCGGAGCAAATCTTACAGGGTTTGGCGATGGAGTCATTGAAAACTTTAAGGCCGACAACAAAACAATTGACCTTGTAAATACAGATGCTTGTAATTATGCGTTAATGGAATCATTAAGGGAACAGGTCGGAGGATGGCTTGCTGAAAATAATTATGACGATGTGGAACAGGTTCTTACCGGAAACAGCCAGCAGGCAATCTCTGATTTAATCCAAATATTCCAGGGTATAAATGCATAGAAACTTTGCCGGACATTCATGAAACTAAAAACTCCCTAGAAGGGAGTTTTTTAGTAGAATTTAATATGGGGTTTCCCAACAGCATTCTTTCGGCAAACTGAACTCTGCCCTGCCGGCCGTAACAATTCGCTAATATATTATTGCATAGTATCAACAATTTCCAGCTTAATATCTTGTTCTATTTCATTATTTGCTAATACAACAACTGTAGGGATATGTTTTACAAGGAGTCTATATAATGCCAGTCTTAGTTTTTCATCACAAAGCAATATCGGCTGAGTACTAATTTTCTTATTAGTTTCCATAAGTTTTATCGCAAAATTCTCAACTAAATCGTGCTCATACTGCACATCTAATAATAACTTTGTTTTATTGAGTTCTTTCTGTATCTCAACACATTTTGACAATTTGATTGTTAATTCTTGTGATAAATCTATTGCATATATTTTTTTATCATCATCACAATGTGCTAAAGATATTTGTCTTGAGAAGTCTTTTCTTATTATCTCGGAAAGAATATCCGGTTCTCTATGATATCTTGAATAGTTATCTAATCTTGATAACAATAAAGTAATATCTACAACAGAAACTTTTTCTTTAATTAAATTAACAAACACTTGCCTGATATCCCCATAACTTAGTTTAGCCAATAGACTATCCTCAGAAACAGCATTATCCTCTTTTGCCTTATCTAAATACTTTCTAATATCTTTTTCAGATAGAATTTTATCAACTTGTTGAATTAAAACCTCTTGTAAATGTTGAATAATGATATCGTCAGAAGCAACGGCTTTAACATTTTCAGCTTCTCTTGCAACATCTTCATCTACCCAGTATGCTTTAACCTTGTGTATAGGGTCTTCTGCTAAAATAACATTTTCAGGTATCGACTTTCCTGTTGCTTCCCATTGGTCAGCAATTACCATATACTTATCAGGATAAACAAAACCGGTATCTACAACATTATTACGAATAGATATTGAGTATTCATTTCCCTTCAATTCTGATGAGTCTGTAATTCTTATATTAGGCATAATATATCCTAAATTATCTGTTAATCTTTGCCTTAATGCGGCTATTTTTGCAAGTAATTGTCCCTCGTGGTCAAGGTCAGCAATACCTAGTAAATCTTGTCCCAATTGCAAAGATAATACATCAACCCCTAAACGCTCATACATTCTATCTGGATTAACTAAATCGCTCATTAGACGTTTAATATCTTCCAATTTTTTCAACTGCTCTTTTACATCTTTGTCAATAACCTTTTTCCACGTGATAATAAATGCTATAGCGAATATTACAATAAATATAGTTATATTTCGAGCACCTGCTATCGAAAATACTGAACTTAAAAAGGACGAAATAAAAGGATAAGTTGTTTTTGCCGTGTATTTTACCATTAAGAAGATAAGAAAAACAATTAATACACACACAAAAACAGTTAATACAGCAATAGTTATATAGGATAGAATATTTATAATCTTGTCTTCTTTATTATCTTGATGATTAAGTAACTTTGTTTTATTGTTATTGGCTACAGCAAAGCTAGCAGTTTCTGCCATTACATCAATATTAGCTTGTCTTAAAGCAGTATCCTTTATTTCCTCTTTAATCAAATTCTTATTATAAAGTTTTTCTACACTTTCTTGATAAACCTCTTGAACGTGATGTTCAATTAATTGTAAAATTTGTTCCTGAGGTAAATTTTGTTTAAATGCCTGTTTTGCAACTTCAAATATAGTTACAAGAATTTTTTGTATTATGGAATTCCAATATTGCTGAGGGATTCCCGAACGAATAAGGACAACAGACTTATGGAATGCCCATTCTGCAATAATTTGCGTAATCATTGCAGCCTGCTCGGCACTAAAACCAAGATTATCCTGATCCTGATATAAAGCTTCGCCGGCCATTGTAGCAAAATTTAACAGAGTAGTTGTTACATACTCTTTTTCATTTTGCTTAAAATCTGCGGGAACAAGCTGTCCGGCCTGTGACGCCAAATCTTCCGCAAATGCTTTATAATCAAATCCTACTATTGTCATTTAACTTATTTTGTCCCCTTTTAAAACTTAGTCAGTCTTCTTATTTACATATTATAATTGTATATACTCCGTATGTCAAAACCGGAAATACATTAAATCTAAAACTGCTCAGTTCGTAAGTTAGTTATTAAATCCAACAAAATTTGAGTACAAATAGTAGAATTCTGACAGAATTCTTTCTAAAGTTATTATGCTTTATTGAAAATTATTAATAATTATTTTTAGCAGTTTAAATGTAACAATATTGTAATATTTTCAGAAATTTTCTGCAAATTTCAGGCTTCACCAATTTTATATTGATGTGTAAATTTTAAACTAAAAAAGAAGCCAAATAAAAAAATATAGGAGTTTTTTATGATAAACAACAGTATCAGTTTTGGAACATTATACCCGACAAAAGACATCCTCGAACTGGCAACAGGTCGCAAAATCAGATGGGGTATTAATGGCGATTCATGTGATAAAAATATTCAAACTTTAAAGTCCTTTACTAATAATAATGTTGATTTAAATAAGTCTAACAGGAATTTTATATACAATCTTTTTGATTATGCTGCAAAAAACCTTCAGAAACAATTACCTCAATTAGATCCCTATATTAAGAATATTGAAAAAATATGTTTTGATTTCCAGATAACAGATAAGAAATATGAATATAAATATTTTGATGAATTAGATAAAATAATGAGTTCTGCAGAAAATGAGCTTGGCCAAATGATAGATGTAAATACAGACGAACTTGCGGAATACATCAGTAAATCAAGGAAAAGTTTCAACCAATAGATTTGCAGGGTAGACTCCGAATAAATAAAGACGTTTATTAATTTTTGTAAAAAAGAAGGCAAATGGCAAAAAATATTTTTAGGGTATTTAATATAATAGGCAAGAAGTTAAGGAGAAAAAATGAAAGTACAAAGTATTAATTCAAGTTACAGCAACTATTACAATCAGAATAATTCTAAAAAGATTAATAGAAATCAATCTTTCGGAAATATTGAAATAGGAAAACAATATCGCAGTTTATTAGACGATTCTGAGTTAGAAGAAATAAGTAGTTTGTGCCAAAAAGAAATTAATGTAAAAAAATTAATAGACTATGAAAACTTATCCCCGACAAGAAAAGCCGCTGCTGATAAATATCTTGCGGCTATGCAAAAAGCTAAAATAAATACGGAAAATTTAACGGTTTATGCCGGTGCAAAAAATGAAACAAATCTGGGAATAGGTTCTACAGCCAGCGCTGATGTGTTTGCAAAATTTTCTGTGCCAATATTGCCACTTGTTAAAGACGGAAATATTGACTATGGTTCTTTTAGCCTTCAGGTCGACGGTTTAGCTGGTAACTATTGTGTGAACAAACGCGCTATGGATTATGAGGAAAAACGTCAAAAGGAAAAACAGAAATTGTATGATAATGTGGAAAAAATAGGCTTTAAGTTACCCTATATTTATGCCACGCCTATTCCAACAGAAAAAATATTTGATTTAATTGCTAATAAAATTAATGAAGAAATAGATAAGCTTGAAAAAATTACCGACATATAAGCATGCAAGCTTGTAGTCGGTAGGGTGGACTTCAGTCCACCAAATTAT
>DBXD01000011.1 GCA_002309425.1 Cyanobacteria bacterium UBA1221
AGTTAGGTTCGTAGGAGCAGGATCCAGTTGGGGGAAGCCTCCCCCTGCCTGCAGCCGCTTTGTCCGCGGGTTCCGCAGACTGTCATCCCCGCGACTTTGTCTCGTCATCCCCGCGCAGGCGGGGATCTCCTTTCCAATCCGCGTCCAAACCGTCTTCCGGACACCCCCTCTCCTAGGGGCTCTGCCCCTAAAACCCCGGATGCTGGAGCCGAGCCGCGGAAATTTCTGCATTACAACTATATTTCAGAATATGAGAAGAAATACAAAAGCAAATCACTCCTTTCCACAATGCTTAATTAAACAGTGGATAAATAACTCCGTTGATAAATATCCGAATGCATTGCAAATATGTGACAAAGAGCTCAATTTCAGAAGAAAAGAAGCACATAACATCTTCTTTGAGAAAAATCAGTATACGCAAAATACAGAAACACAAACAAGCAAGGATGACGATTTGCTTTTCAAATATATAAGGGAAATCGAAACTGCTGACAACATCAACGAGAAAGCAAAAATCTTTCAGGATATTAGTTTTTTGCAATTGACTTACAAACTCCTCTGCAGGACAAAAACCATAAACGATCTTTTTGTTAAAGAAACTTACGAGAACTTAACTTTTGCAAAGGATCTATATTCGCCCGAGAAAACTTTGCCAAACGGCTTTACTGCTTATAAGCTTTTGAAGCAGACCGTAAATTTCCATTTGTTGGTGGAGGGCAATGACGATTGGGCGAAAATAGATTACCATTTTATGGTTAACCGCACAAACAAAAGGTTTGTCCTTGCTGATAATATTAAGGATAAATTAATCCTAAGTCTTTCTCCAAATCTTTGTGTCGGCTATTCCTCAAATAGGCAAAATGGGGGCAGAATCTCTGTTTTCATCCATGAAATTGAAGATGATGGCTCTATTGTAAAATTGAATAAGAAAATGCTCGAAGACAGCGATAAATTCGTCGTTTTCTACCAAAAAAGCGATTTAGGGATAGTTTAGGGTTCATTTACGTTGAACCTAGACCCGAAGCTAGGTGTCAAGAAATGCTTTGTGTAAGGAAAAAATGATGAAACAGAATACCTAGAATAACAAAAAATGTATATTAATATTGAGGTATTATATGTTACTTATCTGTAAGTCGAGTCAATGAAAAAAGGCTGCTTTGAATGAAAAATAATTCCCTTTTCGCAAAAATGTTTGTTGTACGATTCCTTTTTTGAGGACCTTTGCGCTATGCCGATAAATGTTGTCGACTTGTTTTCTGGAGCAGGTGGATTGACGTGTGGATTCTCATATAAAATTGAGAATAATTCTTTTAAAAAAACTCGCGATTTCAATTTCATTTTTGCTAATGAATATAATGAACAAGCTGCAAAAGCCTTTGCTACGAATTTTAACGATATACACTTGATAAAAGGGGATATTGCTAAAATTACACAAAATACACTTAGTCTTGAAAATATTTCCTCCAACATTCCGGTTGATCTTATCATCGGCGGACCGCCCTGTCAGTCTTACAGCACTGTTGGGAAAAGGCAGTATGACCAAAGGGCGAAGATGTACCAAGAGTACACCAAAATGCTTCGTTTTTTACAGCCAGCCATGTTTATTTTTGAAAATGTGACAGGACTATTGTCTATGAGAAATGATAAGGGAAATCCTGTTATAGATGACATATCTGCATTGTTTGATCACATTACAGATTCGTTGGGGTATAGGTTATATAGAAAAGTGCTTAATGCGAAAGATTTTGGCGTGCCACAAAGCCGTGAACGTGTTTTTATTGTTGGATTAAGAAAAGATATTGATTATGAATGGAAATTTCCATCCCCAACACATGGCCAGGGATTAAAAGATTATGTAACGGTTGCAGAAGCTATTTCTGATTTGCCTCTTGTCAGATGTGGCCAGAAAAAAGAGAAGTATACAAAGGCAACAAAGACTGATTATCAGTTGCTGATGCGTGGAAATAGCGTGGAAATATACGACCATGAATGTGGAATCTATGGGGATCGAATGAACACAATCATAAAGGCCGTTAAAGAGGGAAAAGGACGACCGTATATAAACGAACTTGTTGCAAGTGGTGTATTGCCTCAGGAGTGTCATTTGACGTCTGGATATAATAATACATATGGACGCCTTTGGTGGCATAAGCCTAGTACGACCATAACTAACAGTCTTGGAACCCCATCTGCGTTACGGTGCATTCATCCGTTGCAAAACAGAGCGCTGACCACAAGAGAAGGAGCTAGATTACAGTCTATGCCAGATTGGATGCGCTTCTATGGAAACAGACATGAACGAAATTCACAAGTGGGCAATGCAGTTCCTCCTTTGCTTGCAATGGCCATTGCAAACGAAGTGAAGAAAATACCCTTCAACTCATTCCGTAAATAAAGGGAAATTGCCATGAATACAATAAATACCAAAGATGAAATCTATTTTAATTTTTCATACTTTGCTCTTCGCCTACTTGGAAAGGGGTTGTATTCTAATGCTTGGACTGCTATTGCTGAATTGGTGGCGAATGGTTTTGATGCCAATGCTCAGCATGTAAAAATATATATCAACGCCTCAAATAAAGAGAAATCTGTTATTGAAATCTTTGATGATGGATATGGGATGGGGTATGATGATCTTGTTAGTAAGTATACACTTATAGGCAGAGACAAGCGTGATGATAAAACTATAGATGAAGAAACCAAAAAACAGTTGATGGGACGAAAAGGCATAGGAAAACTTGCTGCCCTATATCTTTCAAAGAAATACTATCTCATTTCAAAAACAAAAAAAGAAAGTTCTGCGTGGTGTCTAGATTCCCTTGATGCAAAAGATTCTGATGTTCCAAGGCTTGATAGGATAGACGCAAAGAAAATAAATATAGAGTCAGGTCCGTTTTGGGAAAAGAACAAAACTGGAACGATGATAAAACTGACGGATGTTGATTTGCGAAACTTCGGTGTACAATCGTTAAAGGGGTTACAAGCTCGTCTTGCTGATTTCTTTCTGACAGATGCTCTTGACGGAAAGATGGAAGTTGCCTTTTTAACGCATCGTGGTGAGAAAATCAACTTCGAGAAAGTTGAAAAAGAGATTGCATTCAAAAATATGTATGCTCTATTTAACAATACTCCAAGAAATATTGAAAAAGAGCTTTGTCAATCACTATTTTTCAAATCTTCGATAAAACAAATTGCCAATAAAAAAAGGCATACAATTTTTTTTGATAGAAAAAAATTCCCAGAAACCTCTGGCGAACAGTGTTTTTTGCTAAGTGATGGACGGAAAACAAAAAAGGGGGTGCCTTATAAATTAGAGGGATGGATTGGTATACATGCAACCATTGATAAGGAGAGTGCAAGCAGCAACGATTCTCGATATCTAAAAAATAAGGTTTATAATCCGAATAAGTTAAGGCTATATGTCCGCAAAAAATTGGCTGTAGAAAATTTCCTTGATTATTTGCACAACACTCAAGCTTTCAGCAATTATATTGAAGGCGAAATAAGTTTTGACATTCTTGATAATGATAAGTTGCCTGATATTGCGACAACAAATAGACAAGGCTTTGATGAAGACAGTGATAGAATTCAACTTCTAATAGATATTTTAAAGCCGATAGTGAGTGCTTTGATTAAACGACGTGTTGACATCGGTGAAGAAATAAAACAGGAAGAAAAAGATTACAAGAAAGAACAAGAACGGATTGCGAACGAAAAAGCAGAAGTAGAACGACAAAAGGCAGAACGAGCGGAAAGAGATCGTGAGAAAGCAGAGAGGGATCGAGATAAAGCATATGAGGACAGGAAAAAACAGGAAGCAAGGGCGGATGCGGCTGAAGCTGATTTACATTCCGAGCGAAAGCGAAATTCTTTTTTGACGGAAAACATTTCTGTTGAAAAAAAAGATTTTGTTGAAAAATTTCATCTCGTAAAAATAAATCTAGACTCTATAAAAAACAAAATCGGTTCGCTTATAATAAGAAAAGAAAAAAATAGATTAGATTTTGACGGAGTGTGGGAAACCGTAAAGTTTATTTCTCTCACAGTTGCAAGAATGAAAGCAGTCTTTTCTTATGGAATGAAAGCGAATTTTAATACAGAAGATGAAAATATAAAAGCCAACTTATTTGAATTTATTGAAGACTACTGCGCAAATGTACTAAAAAAAATGCATGACGATTTGAACATCGCCGTTTCCATTGAAAAATCCGAAACTTATGAATGTGAGTTTTCTCCACAAGACATTGGAGCCATATTTGAGAATATTGCAAGTAATTCGGAAAAATTCAATGCGCGAAACCTGTTTGTAAATATGAACTTTTCTAAAAAGGATCTCTTAATAGATATAATAGATGATGGAAAAGGCGTCGACAAAACAAAAATAAAAAATATAAATTCGTTATTTGATTTTGGAAAAGGATTTACATCTTCGGGTTCCGGCGTTGGCCTTTATCATGTAAAAACAATTGTCAATGAAAAATTTCATGGAAACATTTCAATTAACGAAGAAAGAACTAAAGGCTTTGAATTGAACATAAGGATTCCTAAATGAATTACGATTTAAACATACTGTGGATAGAGGATACAACATCTTGGTTGGAATCTGCAAAAGAATGGTTCCTACTGAAAGTTGAAGAGCAAGACGGTCTTTTAATAAATATAGATGCCGTTAGCAGTAGAGATGATGTTGACTCGTTGTCTGAATCAGTAGAAAAAGAATCTACAGGTTTTAAATTATATGACATTATTTTTGTTGATTTTAACATTTCTAGCAAAATCAATGGAGCCGATTTAATTGAAAAATTTCGTAACAGTAATATTGATGCGGATATACTATTTTATTCAGATAAGCTAAAGACACCTGAACAAAAAGAAATGATGAAAGAATATGAGTTTTCTGGAATTTACATATCAACGAAGGAATCGTTCCAAGAAAATGCTATAAAACTTTACAATAAAAATATTCGTCGGTTAACTTCAATGCTCAACATACGAGGTTTACTAACGGATAAAACATCAGAAAATGATTATGTAATGAAATCATATTTGACGCAAGGATACGACAAACTGGCAGATAATCAAAAGAAAGCGCTGTCTCAGCAAATAAACGAAATGCTAAAATTGTCTATTGATACTGTGATCGAACAGGCGGAAAATGCAAAAGAACAATTGTCTTTAGAAAAGCACAATATGAACCGCTTGCAAAATTTACCAGATTTTATTTTCCCAATAAAAAGCAAATATGAAATATTCTTTAAATTATTGGAAGTCTCTAATTCTGAAAATATAGGAGGTTTTTCTCTTGATGATTATACAAATAAAATTATAAAAATAAGAAATACTGTTGCACATAAGAAAATTGGCATATGCAAACAACAAAAATATTTAAAATATTACGATACATTAAAACAATTTAAAGCAAGAGTATGCCCTGATAGTTGCATAAATCATACTGATGATAATAAGATTTCATTGGAAAAATGGATTGAGACATTGAAACTGGCAAATGAATATACAAAAAAATTTGAAGCTATTTTAGAAGAATTAGAATCGGGTTCTTGAGAAACAGATAAAACAGATTATGGAGTATGAGAAGTATGCCGCAATATTTAACAGAATGCGTAAAATATCTTTTTGACAATTATGTTCAAGCTACAAAGGGGCCCTTTGCGGATAGCTCTGTTGGAGAATATGTTCGCAATATGATCCCTCAAAATTTTATAAAATCGGGATTAATTGATAAAACAAATTATAGAATCAAAGCCAGCGTTGGACAAGGAATATGGGCGCAGGTTCCCTGGATAGGCATTTTCAGAAATGATATTACAGATAGTGCTCAAAACGGTGTGTATATTGTTTATCTTCTTTCGGCAGATGGCAATTCATTATTTTTAACGTTTAATCAAGGTTTTACTGATATTGCCAAAGATAAGACAGCAAAGGAAACTGTTGATGAAATGCGGAAGCGCGCATCGGATTGCATAAGTAAGTTAAACAAACATTCTTTTAGATCAGATGAAAATATCAGTTTGGGCAGTAATCTAACAAATCGGGCTGAAATGTACCAAAAGGGTACGATTTTTTACAAAGAGTATCAGAAACAAAATTTGCCCTCTGAAGAAAGTCTTAGGCGTGATTTGAAAGACATGCTTGAAATTTATGAAGAGTATTACGAAAAAATATATAAAGGAAAAGATAATTTCGGTTCAGAGCCGATAATCGACTCTAATAAGGAGAATGTGACGATGCAAACAATCTTCTTCGGCGCTCCCGGCACTGGCAAGTCTCGTAAAATCGATTGCAATCTTTTCAAAGATGAAAATGGGAAACCCATTGGAAAAGGCATAAAAGAAATCCCTGAAGATCGCAAGTTCCGCACAACGTTCCACCCTGATTACGATTACGCTCAATTCGTAGGCGCTTACAAGCCCAAGAAAGAAGGGAATGCAATCACCTATTCTTTTGTTCCGCAGGTTTTCGCAAAGGCTTACGCCGCAGCTTGGAAGCAGTATTTCGCTGCGGGTAATGCGTCGACTGCCGACAACCAGGTCTATCTCGTTATCGAAGAAATCAACCGCGGGAACTGCGCCCAGATTTTCGGCGATATTTTCCAGTTGCTTGACCGCGATGGTGAAGGATTCTCGCAATATTCCAT
>DBXD01000044.1 GCA_002309425.1 Cyanobacteria bacterium UBA1221
AGGTAGATTTTGACGGGGTTTTCGGATCGCAATGTTTTACAAAAGAACATTGTGTTTTAATGGCAGATTACACATATAAACCGATTGAAGATGTAAAAATCGGTGATAAAGTAATCGGGTATGATAACAATGTAAACACAGTTACACAATTATTCAAATCGGAAAAACCTGTTATTCATATACGCACAACAACAAACGATTTTATAGTAACGGCAGACCACCCGTTTTATTTTCAGAACGGGAAGTTTTTAGAAGCAACAGAATTATGCAAGCAAAAACCTGCATTATTCGATAAAATCAATTATTGTGAAAGTGGACTAACAGATAACGAATTAAAGTTTTTAGGTTTTTGGTTGGGTGATGGAAACATAGGAAAGCAAAAGAACGAAAACAAAACAGACGAAATAAGAGTAACATACGGAATGAAAAAAGTTCCTTTTGTAAACAGTTTGAATATTTTATCTACTTACAGAAAACACCGCGAATGCGAAAATGCTTATGTAGGAAGCATAAAAAAAACAGACCATAAAAAACTAACCGAAATAATTTTGAATTATTGTGCAGGCGAATATAAAAAATTACCGCTCATTTTCACAAACAGAGAATACGAACTTATTTTGGAAGGCATTATAAATGCAGACGGATACAAAAAAAGAAACTCTTTTGTCATATCTAATACAAGCCTTTCTTTGTTGTTGTCTTTACAGGCAATCTGCATTCTTCTTGGGTTTGATACAAAAACTTTAAGACTTACGAAACGAACAGACAAAAAAATATTTATAAATGGCAAGGAAGTAAAATCAATAAAGCCGATTTATAGATTGACAATAAATAAAAAAAGTTTAAGACCTGTAAACTACTGCGGAAAGATTTTGGAAGAAAAAATAGAAACTGTTTATAATTTAGAAACAGACGGCACACATACATATATTTGCAACAATCATAAAGTGCATAATTGCGTGGATCTGTTTCGGCAGTATGTCAAAGAAGTTTTGAATATTTCAGAGCATACAGGCTCTTGTTCTTCTTCGGGCGGTGCAAAAGATTTGTTTTTAGACTACCACAGAATGCCCGTTGAAAAAAAATACTTTTTGCGTAGTTCTTCCAAAACCTGCAAAGCGGGTGATGTTCTTATCTGGAACGAAACCTTGACTAATAAATACGGGCACGTTGCAATCTGTCTTGGAATGCTTGAAGGCAGTTTTATAGTTTTTGAACAGGACNNCAGGACGGGGCAAGAATAAGGTTGCGGGGAAAAGAAAATCTTTTAGGCTATTTAAGAAAAAGGGGGTAAAAAATGAAGGTGAAAAATACAAGCCTTTTGATAAAAATAATTTTAATTGTTGTCGGTTTTGCTTTATGCGTTTTGCACTGGGTTGGTGTTCTTCCAGAAGCAGAGATAAAAGAAATATGGCTGTCAATCGGCTTTGCTTACGGGGTAGGTCTTGGAACAATTGATTTTAATATCTGCCGTGATAATTGGGTAGAAAAGAAAGGGGAAGAAGAATGAGTTTGACCATAACTTTATTTATAGCGGTTGCCGTTTTAGTTGTTATTCTTTTTGCCTGTGCGAACGAAGGAATAAAAGACAAAAAGGAAATTGCAAAACTTAAAAACGAAATAGAAAAATATAAAGAGCAGTTGCTTGGATATTTAAGGGAATTAGCCGTTATACAAAAAGACGGAGCAGAAATTGAAAAGGAAATAAAGGGGGCAGAAACCGATGAAGAAATTATTGATATTTTGGGTGCTATTGTTTCTAGGAATAACGACAGGGTGTCAGACAACAAAACAAAAAAATAGTTTACCGCCGAAACCCGAACGGCAGGAGATCCAAGCCCCGCAATCTTTGAAAGACTGTGCAGAGATTATCAACTATTACGAACATCTTGTCGAAGAATGGGAAGCTTGGAGTGAAGTTGTCGAAGACTTGTATTATCTTGAAAAATAAAATATAATGCAAAAAGACTTCTGCGACAGGTAATGTCGGAAACCGCCTTTGTTCGTTGTTAACGGCTGGGCGGTTTTATTTTTGACAAAAGAATATTTTTGATGTAATATAAGTTATCTATCCTTTTAGCCCCCTAGCTTGAAGGACTAAAAAAAGAAATTTTCCCGTTCGGCTTCTTCCGAGTGCAACACTCCCGAACGGGTTTTTTTATTTAAACGAAATATTGATTTTCAACGCAAAATAAATCAAACGTGAAATATATCGATTTTTCAAAAAGGACGCGTCAGAAGCCCGCTATTTGCGTCTGGTGGCTTGTTTTAACGGGCATACGCAGGCACTAAAAATCTTGAAAATACGCATTAGGGAAATTATGGGAAAATAGCGGAAAATTCCCCTAATTTATTTCATACTTTACAAATACGATTTTATGTTATAATATAAAGGTGTCGGACTTAATCACCCGATTAAATACATTCAGACCAAGAGAAAGACTTTTTATCTGTCTTGTATATCCGCTTTTCTGAATGGGCGGGTTTCGGCTGATTACCGACAGGGCAGATGGAAAGTCTTTTTTGTTGGTCGAAAAGGAGTTATAACAATGAGTGAAAATAAAAAATATTTTTACTTAAAATTAAAGGACAGTTTTTTTTCTAGTGAAGAAATGCTTGTGTTGGAAAGCCTGCCAGACGGACTTATTTATCAAAATATTTATTTAAGAATGTGCCTGTTATCATTAAAAAATGACGGGGCTTTGACATTCAAAAATATGTTGCCTTATGACTTGAAAATGCTTGCAACAGTATTGCGAATAGATATAGCAAAAATGAAGCTTGCGTTAGAAATGTTTGAAGAATTGGGGCTTGTTACAAAAACAGACAATGAAGTTTTGTTTATGTCTGATATTCAAACTTTAATCGGGAAATCTTCAACAGAAGCAGAAAGAATTGCAAGTTATCGAAAAAGGATTGCAGGGTGTACAAAAAGTGTACAAATGTTACAAAATTGTACACCAGAGTTAAAGACAGATACAGAGTTAAAGACAGAAACAGATATAGATATAGATACAGAGAAAAAGGGTATTAAACAAAGTTTACCACCAAAACACAAAAACGGAACTTATCAAAATGTATTGCTATCTGATAAAGAAATCGAAAAACTTAATGAAGAACTTGGACCAGATAAAGCAAAGGCAGTTATAGACAACTTTTCAGAATTAAAAGAAATGAAAGGTTATAAATACAAATCTGATTATCTTGCTATTAAAAAATGGGGCATAGAAGCTTTTGAAAAGAAATCTATACAAACATCAAATAATTTTAATAAAATGTCTTTACAAGAAAAGGACTTTTTTGCATAGGGGGAAAATATGGAAACAGTAAAAACACCAGACTTCTTCAAAGATATACTTGAAGATATGGAAACAGAAAAAGAAGAAACACTAAAAATGAAATGCGAATTGCACGGGGAATATACTGCAATAAAAAGTATTTTCAAAAGCGGGCGGGAAAGTATAACGGGGTGTCCAGAGTGCGAAAAAAACCGCTTTCAGAAACAACAGGAAGAAGAAGAACGTCTGGCAAAAAAAGAATATGAAGAACGACATCTTGAAGAATGCAGAAACGCAAATATAAGACTAGAGTTTTATGACAAATATTTTTCAGATTACGAGCCGAAAACAGAAGGACAGAAAAAAGCTCTTGAAGCGGTTGAAGAAATGCAGACAACAGGAAAGGGTAAAATAATTCTGCTTGGATCTAACGGGGCAGGAAAAACAATGCTAGGTTCTATACTTGCAAGAAATATGGGCGGGAAGATTTACACAATGTATGAAATCGCAACGCTGATTAGACAAAGCTATACACCGAAGGCGGAAAAATCAGAACTTGAAATTGTCAATGAACTTGCAACAATTCCTTTTCTTTGTATTGACGAAGTAGGCAGGATTAAAAACACAGAAGCTGTGCAGGATTGGTTTTCATATATTTTAGACAAGCGACATTCAGAAGGCTTGCCGTTTATGTTAATAGGTAATTTGCATTTTAAGAAAGACTGCAAAGACGGTGGTTGCCCGAAATGTTTTGAAAATTATTTTGACAAAGATATTCTGTCAAGGCTTCACGAAGATACAACAATTATCGTATTAAAGACAGATGATAAAAGGCGGGAAAAAAACACATTAAAATATTATAGCGATTAGGGGGTATGAAATGAAAAA
>DBXD01000008.1 GCA_002309425.1 Cyanobacteria bacterium UBA1221
GGATAAAATCAACTTTATTTTATTTATAAAAGCGACTCTTCTCCTTCATTTCAACCGCAAAAGTATTATAAATTGACAAAACAGGCAAAGTTTTCGTGTTAAAAATACAATTATTTAACGCTTTTTAACTCCGAATCATAACATATACAACATTTATGCAGATTTATGCAACAATCGGGGAGCAATAAATACATTGTTTACGCTAACATTTTTTCCGTCTTTCATTATTGTTCGTCCATTTTTCGACTATCATTTTTATCTATTTCTTTATTTTCGCACTATCCTAAAATCTAAGTAAAATTGTTCAATTTTTCCAGTTCATTAATTTTAAACCATCAAACAAAAATTCATTTCAAATATTTATTTTTATGTAAGTTCGATGACTTGCTTCAGCTTGATGAGCCTAAGCGAAGAACTATCACAGCTTGTTGAGCTTTGCGAAAGATTATTGTTTGTTCAGCATCGGAGATGCGTTTTTACCTGGAATTTTCTCTTCCCTTCTGCCTCCCTTCATCCTCCGTTGATCCTTCGCTCTAGCTCCGTTGATCCTATAGTTCCGGAACGGATTTGAAACGGAGGTACAACGGCTCCACAACGGAAGCATAACGGAAACACATATTTAACGTGAAATTGGCAGCAAGAAACTTTTAACTGACAATAATTTTTCGCAAGGCTCAACAAGCAATAGCAAATCATCGAATTCACGTTATTTTAGACATAAAGTGATGAAAAAAAATGGGCACCCCACTTTTTTTGTGAGATGCCCACCTAAATCTGTATATGAAATTGTAGGGAAAAACTTATCCTAAGATCTCTCCATGCGACTATTCATCATTACGTACAGGACGAATTGATTGTCCCATATAACGACTACAATTGCCGCTAGCAGAAGCTTTGCCGTCCTCAATTTTTAAATAGCGAACACTTCCTTGATTATAAGCTTTTGAAGCCCAATAATAAGCATTTGTACCAGCACCAACGAGCGTAGAACCATTCATATAACCAGCGAGCGGCAAGAAAATTGATTTACCATTCGACGTACTTGTTATCTTTAAGCCTTTTACTCCATTCTGTGTTGTTTCTTCAGATGTAGTATTGTCGGAATTTATCAACTCTCTAAAATTAGTATCACTTGGTATACGCCAGTTGCTACCCCAATTTACATAAGCAGCATCGTCTGACAAGTCAAGATACTCATAATTACCATACTTAGTAAATGAATCATCACTACCATTATACCACTTGTAGTTGCTTTTTGAATACGAACTCTTTGTAGAAGTCTCACCCCAAGCATAATAATAGCCCAATTCCTCTGGTTTTTCTGCTCCTACGTTACAAGTAGCCCAAAGAGTACCGCTTGGCAGACCGAGGTCAACATACTCATGATCAGCCAAAGTGAGATTCGCTGTTATGGTACATGCTCCGCCTGCCACAAACTCCTTGTTTCCTACATTTGCAGAATATTTGGTCCATCCATCTGTGCTATACACGGTTACTTTTATATTGTCAGCTTTGGCAGGAGCGGCCATAGCATAGATGGTTATTGTCTCATTATTCTTTGTTGTTGAGACATTAGTTAGATTAATTGTATAAGCATTTGATTTTGCAGTAGGAATGACAGTCGGATTTGCAGAGGTAAGGTCGAAACGTCCTTTTTCTACAAAACAATCATTTGCGCTACCACTCTCAAGTACAACCTTATTGTATGAATCAGCGTTTGGCATTGTGAGTTGCAGACGAAGGATAGCTCCTAAATGCTGCATTTGGAGATTTATTTCTCCTTTAGAGTTTGGAGAGCTTGCCGCACATGCAAGAAAATCGTATGCACCAAGATGTGTGGTAGTATTATTGCCATTCTGTGTCTGACCTGAGTATTTTACAGGTATTTCTGTTTGAGAAATAGTATAATTATCTTTAGAGAATGGATAGTATGCAGCATACTGAAGTTCCGAACGCATTTTCCATGCGCCACCATCAAAAGAAGCTGTTGCAGAGGCGCTACCAGAAGATAGAGGGAATTTAACCTGATCACCACCAATAGGATAGATACCAAGGGCATCACCTTCAGCCCAATTTATATCCACACCTGTTGGGGTTAAGGTATGAGTGGTACGAGTGGAAGGAAGATCATCCTTGAAACTTTCCACTGTTACTCGAACAGAGCTTACATATTCATTTTCTACAGATGAATCTTCTGTCTCATTATTACATGCACAAAGAAATACTGCAGAAACCAATGTTACAGATTGGATTTGTCTGAATGTCATAATATATTAGTTTAATTGTTATACAGTAAATATTACTCGTCTATATCTTCTTCATCTTCTTCTATAAAAGCTGAATTGGTATATTTTGCCCATGAATAACCTGGAACCGTAGCTTGTGTGCTACCCGCCATAAGGTATGTACGCATCCTGAGGTGCTTTACTTTTATTGCAGGGTATGAGTATTTCTTTTTTTTCATATATAAATTAGATTTAGGGCGCAACTTCCAGATAAGTTTCATTTTTCATGAAAAATCTATGGTTAATCACCCAGTTGTTAATAATTAATGGGATTTGTTATTTGAGACAATCTGAGATTATCATCAATAAGGATGGAACGATACATTTGTACGTCCGCGTCTGTGGTTGTTATAAAGGATTCTTTCTGTGTCTTATTCTTACAGTTTTGAAGTAAAAAAATACCGCTTTAATTTTTCTGGATGCAAAATTAATCAAAATATCTGGAACAGCCAAGCATTTGCTTGTTATTTTTTCAAATTATTGATGTCCGGTAAAACTTTAATATCCAAACAAGAAATTAGGCTGATTCCTTTGTGTAAACAAAATATTTTCATGGAAAACATTATATTTTTTCACTTCACGTTGGATATTTATTTCTTTTTTGGTAACTTTGCACATTATATATAATAGGTATTCCTAATAAATAGTAATT
>DBXD01000073.1 GCA_002309425.1 Cyanobacteria bacterium UBA1221
ATATCTGAAACTTCGACCGCATACGGCGGTGCGATATACAATGACAGCGCGACTCTGGGGGCTATAACAGGTGATTTTACATCCAATGCCGTAAATGCAAAAATTCTGGCAGGTGGTGGTGCAATTTATAATAATGGTGCAACTGCAACAATAGATTATATTGAGGGTAATTTCTCGGGTAATACTGCAACCTCAGAAACTTCTATCGCATACGGTGGTGCAATATACAATACAGGTACTATCGGCGATATTACAGGCTTTTTCACAAACAATACGGTTTCTGCTGAAAATAATTTTGCGGCTGCCGGAGCAATTAGAAATCACGGTGAAATTGGTATAGTGTCTGGCAATTTTATAAATAACAGTGTAAATTCTGTAAATGACAGAGTTTTTGGCGGAGCAATAGATAATGACGGTGGAACATTTGGTGATATAACCGCTAATTTTATCGGTAATTCTGCAACATCAACAAATAGATACGCAAGAGGTGGTGCTATCAGAAACACCGGAGGCTTTATTGGAAGTATAACAGGTAATTTTGAAAACAATTATGTATCAGCCGGAACCTATGCACATGGTGGTGCTATTAGTGCATACACCAGCGGTGTAACAATAGGTGATATTAACGGTAATTTTATAAATAATTCAATAACAGCAGGTACTTATGGTTTAGGTGGCGCAATATCGAATGTATCAGGAACATTTGGCGATATTAAAGGTGATTTTTGTGGAAATACTATAACTGCAGGAACTTATGCATACGGCGGAGGTATCTACAATTCTGGTACAATCGGAGATATTGTGGGCAGTTTTATAAATAATTCTGCAAAATCTACAAGTAACAGTTATTTGGCAATGGGTGGAGCAATCTATCATACTCACGATGATAATAATCTAAATTTAGGTGCTGATGGTAAAGACGTTGTATTTGACGGTAACTATACGGAGGATTACAGAGGAAAGATTAATAATGCTATATTTGTTAGAACTAATACCGCAACTGCCGTAAAGGAAGACGGTGTGACAGTCGGCTATGAATATGAAGATACAACTCCCAAAGTAACATTAAATGCAACAAACAACGGTCAGTTCATCATAAATGATAACATAGACGGTGGGGAAGTAATCCTTGAAGATGTTTATGATGGCACGTACCACTCAATGCGTCTTGAACGTACCCACCAGTATGATTTAGAAATTACGGGTGACGATACGGGTAAAGTTCACCTCAACAACGACATCCTGAACGCAAACATTACCCACGGAAACGTTACAACAAATGTTTCCGACTGGTCATACTTATCCCATGCGCAAGGCGAGGGAATGAATTCACTCACCATGAATTCAGGTGTTATGAATATCCCATACCTTACAACAGAACCCGTTACGTTGAGTGCTTTCAATATGAATGGCGGAACGATTAACCTTGACCGTGTGGATGTTGACCTTGAAGGTATAAAAATGGGAAGATTTATTGCAGATGACTATTCAGGCGGTGCAGGAACAATAAATGTTAATTCATTAAACCTTTTGAATGCAACAGACAGATTAAGAACAGAAATATTGTTTGCAGATACAAGTTTTGCAAATACTGTCCGGTATAACGGTGAAAAAGTTATCGCAGCATCTCCGATATATATATATGATGTTGCGTATGAAAACTTAAGTGATGGCGGATATTTCAGTTTTACAAGAAAGAATAACGAATTTAATCCTGCAGTTTTGGTGAGTCCTGTTGCCACTCAGATTGCGGGTCAGGCAACAATGAATCAGGCATTCCAGTATGTATTTGAACACGCAGATGCCTTTACACAGATGCCTGCAATGGACAGATTTGCAAGAATACACAGTAACGAATATGCACTCTCAACAGATTTCAACAATAACCTCGGAACATTAAATGCACTTTCGATGAATAAGGGTGTGTGGGTAAGACCATATACAAGTTTTGACAAAACCGATTTGAAGAACGGGCCGGAAGTAAAATCAATCAACTACGGAACAATAATCGGTGCAGATACTGAGTTCAGAAAAATGAAAAACGGCTGGACAAATGTCGGAACGGGGTATATAGGATATTTCGGTTCGCAGGTAGACTTTAAAGGCGTAGATACTTCCATGAACGGCGGATTACTGGGTGTGACAGAAACGTTCTATAAGGGTAATTTCTTCACGGCATTGACAGCGAGTGCCGGCGGCGGATTTGCAGAAAGCCATACCATGTACGGTAAAGAAGACTTAACGACATTGATGGCAGGTGTTGCTTCAAAGACGGGTTATAACTTCGAATTTAAAGAAGGTAAATTCATCGTTCAGCCGATATTGAAGATGGACTACACAATGATAAATACCTTCGACTATACAAATGCAGCCGGAGTAAAGATGGATAACAAACCTATGCACACAATCCAGATAAATCCGAGTGTAAGGTTTATAGGCAATCTTAAAGGCGGCTGGCAGCCGTATGCCAGTGTCGGAATGGTCTGGAATCTGATGAACGAAACTGATGTAAGAGCAAACGGGGTAGAGCTGCCGGGAATGCACACAAAACCGTATATAGAATATGGTGTCGGTATACAGCGTTACTGGAATGACAGGTTTACGGCATTCGGACAGGCAATGGTGCGCAACGGCGGCAGAACGGGTGTAGCCTTAACAGCAGGTTTCAGGTGGGCATTAGGTAAAGACGAGCCGAAAGAAGAAAACGAGAAGAACGTAAAAAGAGAAGAACCTGTAAAAGTAATCAAGGGTGAACGTTCACATAGTACGGGTGCGGCGGTAACGACTGAGCCTGTTGTGGTAAAACAGACTCCTGCAATAAATACCGAACGTGTATTGTACAAAAGTAATGCCTTAACAAAAGAAGAAATTGCCGCAAGAGCAGCAAATCTGAACAAATACAATGCTTTAATAAAATAAGTTAAGTATTTATTACCCGTAAATAGCCTATTCTTCCCAGGGTTTTACGAGGAATTTAATTGCTTTGCCGTCTATATGCTGCTGCATTGCCCATTCGATTTTGTCTAAACCAATGGTATCCGTTATGAGTTTTTCAACTTCAACGTCACCTGATGCAATATAATCCAGTGCCATTCTGAAATACTTGGGAGTATGATGAAATACGCTCATCAACTTTATATCTCCGTAGTGCATTTTAGTGGTATCCAGAGATACAGTAGAACCTGATTTACAGCCGCCAAAAAAGTGAACAGTTCCGCCGGGTCTTACGCATGAGAAAATTCTTTCCCAAATCTCAGGCAGTCCTACACATTCTATTGCAACGTCCAGTCCTCTATGCTCTTCCGTAAAACTTTTGAAGATTTTTTCCGGATTCGGGTATTTTGTTAAATCAACAATTTCATCAGCGTGTGCAAATTCGTCTGCCATTTTAAGTTTGAGCGGATTTCTTCCTGCTGCAATAACTTTTGCACCTTTTAATTTCGCTAACCTTGCAAACATTAGTCCTATGGGGCCGATTCCGATAATGCCGACGGTGTCCCCTGCTTTTATTTCCGTTCTTTCAACTCCGTGAACAACATTTGCTAGCGGTTCACAAAATGCGGCTTTATCAAAACTCAAAGAGTTTGGTAAAATCAGCATATTTTTTTCAACAATTCTTGCGGGAACGGTTATGTATTCGGCATAAGCGCCATTGAGTAAATCCAGATTTTCGCACAAATTGTATTCTTCTTTTTTGCAGAAGAAGCATTTCCCGCACGGAGCAGAATTTGCCGCAACTACTCTGTCACCTACTTTTACGTTGGTGACGTCTTTTCCGACCTTATCGACGATTCCCGCAAATTCATGTCCGAATCCTGACGGAATACTCTTAATTAAAACAGGATGACCTCTGCGGTATGTTTTTACATCTGTTCCGCAGGTTAAAGCAGAAATAACTTTTACGACAACTTCACCTCTTTCGGGAGGTTTTACCATCACGTTTTCAAGTTTTATGTTTTGAGGTCCGTAATATTGTATTGCCCGCATAACTAATCCTCTTCACCGATTTTTATATATGCTTTCATAATTTTATTGGAAATTGTATCTTCAATCGCTTTTTGAATATTTTGTATATCGTATTCCGTTGAAATACCCTTTACATTTACTTTTCCGCTTTCAAGTAACTCAAGCGAATCTTTCAAATCTTTTGGTGACGGCGAATAACTCCCCAGAACAGTTAATTCTCTGTAATATATTTCGTTATTTGGATACCCCTGATTATTTGGTGTGCTTGCAAATATCAGAATAGTTCCGCCGTTACGTACAGCTTTTAGGGCGGTCGGGATTGCTTTATCCGAACCTGATGTCATAAAAATTCCGTCAGCTTCCATTTTTTCTGGCAGTTCATTTACATGGCAGGATTTTATTCCGAGATTTTTAAGAAAATCAATGCGCTCTTGGATTAAATCGCATCCCGTTACCTCCATACCGAGGGCTTTTAGGGCCTGCGCCATAAGGATACCGATTGAACCTAAACCTATAACCAAAACCTTTGAGCCGATTTCTAAGTTTGCTCTTTTAACGGCTCTTACGCAGCAACCCAGCGGTTCATAAAAAGATGCCTCAATTTCCGACAAATTGTCCGGAATAAGGTGTGCTACATTTTCAAGGTGTTCTTCCGAAACAAAAACATATTCGCTAAAACCGCCGGGGCGAATATTTGTACTTTTGAAATGTTCGCACATTGAAACATTTCCGCTTTTGCAATAGTGGCATTTGCCGCACGGAATGTGGTGTGAGGTTATAATCTTATCCCCTTTTTTAAAGTTTGTTTTTGAATTTATTTCAGTGATTTGGGCAACAATCTCGTGTCCGAGAACGGTTCCCTCAGGGGAAATATGTTCTCTTAGTTTTACTATATCAGAACCGCATAATCCGCAGCCGATAACTTTGACAACAGCGCCCTGTTTACCGTCAAGTGTGATTTTTGGGGTTTCATTTATAACTATTTTATCTTGATTTATTACGGCTGTTTTCATAAAACTTCTCCAAAGAAATTTTATCATAAAAACAGGTAAGAATAATTTAATTTTTTATTCTTTTGTTGCGAACTGCTTAAAAACATTATATAATTAATGTATGACGAGGATAAAAAGATTAAATTGCTTTGATATTCCCAAAATTCGGAAGATGACCGAGTATTTGGGTGCAGATGACAGTGACAAGTTCACAAAAGATTTGCAAAACGAGGTTGTTAGAGTTTTGCATTCTCATTTTCCGCTAAAATATAAATTTTTGCCGGAATCTTATGTTTTGTTAGAAAAAAATGAAATTCTCGGGCTTATAACAATTTCACCGACAATAGGAAACCCTTACAAAATAATTATTACAAGGCTGATTTTCCAAAATAATTTGTATGATGTCGGAAGGCAGTTGGTTGAATTTGTAATAGCAAAATATGGTGCAATGGGTGCGGTGTCTTTTTCTGTTACCGTAGATAATTCGCACGAAGAATTGTTTGATTTATTTATGAACGGGTGTGGTTTCAGACATTGCTCCTGCGAGAATCTGTGGAAAATAGAGAACTTTGATGCCTCCCAATATAATCCGTTGCCGTTCAGGGTCTGCCAAAATTCCGATGCCAAGAGGGTTAGTGAATTGTATAATTCGGAGTTAAACGGTCTATATAAACCTGCATTGTTGAGAATTAAGAGTGAGTTTAAAGAACCGTTTTTCGAAGGGATAACGAATTTTTACAAGAACAGATACGTGCTGGAAGAATCTGCCCATAAAAGGATTATTGCGTATTTATCCGTTACCACAACCGACAATCTGAATTTTATTCTTGATTTGACGACCAATAACGGGTATCAGATTTCTTATGATGAAGTTTTATCGTTTGCAATGAAAGAAATCTCTTCCAGAAAGTCGAAATACTACGTGTTTTTTAAGCAAAAAAAATATACAAATACTTCGGAGCATTTTGAAGAGTATCTGCATAGCAGAGGATTTAACTGTATTCAGACCCAAAATGTTCTGGTAAAAGATTTTTACAAACCCGTAAAACAGGCAGAGAATGTATTGCAGGTGTTCTTGTTTGGTGAACAGGGTGTTGCTTCAAATTAAGTTTTGTAATATATTTACGCAATTCTGACTTGCAATTGTTTATTTTTTGTATAAAATAAAGGTACTCACATCCTCGAGTACGGCACCGTCATTAAGTGCCAAAGTTATACGAAAGGTAAAAAAATGGCAAATATTAAATCTGCTAAAAAAAGAGTACTTATAGCCGAAAAAAACAGAGTAAAAAATGTAGCATTCAAAACATCTATCAAAACGGCAATCAAGAAAGTTCTTGAACTTGCTTCCGGCAAAGACAAAGATGCTTTAAGTGCAGCTATCTCAAAAGCATACCAGTTATGCGACAAGGCTGTAAGCAAAGGTATTTTGCACAAAAATACCGCAGCAAGAAAAAAATCAAGATTGGTTCTTGCAGTCAAGAGAATTCAGGCTGACAAGTAATTTTGATTTTGCCAAAGAATGAAAGCCGTAATTTGTATATACAGGTTACGGTTTTTATTATATGTAAATAATTTTTAACAATGCAGCAAAAAATAATATTCAGAAGTTTAGTCATATCTGTACAACAAATATTAGGAGATGAAAATGCGAGTAAGTTCTATTAATAACCATCAAATGAGTAGTTATGCTCAACCGGCATTTAAAGCACAAATGAGCAAGGAAGATATCCAATATGCACTGAATAAAATGAAAACAATTGAACTTTATAATCCATATGAAAAAATACCGCAATTATATACGGTTCTTGAATATGCAAAAACATGTCCGGGTGACAAATTATCATTTTATTTTCATAATGAAAGTAATAATAATGGGGTGAGTCTTGATCTTGACAATAAAAGAATAGGTAGGGCTTCCTATAGAGACGATGCCTGGGCATTAATTATTAAGAGTTATGCGGGAAATAGAAATCCGAATATCACGACTCATGCAAGAATGCCGGAAGATATATTTGCACAAAAGTGGTTTGAAAATCGTAATGTTACGGAGCAAGATGTCTTGAATTTGGCATATGATGCGTAAAAGGCATTAAATTGAATTGTAGGGCTGGCATGTCCTGGCACAAAAAATGTACCGTGGCAACATCGTATTCAGGACGTTAAGACGTTATGACTATAAGACGTTAAGTTCTTTTCGTAATTTTATTTAATTCAAGATTTATAAGATTTTAATTGACCTGTTTTTTGATATGGACCTATCGTCTTATCGTCTTTTCGTCCTATCGTCTTTTGGGAGCGTTTTAATTTTCCAATCCCATGGATTTCTCCCTTTTCACTTATATTCGTGATAGAATTATTTTATGAGTGAGAAGAGAAAAATAAGCATAATAGGTTCGACGGGTTCAATAGGAACTCAGGCGTTAGAGGTTATTGAAAAACTCCGGGACAAGTTTGAGATAATTGCACTTGCGGGCGGAAATAACACGGAACTTTTAAAGTCTCAGGCGGAAAAATTCAGACCAAAATATATTTATTCGCTGAAACCGATTTCTGTTGACGGAGTGAAAACTCTATCAGGTCTGGATGAAATTGCAGAGAATACGGAAAATGATATTATTCTTGTTGCATGTTCGGGTAAAATCGGTTTGAAACCTACCTTAAAAGCTATCGAAAACGGTATTGATATTGCGTTAGCCAACAAGGAAACTCTTGTTATGGCTGGCGATATAGTGATGAAAAAGGCAAAAGAACTCGGGGTAAATATAATTCCGGTTGACAGCGAACATTGTGCAATACACCAGTGTATAAAAGATATTTCTCAGGTTGATAAACTGATTATAACCGCAAGCGGCGGACCGTTTCTGAATAAATCTCTTGAAGATATAAAAAACGCAACTGTTGAAGAAACTTTGAAACACCCCAGATGGAATATGGGCAGAAAAATTACCGTTGACAGTGCAACTTTAATGAACAAAGGTTTGGAAATTATTGAGGCTCATCACCTGTTCGGGTTTGACTATGATGATATTGAGGTCGTTGTTCACCCGCAGAGTATTGTTCATTCGGCAATAGAATATGTTGACGGAAGTGTGATTGCGCAATTAGGTATTCCGAGTATGCATATCCCTATTCAGTATGCGATAACTTATCCTGAAAGGTTTGAGGGGATTAAATCAAAAAGCTTTAGTTTTGCTGATATTGCAAGATTGGATTTTGAGAAGCCTGATTTTGATAAATTCCCTGCGGTTAAATTAGCATATAAAGCGGGAAAAATGGGCGGTACTGCAACGGCTTGTCTAAATGCTGCAAATGAGGAAGCCGTCTTTGCTTTTCTGAACGGAAAGATTAAGTTGTACCAAATTTATGAGATTACAAAGCATATTTTTGACGAACATGAATTAATCCAAAAGCCTTCAATAGAGGAAATATTTGCTACTGATGAGATAACAAGAGCCAAAACAAAGGATTACATATATTCTTTTGTAACGGTGTAGATTATTATCTTAATGATTACTTGCATATAATATCTTGTTGTTGTAATATTGTGTTACAGGATTATTATTTTACGAAGTTTTCTGACTTAGCAGTCGAATTCTGAGGGGTACGGATAAATTATGAAGGTAGAAGAAAAGTTATATTCTGATGTTCCGCCGACAAAATTAAGAAATAAAGAGGAAAAATTTAAACCTGCAGAAACAAGCCGTTTCTGGCTCAGTATTGCAAGTCTGTTTTTCTTTAATATGCTCCAGAACAGATTTTATGCTTTTCGTTATAAAGGTGCGGAAAATGTCGTAGAAAAAGGGGTTCCGACAATTTTGTATGCTCCTCATTGCAACTGGTGGGACGGCATTGTTTTTTACAACATTACTCACAGAATTTTTCATAAAGAAATCCGTATTATGATTGAGGAACTGAATAGATTCCCTATTCTAAGGCATGGCGGCGGGNNNATTCCGTAAATAAAAAATCTCCGCAATCAGCAATGAAAGCTTTACAGTATTCTGTTGATTGCGTGTGTGATTTAAGAAATATATTGTGTATATTCCCTCAGGGGATTATAAGACCGCCTCATTTCAGACCCATTGAATTTCAGACAGGGCTTGCTTATATTGCTCAAAAAGCGGTTAAAAAAATGGGTAAAGTTAATCTTGTACCTATATCCATTGAGTATTGTTTTTTGAGAGATAACAGACCTGAAGTTTTGGTTCAGTTCGGGAAGAAAGTTTCCCTTACGGCAGAAAAGGGTGCAGGTATGGACAGAAAAGAATTAACTCATATCTTAGAGAACGCAATGACAGAGGTTTGTGACAGACAGCATGATGAGATTTCTCACGGGCAGCTGGATGAGTATAATATATTGTTTAAACAGCATCTGAAATGGTACAGAAGGATTGAGCAAAGGTTAAAGAGGATTGACATACCTCCTGTTGCTGATGTTTAAAAAATGTTCTTGTAGCTTAAAAAATAATCGTTAATTATACCGATAAGCATTGGCATAATCCATACCAGTATTGCCGCTCCAAATACCGGCTTAAAAAGGAAACTCAGCTGGAATACGTTTACCTGCGGTGCTGTTTTTGAAATGACACCCAGAATTATATCTTGTCCCAGCGTAGCAAGCAGTACCGGAGAAGCTATTTGCAACCCCATATAAAGTACGTTAGAAGTCATTTTTATCAGATAATCCATATTTACAATTTCCGCTAACGGCAGGGATGTTGCATACAGTGGAAATATGTCGAAACTGCGTATCAATGCCTGAACGAGCCAATATATTCCTCCGATTTGAATAAATATTAAAATCCCGAGTAACGAAATCAGTTTTGTCAAAATTGATACCTGAGAAGATGTTGTAGGATCAAGCACCATTGCGGAGGATAAACCCATTTGCATGTTTATCATATCTGCACCCGCATCAATTGCAAGTAATACTAATTGCGCCATATACCCGATAATTCCGCCGACTACAAAATTAAGAACAATGGATAAAAGCATTGAATCTTCGGCATTCTGTATTACGGGGAGTTTTGGACTTATAAAGGCCGTCAGCAAAAATGTAAACATCAGAGCCAGAGCAAGTTTTACCATAGCAGGCATTTCTTTTCTGTTAAATATGGGTGCCATTCTGAAAAATCCCAGAAGTCGGGCAAATACGTATATACCTGAGAGCAAATTTGCACTCAGGTGCGGAAAAAGTTTTGCAAGTTCAACGTAAAACCCTTCCATGATATTTTATCTCCTGCGGTTTATTGTTCTTGTTTCCAGTAAGTCAGGTTCGGGGTTAGCCATTCTGTTTGAACCTCTGTTTCTGACTTTTTCTGAATTGTCTATATACGGAACTTTATTGGGATGTTTCATAATGTAATCTATATCAGAGTTAGTTTTGAATTTTGTGGGGGCAAGAGGGCCGTATGTTGAGGTGTATTGGTAATAATCAGTAGCAAGCACATAGGTATCGTTTTTGGGTACTACGTTGAAAGCAATTCCCATACCGTCTATGAATAAATTGTTCAAAATTCTTATAAAACCGAATCCGCCGATTATAATTACAAGGAATACGCCGAGAATTTTTGGAGCCGCCGCAATGGTTTGCTCCTGAACCTGTGTAACAGCCTGTAATATACCTACTACAAGACCGATACCGGCTGCTACCAATACGCAGGGCATTGATATTGCCAGCATCGTTAAAAATCCTTTTGCCAAATATTCCGCTAAAATTTCTATCATATATCACTTCTCCATAACAGTTTCGTCAGTTGTAACTTGTAACTAATCCCTGTACAATCAGAGCCCACCCGTCAACCGCGATAAATATCAGCAGCTTAAACGGCAGCGAAATAATTGTCGGGGACAACATGAACATACCAAGTGCCAGCAATATGTTTGCAATAACCAGGTCCAGCACGATGAACGGTACAAATATTACAAATCCTATTTCAAAAGCAGTTTTGAGTTCACTCAGTATATAAGCCGGTGCTACCTGCCAAATAGTAATATCATCCGGTGTTTCCGGTGCTTCCTTGTGCGAAAGTTCTATAAAAAATGCCAAGTCAGACTGCCGAGTCTGTTTCATCATAAATTCTTTGAGTGGTTTTGAACCCTCATCAATTGCGAGAATTATATTCTGGTTTTGCTGATATGGTACACTCCCCATTTCATACATTTTTTGAAATGTCGGTCCCATTGTGAAAAAGGTTAATATCATTGATAATCCGATGATAACAATTGCCGGTGGAACTGATTGGGTACCCAGGGCAGTTTTTAACATTGAAAAAACAATAACAAACCTTAAAAAACTTGTCATACAGCAAAATACCAGCGGTATTATTGAAAATACCGTCATAACTATAAGCATTTGCAGTACAGGATTTACATCTTTTATTACACTATCCATTCATATCACCTATTCATTTATTTTTTTCAGCATGTCGTGCAGTACGTTCTTTTGTTGAACTTTTTTTTGAAAATCAACAATTATAGGAAGCTCATCTACACTTTCTTCTTTTTTTATTTCCGTTTTAACAGGTTCTTTCTTTATTTCAGTTTTATTTTTCTGAATTTTTGTTTTTATATTCGTAACCTGAGCGGAAATAACCTTATTAACGGGTTTTATTTCTTTTTTTACTTCCTCTTTTTCGGTTTTTGTTTCAGTACTTTTTGTCGTTTCTTTGGTTACTTCTTTTTTGATTTCTTTTGATAACTCATTTTTTGTTTCGTGTTCAATATTATTTGAAATGTTATTTATGGTTTCATTGTTATCAAGTTTTGATATTAAAGTTGTTTTATCAATGTCGCTCGCAATCAAAAATCTTTCATTGCCCGCTTTTACTACATACAATGTTTTTCTCGGTGCTATTGACATTGTTTCTTCAATGTTAAGCATCTTGGTTTTGGATGATTTTATTCCTCCCGGGAAAGTACATTTCTTATATACCATAAGTGCAAAGAAAATCAGTCCGGTCATAGCCATAGTATAAACAGCAAAATTCATTACATATCCGCCCATATATCCCTCTCATTCCTTTTAAATTAAATATCTTCGTCCTCAAGTTCGAAATCGCTGTAATCAAATTCTTCTTCGCCATCGCCTTCTCCCTCAGAATTGCCTTCAGCATTTTCTACTTCTTGTTCTTCTTCTGCAGATTCCTCTGCTTCTCCCTGAGCATTTTCATCTTCAGCATTTGCTTCCGCTTCGGCTTTGGCCGTTTTCTTTTGAGCAATATCGGTAATTTTTACACCATACCTGTCATTAACAATAACAAGTTCGCCGTGTCCGATTACCTTATTTTCAACTCTAAGCGTAATTTTATTTTCGTATATTGCGGCTACGTCAACGACCTGACCCAGCTCAATTTTTTTCAGATTTCCAAGTGAAATTTTTACGGGATCGAGTTCTGCATACATATCAACTTCAATACTGTCCCACAAATTTTTTGGTGCGGATTCGCCACTCATATCTTTACCTCCGTCATCTTCTATAAATGGTATTTCTATATTCATATCAGGCACAATAAGCACCTTTTTTACTTCATCCAGTAAATGCAGTGTTAATGAATGTATATCACTGTCCTCAAGGACTACTACATCTTCAGGTTCGAGTTCTTTAAGTTCTTTTACCGTGAATCTTGTTTTACCGATAACAAGTCTTGCTGCCGTATTGCACTCGTAAAAATCGGGATATTCAAACTTGTCCCCGGATGTTTCAACTCTGTTTGGTTTAAGCCTTCCGTCGGGCACGGAAAGTATAAACCTGCCGCAGTTGCCGTTTTCTTCATCTTTAATAAGGAACGTCAGGTGTGTCATATCAAAATTTGTTCTTACAAAATTAACAACCGGCGGCGGTTCTAAAAACTGGAGAATAATTTTGGAAACATACTCGTTAAAACCGGTAATTACGTTCTTTTCCAATTCGGATATATTCTCTATGTTAAAAGGTCTGCCGGAGTGACCGAGTCCCTTGTTTAACAGTAAAGAAATACCTGATGCTGAAATCCTTAAAAACATATCATAAAATTTATCCATACGGATTTTTGTTACAAAGTAGGATTCTTTGGTTTGCAGCAGGTTAATATTTTTGCTGACACCCATCAATTCACATTTAATTCCGGGCAGGAAAAACCCGTCGCTTGATTTTTGCAGCGCAATAGGGAACAACTTTTCATACCAGTCGTATTCCTTAAATAACAGCCCGGGACTTTCCGGATTGTGTTTTTTATCTTTTAATTTTCCCAATTTTATCCCTCTTGCCAAGTCTTGTGATTATTTCCCATAAATACAATAGAGTATTTTTATTTACATAACATCAACCTTTTAATGGATTTTTTGAAAAAATCAACATTTATTATAAAATATTCTTTTTATGATAAACTTTTTTATATGAAAAGATGTTCTTGGGTAGATTTAAATTCAGAAATATATGTAAAATATCACGATGAAGAATGGGGCGTTCCGAAGCGTGATGATCGGGATTTGTTTGAACTGTTAATATTAGAGTCCTTTCAGGCAGGGCTTTCCTGGCTTACGGTATTAAAAAAACGTGAGGCTTTCAGACGGGCTTTTGATAATTTTGATGTAAAAAAAGTCGCCAATTATGATTCTGAAAAGGTTGAAAAACTTCTTAATAATAAAGATATAATAAGAAGCAGGGGCAAAATTTCGGCAGCGATTAACAATGCAAAGATATTTATTGATATTCAAAAAGAGTTTGGCAGTTTTTCAAATTATATCTGGGGGTTTACAGATAATAAAGTTATAAAAAGAAAATCAAATGAGCTTAATGTTTCTACTCCGCTTTCGGATAAAATCTCAAAGGATTTAAAATCAAGAGGAATGAAATACGTAGGAACGGTTATTGTTTATTCTTATCTTCAGGCAATAGGTGTTGCGGATGACCACGACAAGGACTGTTTCAAATACTAAATTAAAGGACAAAAATATGATAAATGTTATAAAAAGAGGGATTTCAAAAGTAAAAGAAGACATAAAGGTAATTTATGACAAAGACCCCGCCGCAAAAAATATTTTTGAGGTAGTGTTCTGTTATCCGGGATTACATGCTCTTATTGCATACAGATTTGCACACAGATTATACAAGTGGCATATCCCTTTAATACCAAGGATAATCTCTTATATAACAAGAATTATAACCGGCATAGAAATACATCCGGCGGCGCGTATCGGACGGAGATTTTTTATTGACCACGGCGAGGGTGTTGTAATAGGTGAAACTTCCGTAATAGGTGATGATGTTCTTATATATCAGCAGGTTACTCTGGGCGGAACAGGTAAAGAACACGGCAAAAGACATCCGACTGTCGGAAACAGTGTTATTATCGGAGCGGGTGCAAAAGTATTAGGTAACATAACTATTGGCGATAACGTCAGAGTCGGGGCAGGTTCTGTTGTTATTGATGATGTTCCGGCAAATTCTACTGTTGTAGGTGTTCCCGGCAGGATAATTGAGAGAAAAATTAATTCTGATGATGAAACGTTGATGCACAACCATATTCCTGACCCCGTAAAATGTGAGTTGAACCGTTTAAAATACGAAATTCAGGAACTGAAAGACAGGCTGAACACAGAAAAATAAACCCCAAAAACTACACATTTATTTACATATCTGGAAATTCTCTTGTATTTTAAATAAAATGTTACAATAGGAGAATTTATTATGGAATTAATACTTGATCTTTTATTTATTTTTATAGCTGCATACACAGTGTACTTCTTTGCACTGTCTGTAAGAAGTTTGAATGACAGCATATTTAAAAAAGAGTTGAGGCATGCTATTCACGAAGAAAAAGAAAATCTTGCGGTAATAGTATATTCTCATAACAATAAAAACAGTCTGGAAAAACTGATTGGCGAGTTAAAAGCTCAGCATTATCCTGATAACAAATACAGAGTTTTTGTACTATTGGATAATTGTACGGATGAATCGCAATCTTTATTTATTGAAGAAAACGTAATTCATGTAATTGATATAAAAGGTGTCGGAACAATAGGAAAAGACCAGGCTGTTGCAACCCTGTTGGAAAAATTATCCGATAACAATTTCATTGATGCGTATGTTTTTCTTGATGCGGACAGAAGTATAGATACAAATTTCCTGTCTGTTGTAAATGCTTCTATTAAGAGAGAATCCGTAGTCAGCGGTGAAACTATAATAGATTTTGACAGTCTTGGTGTTGTTGAAAAAATAAAAGCGGCATATCAAAAGTATCATATGAATTTTTTGAGAAAAGCCCGTTCTTTATTTGGACTTGCGGCAATGGCTGATTCCGGTGTTTTAATCATAAGAAAAAGTATTGTTGAAAACATCGGTGATGTTGATTTTAAAGATGTGAACAGCGAATTAAAATACAGTTTACTTCTTTCAAAAATAAAGTGTAAATGCGCTTTTGACCCTAATATACAAACTGTTGTGAATCCCGCAAATTATGTATTCAGAAAACCGAGATTGTCATACAGATTAAACTTATTCAAGAATTGTATTCCGCAGTTGTTCTCAAAAAATGTTGTTTTTTCAGAGCACGTTTGTTCTTTAATATATCCTAACATTTGGTTTTTATTGATTACATACGCGGTATTACTCAAACACTCTTTCTCATATCATTTTTTGGTGGATGTTAAGCTGGTATCATTATCTTTGGCGCTGCTTACGGTTGCGTTTGGTATAAGTTTGGTAAACGCAAAAATGACATTGGAAGAAATCGGGTACTTATGTGCATATCCTGTCTATTCCCTGTGCCATATTTTAAAAAACCTTCCTCCTATCAGGTATGTTGTGGATAAATTATTCAGCAGAGGAAACGAGGAAGCAAATTCCGAAAGATTTACCGTAGATGTGTTAATTACGACTGCAAAGAAGAATAATCTGAATTATAAGCTTGAATTTATTTCAAAAGACGGTATGGCAAAAATCAAGCTGATTAGGAAAAATAAACATTTTGTCACTTCAACGCATTTGAGAATGATTGATGCTTTGCAGGAATTAAAGTTGATATTGGATGACCATGGTGCAACAATGAGGATATGCAGTTGCTGTTCTCATTTCCAACCCTGTATGGACGGTACTACAAATATGCTCCGGGGATATTGTGACAGCGAATATCCGAGCCCGAATATAAGTAATGAACCAAGACAAACCGTTGTCTGGAACACTTGTTCGGATTTTTCTCCGGCAAAACTGAACAGTCTGATTAATGAATTAATCCAATCAACAAAAGAAGAAAACGAAAAAAAAGAAGCTGCTTTATACAGCAGATAATTCCGGTTTCAAAATTTCATTCATCATATAAAAAGAACCGCAAATGACAGTGAGAGTTTCGTTATTTTTTGGAAGGTCATTTAGTGATGTGAATTCTTTTGCATTATATTTACATGCGGCTTTTAATTTTTCAACAGGAACAGAGTGCGGATTGTTGAAATGGTAAAAATAAATTTTATCATTTTCATTGAATAAAATGCGTATCATTTCGGGGTAATCCTTTGTATCAAGACATCCGAATACAAATTGCCGTTTCAATTTCGGAAAGTATAAGTCCAGACTTTTTTTTAATTCTCGTATTCCGTTTGGGTTATGCGCCCCGTCTATCAGGATATTTCTATCTTTTAAGTATTCAAATCGGCAGGGATGTTTGACTTTTTTTAGCCCTTCATCAATAATTTCCTGTGAAATCTCAGGGAAAACAAAATTTATTGCTTCTAACGCTAACGACAAATTTTCCTGCTGATAAGTGCCTTTAAGGGATAATTCGGATATGTCCGCAATCGGATTAACCATAATCAAAAGAGAGTTACACCCATCTGCCTTATCTTTTATTGCTTCATACCCTTCTGATGTTATAACGGGGCAGTTTGGTTTTATTATACCGGCTTTTTCAAAAGCAATTTTTTCTTTTGTATCCCCGAGCCTGTCGGTATGGTCAAGGTCAATATGGGTAATGATTGCACATAGGTTTGATTTAATTACGTTAGTTGCATCAAATCTTCCGCCCAATCCCGTTTCCAAAACTGCGGTGTCAATATTTTCATCAAAAAAATACTTGAACATAACGGCTGTAAGAATTTCAAATTCCGTGAGCGGGATATTATTTTTTTCTGCCGTGTCGGTTATCTCAAAAACGTATTTTGCAAATATATTTTCAGGTATATCTTCTCCGTTAATCTTTATTCTTTCGGTGTACTTATAAATGTGGGGGCTTGTGTATAACCCGACTTTTTGTCCGCTCTCTTTCAATACAGATGCTATGATTGAACAGACAGAGCCTTTGCCGTTGGTACCCGCAACATGTATGCACTTTAATTTATCCTGCGGATTGCCTAAAAGTTCAAGGATTTTGACCATTCTGTCCAATCCCAAATCTATTCGGAATTTGCCGCTTGAAGTTAAAATCTCTCTTGCCTGTTCGTATGTGTATTCCATACTGCTAAATTAAAACAAATATCTCTTTTTGGCAAGAGAAATATATGAGTATAAACTCTCCTCAAATTAATAAATGCGCCTTACGGTACAAAACGGAACATTTAACAGACTATTTTTTAGCAGAGGGGAATATTTTGCAGAAAATGTTTCGCATCTTATTAATAAAAATTTTCTTATTTTTTTGAGCTTTCATATAAGCAGGCTTATTGTGCATTTGTCCAAACGCACACTCAGTTTGGATAAAAGATATTATCCCCGGGATTTGAGGACATTCTTTGCCGCTTACAACTTTTGCAATATCTTTTTTTCTGAATTTTCGGACGAAATTGGAATGGATAATTCCTCCGGACGTTTTTAAATAATAGTCAACCGCTTCCGTGATAAATTTTTTATCTTTCCCCATTGCTTTGAGTTCTTTTACTATAATTTGTGATTTTCTCATTGCAAGATTGTGAAATAATTTATCCAGTCCGAGTTCGGCAAGAGAAAAAACACCTGCAAGGGCTGCAAAGCCGTAATGTTCCTGTAAAGCGCAACATAAAAGAAGGGCATTACTCCACTCGTGATTTATTAAATGAGTTACCCTGCCAAATTGATTTCTTTGTTCTTCACGAAATTGTTTCACACATTTGTTTTTAAAATCACTGACAAAGGTCTTAACTTCAGGATTTACTTTATTAGTTGTTCTAATTATGCCGCCAATACGCATTTTATTTTCTTTCCGGATTAATATATACAAGCAGATTAAAAAACCTAAAAAAATAATTTTGCTATTCTGAAATAACAAGTTTTCATATATCTTTACATGAAGTCTTAAAATATATTTTGTAAATAATTGTATATTTCCAGCAAAAAAATATTTTTAGGGATTTTGAATTAAAAAAGGGGAATTTTAAATTCATGAATACAATAAATTATAAATTAAACAGTCCGAGTTTTAAGCAAATCAGCATCACGGATAACGGGCAAAAAGCGATTGACAGAATTTCTTTTTATAAATATGTTATCGGTAAAGACTTGGACATAGTTAACAGCAAACATCCTGATACAAAATATTGGAATTTGGTAATAGACGGAGTGCAAGAATACGATAAATGTTTGAAAAAATTTCTTTGGAATCCTGTTTTTAAATTTATAAGCAAAGTTACGGGTGAAACATTTGAAAATTTAATGATACATCCTCCAACGAGCATTCATCCCGGAGATCCATATAAATGTGCCTCTAAACACCATAAATGTTTGCCGGCGGAAGTACTGCTTTTAAGCAGCAACGAACTGGTTACTGATGCGGATAAGGTAAAAGAACTTGCTTTTGACCTAAAAAGTTATGACGAAGCTGAAACTATTTGGCATCAGTTTCTTGATAGTTCCAGCAAGGATTTAAATGTTTACAAGGCTTTGGAGGAAATGAGCGATAAATATGAATCTTCACTTAAAATCGGGGTTGATACCTTATTGAAAAACAATCCTGCGTATGAGAAAGAAATGAAACGGCGATTAGGAGAAGACAATTATGTCTGGTTTTCTGACGGCGGTATTGACCAATGGACTTGATATTTCTTAATAAAATTTATTAATATTAGCAAAAAAAATTTTTGAAATGTTTTACTTCGGATATGAGGCAGGATATGTTAAAAGTTTATAATTACAGTAATTTATCATTTGGAACAAAATTTGCAGTTGGGCAATCCTATACTGAAGATAATAAACAAAGAATGTACAATATAGGGTATCGCTACGAGAATGCTGTCACGGATAATCCGAAGGATATTTTTGTTGTTAATAGCGGATACATTAAATACTACAAAGACGGTGCAAAACATCCTTTAACTTTCAGGTTATCTGAGCAAAACGGTTACATAAAAGAACTATTAAAAAGCAGTGACGACACTATTATAGCAAAATTTAAAAAATTATCTGATATAGCGAATGTAGCGTTTGAATGTGAAGAGATGACAGATAAATACAAAGCGGGAATACTTAAAATTACCAATAATAACATGGATATAGACTTTGATGTTCTTAGCAGTATGGGAGAAATGTATGCCGAAAAGGCTGCTAAAAAAGATAAAATACTGGGCAAAATTGTTGATTATGTAGTGTTTGATAAATAATTTTAATCCGTAAAATATTGCATTATAAAGCAGGTCAGGCATTGCCTAACCTGCTTTGTGGTTGTTATTTAAATTACCATTTTTGGATATCTTTTTTCTGTCTGTTACAAAAATCAATTTGTTTTTGCAGAAGTCTTACTTTTATAACTCTTTCTGTTTCTGAAATGTTTTTATCGTTTTTAACTGCTCTCATTTCTTTATTTAAGTTGTATAAATTGGTATTAACTTCTTTTAGTGCTTCTCTTTTTCTTGCAGCTGTTTCTGCGGCTTGCTCTTTCTTGGAATTTTCAATATCCGCTCTTATTGCCTGTTTTGTTTCTTTTACATCTTGTCTGATGGCATTTCTGACCGAACTCCAAAAAGATGAAGCATAAGAAGCTGATGATGATACAGCTAAAACCATAACAAGTACTAATAATTTTTTCATAAATTGTCTCCTTTTTCTGTGTCAAACCATATCAAATAGATACACTGTATCTATAATATACAATAAACATAATAAAAAATGCACATGGTGTAAAGATTTACGCCAATATTACTTTACTCTGCAATATCTTGCGTTGTAAAGGATTTCGTTATCAAGATACTTTATATCTGAGGTTGTGGAGGTTATCATTCCGTAATCACTGTAATCATTGTATATGCGTAATCCGACTTCCGAAAATCTCTGCGCAACATCCATCGGAATATGGCATTCTATATTACTCCTGTACAAAAAATGGCATAATCCGTTTTCTTCGCCGTAAATTTTTCTTGAAGTCTTAAAATTGTCCTCTGCAGACTCTGTCGGGGTACAGGTTTTGATATTATTATAAAAATCTATCTCGTTATTTACATGCTCCTCTAAAACCTTATCCCTTGCCGCATAAGCGGTTGAACACAACATAACACTCACTGTGACTATAAAAAACTTCTTTAGCATTTATTCTCCTTTTTGTATTTTTCGTATAAATCGGGTCTGCGAGTTTTTGTTCTCTCTATTGATTTTTCTAACCGAAACGCATTTATTTCTTTATGGTTTCCGTTCAAAAGAACTTCCGGAACTTCCAGTCCTCTAAATTCTCTTGGTCTTGTATAATGCGGATATTCCAGCAGTCCGTCAGAAAAACTGTCCTCTTGTGCAGATTCCATATGTCCCAAAGTCCCCTCTAATTTTCGGCTGACCGCATCAATCAGACAAAGCGCAGGCAATTCGCCACCTGTCAGAACAAAATCCCCAACGGATATTTCCGTTGGTTTAATCAGTTCTCTTATTCTTTCGTCAAACCCCTCGTAATGTCCGCACATAAGTATTATCTGGTCATATTTTGTTAAATCATTCACTATGGTATCCGTTAAGGGTTTCCCTTGCGGAGAAAGCATCACGGTAATTGAATTTCCGGATTTTTCAATGCTTTCATAGGCATCAACATACGGTTGCGGCATCAAAACCATTCCTGCTCCGCCGCCGTATGGTATATCATCAACTTTTCTGTGCTTGTTAGCCGCATAATCACGGGGGTTTATCGTATTAACTTCTACTATTCCCGCTTCAACCGCGCGTTTTTGGATACTGTACCGAAAATAATCCTCTACCATTTCTGGGAATAATGTCATTACATCAAACTTCATTCCAATAACCCCGCTATGTTATTTATTGTTATCGTTTTTGATTTTATATCAACATTCAGAATAAACGCTTTTAAAAACGGAACCAGAGATATTTTTTTAGAATTTGTTTTTACGGATAACAGGTCGTTTGCCCCGTTATTTGACACCCCGACAACAAATCCGAGTTTTTTGCCATCGGCATCAACTACATTCATTCCCACAAGTTCATCGATTAAAAATTCATCTTCTTCAAGGTTTTCTCTGATGTAGTTTTCTTGGACAAACAATATTGAGCCTTTATAATCCATCAGGTCATTAATAGAATCAATACCTTCAAATTTAAAAAGGGCAAAATTTTTATGAATGCGGACACTCTCGACTGTTTTCGGGATATACTCGTTATCCTTTTTTATGTACACCAAATCAAGCCCGAGAATGAAATCCTCCTGACCTTTGCTGAACCCAACTTTTGCTTCTCCTTTAATCCCGTGAAAGTTAAGTATTTTGCCTACTGAAATATACTTCTCCATAGTTATTCTTCGGTTGGTTCTTCAACTTTTTTAGGTTTTCTTCCTCTTTTGGGTTTTTCTTCTGCAGGTTGTTCAGAGGTTTCAGCCTGTGCTTTTGCCTGATTTTTAAATTCTTCAGGCGCATCTTCTCTTTCCTGATTCCAACGCTGCAAGCCCATTTGAGAACGAATTAAACCGATACCGACGTGTACACGCCATTCATCCATCTTTAACTGTGCCGCAATAATCTTGTGGCAGCCGATTGGAGGCAACGGTAACAACGGCTCATACAAATTCCTTATTGCAAAAAGCTGATCCGGAGTAATAGCGAGTTTGCGTTTCGGGAACGGTAATTTCGGAAGCATCATCTTTTGTCTTACAAGATTAATGCCGAAAAATACTTTTCTTGGTTCAAGACCGATTTTTTCTCCGATAACTTCATGTGCATCCGGGTTTGGTAACGGGAGCATCGGCTTGTATAACAATTCAATTTGTTCTAATTGCTCCTTACTTACCAAAAGCTGTTTTGGAGCTTTATTTTTATTCATCGGACGTCTGTTATTAAATCCGCCTCTGTTAAAACCACCCTGCTGAGGCCGTCTGTTATTAAATCCGCCTCTGTTATATCCGCCCTGTTGCGGTCTGTTCTGGTTATACCCTCTGTTATAACCGCCACCCTGGTTATCGCGTCTTTGATAATTTCCCTGACGGTTTTGATTATACCCTCTGTTGTAACCGCCGCCCTGATTATCGCGTCTTTGATAATTATTTTGACGTTGATTATTATATCCGCCCTGTTGGTTATTGTACTGGCGCTGCGGACGAGGTCTGCCTTCTCCTGCACTGTAACTGCTATAGAACTGAGGTTGGTTTTCAGTATTATAGCTGCCTGCAGATTCTTGCGGCTGCTGCTGGACTTCATTTTCCTGAGCCGGTGCAGATTGTTCTGCATTTTCCGAAGGTGCATTAATCATCATGCTCTTATCCGGGTATAAACAATCCGGACATATAACTCTTTTGGGGTTCTTTGTTTCAAATTCCTGACCGCACTTGACGCATTTGTTTACATACATATTGAAAGCCTCTTAATTAAAAAAAATAAATTCATAAATAAAATATAACTGGTTGTAAAATTTTAAAAAATAAGTAATCCTCTGTGTAAAATAATAAATGATATATATCTACATAAATATTATATCACAAATTTATAATATAATCAAGATGTAATATTTATTTCTCCACCAAAAAGGTGACAGGCCCGTCGTTAATCAGCTCTACGTCCATCATTGCTCTGAATTTTCCTGTTTGTGTTTTGATATTTTGATTCTTTATGTATTCAATAAATTTCAAATAAAGTTCTTCTGCAATATCAGGCGGCGCACTTTTATCAAAACTCGGGCGGGTACCTTTTTTACAATCTCCGCAAAGAGTGAATTGTGAAACAATAAGCATTTCCCCGTTAATGTCTTTTACGGATTTATTCATTTTTTCATTTTCATCCTCAAAGATTCTTAAATTCCCGAGTTTTTCAGCTAATTTGAGCGCATTTTCTTCCGTATCCTCTTTTTCGACACCCAAAAATACCAGCATTCCATAGCCAATTTGGGAATACAATTCCGAATTTATTGTGACCGAAGCTCTTTTAACTCTCTGTATCAATGCTTTCATAATTTATTTTTTACCATGAAAAACAGTCATAGTAAATATGGTGCGTTGGTGAGTGCACCATTACTAAAATTCAGGGTGAAATTCATTAGGGTATGATTCAGGGTACATTTTATAATACCAATCTATGCTCTCTTGCGTGGAATCTAACCACTCGTTAATGTCTTTTTTCCATGTTGTTGGCTGTTTTTCAAGGATTTCAAGAAGTTTATTTCTAAAATCATAGCATATAGGATTAGGAAGTTTTTGAAATGTCTTGTCAATCCCTATAAGTTCATCGGTAGTGATATTTTCGTTATAATGTATCATTTCCCCAAGCTCTCTAAATCCGAGTGCGAACCTGTGCTGTGTTTCAGGATTTTCGACAGTTTTTTCGTATAGTTCTACGGCTGTATTATATTTTTTTTCGGTATTTATACCAATTATAAAATACCAGTCAAGAAATTCTGTATTAAGGTGGTCTCCTTCTGTTTTTTTTGAATATGCCTTGGGTAAAATCGTTTTTATATATTTTGCCCCATAGTCATTTTGTACCGCACTCAAATATGTACATATTGATGAATCATAATATTTATTCTTACAGCAAAAATCAAAAATATCTTTGCACACTTTAGCTTTTTCTTCAGAAGAAATACCCGCACATATTTTTCCCAAATCACCCAGCAATTGAGTTGACATAAATTTTTCGTAATTGCTGTCAATGTGCATTAAAAAGTCCTTTGCATACTTATTTTTCATAAAATGCAATAAAATTTTAGGTCCCGAGCAGTCGCCAAACATTCTATCATAACTACTTGCAGATATAGTATAATCAGGATGTTTTAACAAAAAATCCAAAGCACTCTTTTTGGCGTCTAAACTTTCTTCAGAATCAATATTTTCATAAAAAGATATAAATGTCTCAGGGTTATTTAAACCTACCTCTGTAATAATCGGACTATCTGCTTTTATATCTTTAGATAAAACGTAATTAATAAATTTCAATTTATATTCGTTATCCACACATTCGGATTTTAGGAGGGGGGCTTTAATACGCATATAAGCATCTGCAAATAATTCTTGGTGCTTGGGATTAGTAAAAAGTTTATCTAATTTTTTGTAATAATCAACATCAGAAGAGCCAAAAGCTATATCCTTTTTTCGGACAAAATTATCTGGTTGGTTTTGGATGTTTACAGAATTCTTCTTTTTCTCTCTTGCATATACATTTATATTACATAAATTAATACCGTATACTTTCATAATATATCCTTTCAAATTTTTATACTATATCAAAACATGTAAAAGTAGTTTTTGTTAATTTTTTGAATATGGATTAATAATTTGTTACAAAGAATGTACTTAGAAAGGCAATAAGGCGTTAATTAATTGAAAATAGAGAATAAAAAGAGGAATGGTTGAACAGTTCAAAGGTTGAAGGATTTTTAACTGTACAAAACAATGTAATGAACTAAATGTCTTATCGACTTTTAGTTCATTAATATTTTATTTTCATGCTAAAATACTGTTATGTTCGACAGTTTGAGTGAAAAATTACAAAATATTATAAGAAACACCGGGGCTAAAGAGCTTACGCAGGATAATATGCAGGAGGCTCTCAGAGAAATCCGCCGTGCATTGTTGGAAGCAGATGTTAATCTCAGAGTCGTAAAAGCATTTATTTCGGCTATAAAAGATAAAGCAGAAGGTGAAAATATTGTTCAGGGAGTTAATCCTTCCCAGCAATTAATCAAAATTGTTAATGATGAATTGATTGAGCTTTTGGGAAAAGAATTAAAACCTCTGGATTTATCTGCAAATCCCACGTTAATAATGATGCTCGGGCTTCAGGGTGCAGGTAAAACCACGTCATCGGCAAAACTTGCGGTTAAATTAAAAAAAGAGGGGAAAAAGCCGCTTTTGGTTGCATGTGACGTATATCGCCCCGCTGCAATTACCCAGTTACAAACTCTCGGCAAAGAAATTGAAACCGAAGTTTTTACAATTCCTGATTCAACAGACGTTCAGAATATTGTTAAGAGTGCTATTGAATACTCAAAATCAAACGGTTATGATGTATTAATTCTTGATACTGCCGGCAGATTACAGATTGATGTTGATATGATGGCAGAGTTGCTGCTTATAGACAGAGTTTTCTCGCCTCAGGAAAAACTTCTTGTAATTGATGCTATGACAGGGCAGGAATCTGTTAATGTTGCTGAAAATTTCGATGCTCAATTAGGTTTGACGGGTCTGGTTTTAACAAAATTAGACGGTGATTCAAGAGGGGGTTCCGCTTTAAGTGTTGTCTATTGTACGGGAAAACCCATAAAATTAACCGGAACAGGCGAAAAACTAAATGCTTTGGAAAATTTCTATCCCGAGAGAATGGCAAACAGAATTCTCGGAATGGGCGATATAGTTTCTCTTGTTGAGCGGGCGCAGGAAGTTTTTGACGAAAAACAGGCGCTTGAACTCGAAGAAAAAATGAGCAAGGACAAATTCTCGTTTAATGATTTCTTAAAAATGCAAAAACAAATGAAGCTGTTCGGTTCAATGGGGAATATTCTCGGAATGCTTCCGGGACTGAATATTGCAAGGGATGACCGAGATAAAATTACCCACGAAAGCGAAAAACAGTTTAAAAAAATGGAAGTCTTTATACAAAGTATGACTCCTGAGGAAAGAAATAACCCCGATATAATTGACACAAGCAGAAAAAAACGTATTGCCCGCGGCTGCGGTCTGGATTTTAATGAAGTTAATATGTTCATAAAACAGTTTAACCAGATGAGAGCAATGATGGGCGGTATGATGAGCATGAAAAATATGTTTTCTCATGTGGGACAAAATGGCGGTGACTTTAACCCTCACAGCAAACAGGGACGTCATGCAATGTCTAAGGCTATGAAAATGATGCGCCGTTTTAAATAATATTTTTCAGTATTTTGAATGATAACAAAGTTTTTTATATGTGTTAGTATCTGAGTAATTGCGGTGTAACATGGAGATACTTTGTAATTAATGGCAGATGATTTCGTGCTAGAACCGGAAGCAGAAAAAGAGATTATTGACTCGGAGTTGAAGAAATTCAACTGGGGTGCGGCTGTCTTTTGTTTTATTTGGGGATTATTTAACGGTGCATTCCTCAGATGTATTGCAACCTATATGGTTGCTCTGGTTCTTGTGGGTGTTGTTTTGCTTACTGTTCCCGATAAAATTTATGCCGTCGTTGTATTTGCATTGTTTTTGTTTTATCTGGGCGTAAAGGGCAGCTCTTGGGCCTGGGAACAGAAAAAATGGAAAGATGTCCGACATTTTGTTGTTGTTCAGAACAGATGGAATATGGCGGCATTAGTTGTTTTCGGAATATTTTTTATTGTCCCGATGTTGAGTTTTATGGTTATTTATCTTATTTCGGGGGAAGCCATCTTTAAATCCATATCCGCAATGAGATTACCCGATAAAGATGATCCGTTCGTTGAACTTTTTTTGACCGACGTGAATGTAACAAGCGCTGCAAATGAAGATGTGATTATTGATTACCTGATAAAAGATAAATCTGATGTTTCTGAGAATAAATATACAAGGTATAATAAAAATACGGTTAAGGTAGATTCTTCTCTGTTTTCGCCGAAGCAGGATGATACAGAAACTTTATACACATTTAAAAAAGAAGCAATATGCAAACTGAAAAAGAAAAATTGCTACATTATAAGATACAAATATGAAGAGAATAAGGTTTTCCCTGTGGCAAAGATGTACTTTGATTCTGTCGGCAAGTATAAAACCGTAAAATTATTGTCAAAACAGCAATAATTAATGTTATTGGGGTACAGAAATATTCATCCCTTCAAGAATATATCCTCTTGCTTCAAGAGCCTGTTCTTTTGTAAGCGGAGCGACTCCTTTTAGCGGGTATTCTATTTTCAAACTCTCGTATTTTGGAACAGCCATATCGTGATACGGTAATACGTCCAGTGCGGCGACATTGTTTAAAGTTTTTAAAAATTTCCCGAGCCGGATGAGGTATTCTTTGTTAAATGTAATCTCCGGTACAACAACGTGCCTTATCCATACAGGTTTTGATTTTTCTGACAAATATTTGGCAAATTCCAGAATATTTTTATTAGAATGGCCTGTTAATTTTTTGTGTTCTTCATCATCAATATGCTTGATATCCAATAACACCCAATCGGTATAATCCATCAGAACATCAAATTTTTCGGTATTATCAGGCGTAAAAGTTATTCCGGAAGTATCAAGCGCCGTATTAATATTTTTTGCTTTTGCTTTTTTAAATAACTCTGTTACGAAATCTATTTGCAGTAAAGGTTCTCCGCCAGTTACGGTTATTCCGCCTTTTGCAAATTCTTTTACTCCGTCATATTGGTTTAAGATTTCATCAACGGTTTTAGGATTATTTTTGTTTATATCCCAAGTGTCCGGATTATGACAATACTTGCACCGCATAGGACACCCTTGGAAGAATACAACAAAGCGTATTCCGGGCCCGTCGACGGTCCCGCAGGATTCTATTGAATGTATGTAGCCGTATATTGTATCTGCCATATTCTTAATCTGCATACCTTCCTTCTAATACTAATTATCCCAGAATACAATAATTCTGTCAAAGTTGTTGTTTACATAAACTATAAATTTTAACCTATCCAATTAATATTAAAGCTTCTTAATAATTGAGGCAATTTTTACGGCAAAAAATACTTTATATATGCATAGGGGACAATAATACGAGGAGAATTTATTATGGGAAATCCAAAGGTAACACCGGCAAGTTGGAATATGTACACAGGTGTGCATTCAATCCAATTTTTAAATGGCAATAATCTGTCAGGAGTAAAATTCGGCGTCAATACGAATACAACTCAAACTTCTTATAATTTAATGGGTCTTGGCGGTTATGATTCAAGTACAAAACAACCTTGTTTTGTTGCTTTGGGTACGGTTGAACAAAAGTACAATCCGGACAACAATAAGGTATGGGTTAGTCAGGAATTGTACGGGGAGGCTCTGGTCGAAAAAGGAGTGTTTGCTTCTAAAGTGACCTATACGCCCGTAAAAGTAAATGCGCAACTCGGTAAAGTAAACGTCAGTTTTACTCCGAGAGCGGCGGTAAATTTTAACGGAGAAAGTATTACACCCAGAATCGAAACTCTTACAACTGTCGCCGCACCTCTGACCAAGGATAACAAACTTTCAGCGTATGCTCTGTTTCAGACTTATGATACTGCACACTTATTCAGTCCGGGCACTAACAATAACATGAGTATTAATGCCGGATTAACGTACACGTTCTAATTATTATATTGACTTATGGAACGTTCTTGAAATAACATCGTCCTGTTGTTCTTTAGTTAATTTATTAAAATTAACCGCATAACCCGAAACCCTAACTGTTAATTGAGGGTATTTTTCAGGATGAGCCTGTGCATCAAGCAAAGTTTCACGGTTGAACACGTTAACATTCAGGTGATGCCCGCCTTTTTCCACGTATCCGTCAAGCAGATTTATTAAATTTTCTTCCTGCATTTCTGTTGTCATAATATCTCCCCTTATTATTAATTTAAATTAGTATCACAACATCCGCAATCGAAATTGACCTTCAAATCGCCGAGGAAAACTTCATCTTT
>DBXD01000048.1:0-13409 GCA_002309425.1 Cyanobacteria bacterium UBA1221
TTTTGCTTCGCTTCATCCGTACGTAAGTTCCCCCGCCTCGCAATAAACGGTACCGCTCACAATTAAAACGAAAACTGAACATTTCCGTTTATAATTGTTCGACTTTCCTCTTCGTTTCACTCAGAGTCATACCTCTGCTCGGCAGGCAGTTGGATTTACTCCACGCTCACAGAGTTTCGCTCTTGCAACTTTGTTGCAGACCGCTCAATCTGTTCGCTATCCGGATTTTGCTTCGCTTCATCCGTACGTAAATCCAAAAAAAAGCCGCCAAAAAGGCGACCTCAATGTAAAAGGTTAGTGTGTAGGAGAAAATAAAGAAAATGGTTATACTTAATTTATACCCACTTTTCAAATTTTATAACATATATTCCGTATATATTTTACATATCTTTACAATATACTGTTAAAACCCGGTAAAATTAACCTTTTCTGTTATCGTTATTTGCGGAGCCTGTCTCAATCCCCGCTATGGTCAAGGCAACCGGTACCAGTTTAGATATGATACTGCCAAACGGACTCTTTTCAGCCATTAGTGTTATTGCAAGACATACATCATCTAAGTGCGGCGCAAAATCCGTAAGACGAATTTTACGTTCCTGTTTTATTCCCTGCATATGTTCATTTAACTTGTTAGAAACTTTATTCCCGGCAATTATTCCGGCAGCCAGGCTTGAACCGCTTATTATTGTCGGACAAAGAATTTTTAAAAATTTATTACCCTTGATAAATTTTGAAGCGTTTTGAAGCTTTACATGCTTTGTTGCGCTGTCAGACAACCCTTCAAATTTCTTATATAGTGCCGTTGGTACCGCAACGAAACCAAGGGGGATAGAAATATCTCCGAGTAATTGGCTTACCGCTTCCGAGCATTTTGCGGGGAAATTTTCCTTTTTATCAAATATTGCACCGCCTGCCAGACCGCCTAAAACAGAGCCTAACCCTATGCCCAATATGTCATACCACTTGAAAGTCAAAACTTTGTCATCAGGTCTGTTTTTGTTCGGAATTTTAAAAATAGCCCAATCTTTTGGTTTTGTATGAATTATTTTTTTCGGATTAAGCGAGAAACCTTGTCTTTTTGCAATTATGGCAAGCGAAGCCGCAACACCCAAAGCTGAAGTTAGGGCTACCTGAGCTTTAAGTTTAGAATCACTGCTTTTGTTGTTAGATTTTATGTTACCGTTCGATTGGGAGGCTATATAAAATCTGCGGTCTATCTGTTGTATTGCCATGATGTCTACCCGTACTTCCACTATAACAAAAACACTGAATAAAAAACATTGCTATTACTGATTTAAAATTTAACATATCTTAAAATATAAGTGTAATTGTAACGTTTTTTTAAAATTTGCTCATTTTTTGTCAAATTTTTATCTTGAGTGTGTTTACATTGTATAAGCGCGTGTAATAGGTGAAGTGTTATATGGCAATCAAAATTCAACCGGCAAATTTATACAACCCCAGTACCTCCCGCAAGTTTATGAAAAGTATGGCTTCAAACGGACTTGCCAGATTCATATTGCTTGAAGCATGTGTTGAAGCGGGAAGAACTTACTATGCTTTTAAAAGAGGCGGCTTTGATGAAGGCAGAGAACGTTTTACCGAAGAATTTTTGGGTGCGGTATTCTGGCTCGGTGGTGTAAAAGCATTTAACAGAATGAATGATGCTATCGGAAAACGGATTTTGAATTTGCGGACTACTGATTTTGATACCGGGTCTGATAAGGCAAGAGATACTATTGCGAATGTTCTTCACAACGAAAGGAATACAAAAACCGGTGCAAAATATACGCAAAAGCAAATAGGTGTTTTTAAAACCACAAAACTAATCGCAAGTGTATTGATGGCAAATGCAATGATAGGCTTTGTGGTGCCGAAGATGAATCAGGCAATTACAAGAGCTCGCCATAAAAACGATATTATCCCTCCGGCAGACTCCGGTAAGCAGGCTAATTTTGAATATTTTAGCGGTATGTCGGAATTCCTTGAAAATTCTAAGAATAAAGACAAAGACTTGTCATTTAAGGGCGGCGGCTCTGCTCTTATGAAAATTGCATATGCACTCGAAAACAATACTACGGTTCAGTTGTTATCTACAGATGTCGGTACAACCGCAGGACGTGCTATTAGTGCAAGAAACAAGCATGAACGCAGAGAAATAGTGTTCCGTGATGTTGCATCTATAATCTTCTACATGTTCAGTATGCCGTTTATAAATAAAATCTTTAATATGATTGAACAAAACGGCAAAGGCAGCAGGGCAGATTCGATTAATGCCGATTATACAACCGATTTAATGAAACAGATTGTCAAAGAAAACGGCGGTGCAATGACACCTGAGGAATTAAAATCTGCAATGATAGGAAAAGAATTTACTATGCCAAAAGCAATTAAAGATAAGTTTGTTGGTGACTTTATGCAGTTGGATGAATTCAAGAAGATAATTAAGACGATTCCGGGTGTAACAGAAGAAAATGCCGCTAAATACATTGATATTGCAGAAGGCATGGCAAAACTTCAACCTGAAGTTGAGGGTAAACTGAGAGTTACTCTTGAACAGGCAGAAAGAATCTTCAAAGGCGGATATTTGAATGACCCTGAATACTTAAAGAACTTGTATGAATTAGCATTTGATGAACAAAAGATATTCAGTAAGTCAAAAACAGGCGGTATTCCAAACTTCCTGAAGCCGTATAAGTTTATTTCAAGTGAAAAAATTGAAGCTGTTGATAATGATGTCAAATTCTATGTTGAACAAATTATCAACAAGGCAAAGAAAGCAGGCAAAGACGTTACGGAAGAAATGCTTGAAAGAGCTGCCAAGACGAACTTTAAATTTAATGTCCTCAACTGGGGTACCGGTTTTGTAATATCGGCAATATTCTTATCTTCTATAATTCCGAAGATGCAGTACTGGATTACCAAAAAGATTACGGGAAATGATGATTTCCCCGGAACTGCCGAATTCAGACACCCGCAGCAGCAAACACAAAAAGTTTAGAAAATCTAGTCGGCAGAGAAGATTTCCCTGATATCGTCCATCGTAAGTGACTTAACAATGTTTCTGTCAACTGAAATTACGCTGTCAACGAGGTCACGTTTAACGGTTTTAAGTTTTTGAATCTTTTCTTCAACCGTATTCTTTGTGATAAGTCTGTATACGAATACCTTTTTCGTTTGTCCGATACGGTATGCACGGTCGGTAGCCTGATCTTCAACCGCCGGATTCCACCATGGGTCGTAATGGATGACGTAATCTGCGCCTGTCAAATTCAATCCTGTGCCGCCGGCTTTCAGGCTTATTAAGAATATCGGAATTTTTGTGCTGTTAAATCTTTCAACTGCAGCCTGTCTGTCTTTGGTTTTGCCTGTCAGGTATTCGTAATCAATACCTTCTCTCTCAAGCCAGTCTTTAATAATATCAAGCATATTGACAAACTGGCTGAACAGAAGTATTCTGTGACCTTCTGACATAATTTCTTCAAGCAGGGATTTGAGTTTTTCAAATTTACCTGAGGACATAATGTGCTTAACGTTTTCTTTGTCATACAATCTCGGATGGCAGCAGATTTGACGTAATCTGAGTAATGCCGAGAAAATTGACAGCCTGCTCTTTTCAAGACCGTTCTGCTCAATACTCTTGAACAATTCTTCTTTTGTACTGTCAAGAACTTGCAGATAGAAGTCTTTTTGTTCATCAGTAAGTTCGCAGTATGCAATATTTTCAACCTTATCCGGCAGGTCTTTGGCAACATCTCGTTTCATACGGCGGAGTATGAACGGGAATATTTGTAATTTCAGACGTTTCTCAACAGTTTTATCCTGTCTTTCCATAATCGGGTTGACGTACCTGGAATTAAATTCTGCAGCGGACAATAGGAAGCCAGGCATCAAGAAGTCAAATACTGACCAGAGTTCTTCCAGTTTATTTTCGATAGGAGTACCGGACAGAGCCAGTTTATGTGTTGCCTGGAGCTTTTTAACCGCCTGTGCCGTCTGTGACATTGCGTTTTTGATATTTTGAGATTCATCCAGAATAACATACCTGAAATTAATATCTTTTAATTTTTCAACATCACGCCTAATTAAGGCATAACTTGTAATAACAACGTCATACTCGGGAATTTTCTTGAACATTCCGCGTCTTTCCGTTCCTGAAAGTTTTAAACAGGTTAATTCTGGAGCAAACTTTTGAATTTCGCATTCCCAGTTAAAAACAACAGTTGTCGGACAAATAACGAGTGTCGGCATAGGTCCGTCTGTTTCTTTTGCTTTTTGAAGAACAGTCAGAGCCTGTAAGGTTTTACCTAACCCCATATCATCCGCCAGTATACCGTTAAGTCCGTATTTATACATAAACCACAACCAGCCGTAGCCTTTTAATTGGTATTCACGGAAGGTTGCAATTGATGTTTTAGGTAACTCAAGACCTGTGTCGGGAGAGAAGGTTGACATTTGTTCCCAAAATTCGTCAAATTCCTTGCTGAGTACCAATTCAACATTTAAATTTTTTAATTCCGATAGCAGACCTGCACGGTATGTTTTTACAATAAACTTGTTCTCATCATTTCTGTATACATCAAATGAATTGAAGGAGCGCATCATTGCATATATGTCCTGAGCAGGAAATTCCACAAAACCCAGACTGCGAATGCGTGAATATTTTTCTCCGCTCTGGATTGTTTCATATATTTCGTCAAAACTAATAATTTCTTCGCCTGCTTGCCCGTATAGTTCTATCTCGAAACTGTCTTTTGAATCTTCACAGAAATCGACTTTTGCACACAACTTGAATGGATTTTCCATCAGCTTAAAGAAATTCATATCATCTTTTTCAACAAACTTCCACCCTTCGCCGGCCTGTTTGATGTAATAATTATAAAAATCAATGGCATTTTCTTTTTCCAGGGCGAGGTTATTTGTCTGCATCGGAACAAAACGGCACGCCAAAAGCATATTATATGCATCCTGTTCGTGTTTATAATTCCTTTTTATCCAATATACAAAATCCTCTCCGGGTTTTTTAACGGATATATAAGGTGATTTTTCCGCCTGTTTTGTGAACGGAACCTTAACTCCGTCATACTCAAATTCCAATTCCGCTTTGAGTGACTGGTCATAATCTATACCTAATGTCACAATATTCAAGGGCGGGCGCTCTTCCAGCATTAGTTTTGATATGCTTTCATCAATATTAACTTCCATGATTTCTCGCAATTTCGGAAGTTCCTCGTAGATAAATTTCCCGCCGTCAGAATCTTTTAAGTCGGTAAATGAGGCTTTTAATAAATTCTGCGGAACACTCTGCATAGCAATATTTGTCGGGAAGATAATGTTTTTATACCTGCCCCATTTCAGGTGTCTTGAAAAATACCGGACTTCTTCGAACGGATAAACATCATCTTTATCGGGCCTTTTCCATTCAAGAGAAAGTAATATTGTAGAACCCTGAGAAGAATTGACATTCAGTACAAGCTGCCATTCCTCATCAACAAACTTTAATCTTTCTTTTGTTTTCTCATCCAAAACTTCATCAGCCATCCTCAACAAAGGGAACATAGGCGCAAACTTTGTTATCGGAATATCATACCATCCGGCTTTTTTATCCTGTCTTGAAATAGTCAGCAGCTGCTTGAAGATTTCCAGTTCAACTTTTTGAGAGTTGTTCAAAACAAAACTTTTATCCTGCTTTTGCTGTTCAATCAATGCTCTTAAAATATTTTCAATTTGACGGACAATTTTTCCCGTTTCTCTTGAACGAACGAGAATAGAAAAGAAATTTGCTTTCCTTTTAGGGTTAAAGTGGAATATGTATGTCCCTTCGGGTTCTTCCGTCAGGGCGGTATTTTCGTCCGGGAAATTAGGTTCTATACCGAATTTTGTTTCAAGCCAATCTTCATAAGCGTGTTCATCAATGGCTTTTAAGCCGACTGCAACCGCGTGTTTACACCATTCTTCCTTTAGCGGACAGTTACAGCGGGCCTCGACTTTGTTCTTTTTGAAAATCAGGTCGGTATTATAGTGATCCTGAAAATTACCTTTGACTTTGCCCATATAGAAATTCTTTTCAGGATAAGTGTCAAATACCATATCTTTTAAATGATATTCGTACCCGCGCCGCCAACTGCCTGCGGTTGCTCTGTCTTTTATATACTTGTAGTTAAATTCTTCCGAACTCATTAATCTCTTTCAGAGTATCTGTAACTATCACCACCGGGGTATAAATGCCACAAATAGATGTCTTTATATCTATAATCCCCTTTAGCAATTTCAAATATACCACAATTTTTAAAAAAATCAAGTAGATTTTTTAACGAAGTTAAAAGGTAGGCTAGTGTGTGCTACTACGTTTTATGTAACAATTGATTAATATATTTAAAAATAATTAGCAAAAAATATTTTTTAGGTGTTTAATTATAATTGTGTAGAAACACAGGAATAGTAAAACGAAAGGACGTGTATCTATGGAAGTTAGCAAAGTTAGTTTTGGCGCTGCATGGCCTAAAAAAGGCATTTCAAAGCTTGCCGGAAGAACAAGAGCAAGACTTGGAAAAGCTCCGGTTCAGCAAAGCGAACAGGGTTTGCCTAAGGTAAACAAAGAACTGTTAGCTAAAATGAGAAATAAGCAGCAATTTGTAACAGTTGAAAATCAGCAAGGCAGAAAACAGATTTCTGCTTGGGATTCTGCATATCGTCAGTGCTAAGATGATACCTGTAAATATTTGATTGGGTTTGGCAATTAGCCAAACCCAACTTTTAATAAGGAGTCAACATAAAACTAACGGAGTAATAAACTTATGAGTAAAAAACTTATAATTGCACCATATACCCTAATGCATTATGAAGCTAAATTGGACACATATTTTTTCTATAACACAAAGGTGGACAACTTTTGGAAAACAGATGAATTAACAGGTTCAATTGTAGCAGGATTAGACGGTACCCTCAGTTGTGATGATATTGTAAATATGTTACATGAAAACAGTCCGGATGTACCGATTGAGGATTTAAAAGAACATTTTAGCAAAACTTTTGAATTTCTTTTAAAAGAGGGCTATATACTGGAATATACAGGCGAAAAACAGTCTTATGCCCATAAAAACCCTCAGCCAAAAGAAGCTATACAAGCCCCTGAATTAAGTAAAAAGACTGTAGCTGGTACTCATAAAAATATCTCTGATGAAGATTACGATAAATATATACGTTATTTTCTGGATTCTATCCTTGATCTGTCAAAAATGAACAAAAAATTTGAATTTAATCGTGACCACAGGGCAATGAAGCAATACATAAAGGAATATTCGGGAGATAAAGATTATTTGTTCTCAGCTCCGTTAGCGGTTGCTTGGAATTTGACAAATGCTTGTAATTTTAGGTGTACCCACTGTTTATATAACGAAAAGGAATATTCTTCAAAAGGCGAGCTATCAACGGAACAGGCACTGAATCTTGCTGATGAATTAATTGGGGCAGGAATAGTTTCTGTTGCCTTGTCGGGCGGTGAGGCTTTCCTAAGACCTGATACTATGGATATTATAAGAAAATTTAAAGAGAATAACGTTGCTGTGCATATATTTACAAACGGTTCTCTGTTAACAGATGAAATTATAGATGAACTGGCAGAATTATTTAATCCATATACTGATGAAGTAAAAATTAGTTTTGATGCCGCAACGGATGAAACATTCAGAAAAATTCGACACTCTGATAAATTCGATAAAATTAATGAAAATATTAAAAAGTTAGCCGATAAAGGTGTTGTTGTAATTAACGGTTGCACAGCAAACAGTATCAATAAAAACGAAATATTTGATATTTATAAATTATCTAAATCATTAGGGGCAAAAAGTTTTGCTATCAGTCCCATGGAGAATTTTAACGATAGTCATATCAGTCTTAACATCGAAACAAGAGAATTATTTAAAATTTATTATGACTTGTCAGAAAATGAATTATTTGACAACTCAAACCTGCCGACTTTTTGGAAACCTCATCAATTGTTAAATATACCGGAAGTATTGAAAATACTAAATGAACCGTATTATCAGAAACTTCTGAATGAACAATGCCAAGAATCGTTACTGACATGTGATTGTCAATCTCACAATCTGGTAGCAGTAGGTTCTGACGGAAGAATTAGCCTTTGCACAGATACATTGTTTTATGACATAGGAGTTCTTGGCAATTATAAAGATAACTCATTTGCAGAAATATGGGAAAGGAGATGGGATAACCCGCTTTTTCAACCAAGAAACAGAGAAAAATCAGAATGCGGGGCATGCAAATTCAATAAGTGGTGTATTGGCGGCTGCAAAGTAAGTGCATACGTTAAATCAGGAAATGTTAATGCACCTGCGATACCTAATTGCATAGCCTGTCATTAATATGACGTGCCAGATTAAACCTAACGGAGTGAAAAACTTATGAATAAAAAACTTGCAGTTGCACCATATACCTTAATGCATTATGAATCCAAATTGGATACATATTTTTTCTACAATGTAAAAAATGACAACTTTTGGAAAACAGATGAATTAACAGGTTCAATTGTAGCAGGATTAGATGGTACCATCAGTTGTGATGATATTATCAATATGTTGCATGAAAACAGTCCTGATGTACCTATTGAGGATTTAAAAGAGCATTTCAGTGGAACTTTTGAATTTCTTTTAAAAGAGGGTTATATACTGGAATATACAGGCGAAAAACAGTCTTATGCCCCTAAGGACATTCAAACAAAAGAAGTTTTACAACTTACAAAGTCAAACAAAATGTCGGTTAATGTTAGTGCTAACGAAAATATATCTGATAAAGATTACGATAAATACATACGTTATTTTCTGGATTATATGTTTCAGATGCCTAAAACAGATAAAAAAGTGGAGTTTAATCGTTACCATAGGGCAATGTTTCGATGCATAAAGGAATATTCAGGAAATAAAGATTATTTGTTTTCATCACCGTTAGTAGTTTATTGGAATCTAACGCAAGCTTGCAATTTTAGATGTGCTCACTGTTTATACAATGATACTGAATATTCTTCAAAATACGATTTGTCAACAGAGCAAGCATTAAATCTTGCTGATGAATTGATTGAGGCAGGTGTGGTTTCTGTCAACCTGTCAGGCGGGGAAGCTTTTTTAAGGCCTGACTGTATGGATATAGTAAGAAGATTTAAAGAAAATAATGTTGCTGTACATTTGTTTACAAACGCTTCACTGCTAACAGATGAAATTATAGATGAACTGGCAGAATTATTTAATCCTTATACAGACGAAGTTTTAATAAGCCTGGATGCTGCAACTGATGAAACATTTAGGAAAATCCGCCGTTCGGATAAATTCAGTAAAATTAACGAAAATATTAAAAAATTAACCGATAAAGGTGTATTTGTAATTACCAGTTTTACCATAAACAGTATAAATAAAGACGAGGTATTTGATACCTATAAATTTTCTAAGTCACTGGGGGCAAATAAATTTCTTATTGGTAGGATGATTAATTATAATGATAGTCATATTAAGCTTAATGTTGAAGATAGAGAATTATTTAAAATTTATCATGACTTGTCAGAAAATGAATTATTTGATAACTCAGATTTGCCAACTTTTTGGAAGCCGGAACAATTGTTAAATATACCGGAAGTATTAAAGATACTAAATGAACCCCATTATCAGGAACTTATAAATGAACAACATAAAGAAACATTACTGAAATCCGATTGCCAATGCCACGAAAAAATATCCATACAATCTGACGGCAGAATCTATCTTTGTTCCATGGCTTTGTACTATAATTTATTACCAATAGGATGTTTTAAAGACAACTCATTTGTAGAAATCTGGGAAAGAAGATGGGATAACCCGCTTTTCCAACCGAGAAACAGAGAAAAATCAGAGTGCGGCGCTTGCAAATACAATACTTGGTGTAATGGTGGCTGCAAGGTGGATGCATATATTAAATCAGGAAATGTAAATTTACCTGCAGTGCCAAACTGTAAAGCATGTAATTAAAAAGTATATTGCAGTATCGTGCATTAAAATGAACGCAATAAAAGACGATAAGACGATAGGACGATAAGTTCATTTCAGCCCTTCGGGTAATTTGGTTATCTCAATTCGCGCATGCGTCGATAAGAACTTAACGTCCTAACGACTTAACGTCTTTACATAAAAATTTATGCTTGACGTTAAACACAATAAGTGCGATAATTCCGGTATGAAAGAGAATGTAAACCTAAACGCTCAGAACAGGTTGATTATTTCGGGTCTGCTGCTAAGTACAATCCTAATTGTCTTTGTGGCAATTTTTGCAATTTTTAATATCCAGAAAATGATAAAAGAAGGTTATCAGGGTTTTGGGCAGGGAATATCAAAGACACTTGCAATAGAAAGTGTTGAATTGATAAACGGATTACCCCAAAGTCAGGTGAAAGAAACTCTGAAAGCTCATTCCAACGTTCTAATTTCCGAGCACAAGGACATTGTCCTGATTGAGTTCAGGGATAATGAAGGCAATCTGATATCCTCTACAAAAGATATTACTCCTGACGGAAAGAAAGTAAAACCCGCAATTGCGGTCAGTTCCCCGCTCACAATTCCCGGGAAAGACGAGTCTTACGGTTCGGTTTTGGTAGGATTATCCGGAAATATTGTTGAAAAGGTCATTTCAACCGCAAGAAATTCTTTAATGACAGTATTTTCTGTGGTATGGGTAATATTTACTCTGGTTATTCTGGTAAATACTTTTCTTATTACAAGGGAGCTGAAAATGCTCAGAGATGGGGTAAAAAAGATTTCCTCAGGAGAGTTTGGGTATAGAATTGAGGATAAAGAAGTAAGTCCGGAGGTAAAAGAGTTATTTAATGCCTTCAACGATATGTCAGGCAGATTGCACTTGTACGAAGAGCAAAATATTGACAGGATAATGCTTGAGAGAAATAAATTTGAATCTGTTTTGATGAGTATTGCAAACGGTGTTGTCGTTTGTGATGACAATGATAATGTTGTTTTGATTAATGACCATGCCCAAAAACTTCTTGAAGTTACGGAAGAACAATTATTAAATACAAAAATTCAAAACTATATTGATACTTCCGAAAATTATTGTTTTAAAGATAAAATTGAAGAATTTAAAGATACTCCTTTGGACGTTATCGAAGAAAAGCCGATAGAATTTAATATAAATGTTGATAACCGAACAATAAAATCGATTATGTCCCCTATGTTTACAAGAAGCAGGGATTATGTCGGTTATATAATAGTACTGATTGATATGACTCGTGAAGCCGAAATGGATAAAATGCGTTCTGATTTTATATCAAACGTTTCTCATGAACTCAGAACTCCTGTTACTGTTTTGAGAAGTTACATAGATACTTTATACAATTATGGAGATGAATTTGACGATAATACCAAGAAAGAATTTATCGGAACTATAAATCAGGAAATAATAAGATTGCAGGGTATGGTTAATGATATACTGGACTTTTCCCGTATGGAATCAAATGCCCCAATGGAAAAATCCTTGAACAATATAGTTGAACTTGTGGAAGATTGTGTTCGTCAGATTGATGTACTGTTAAAAGAACATAAACTGCACCTGAATATATATAAAGATGAAAATATTCCGACATTCATGTTCAATTATAACGGTATTTCCCGTGCGCTTACGAATTTCTTGACAAATGCGATAAAATATTCACCCGAAGAATCTTCGATAGATGTTGCTATAAGAAATCTGTCAGAGTCAAATGAAGTTGAAGTCACTGTTACCGACCATGGTTGCGGAATTGCTCCGGAACACCAGAAAAAAATATTTGACAGGTTTTACAGGGTTGAAAACAATACCCATACGGTTAAAGGTACGGGACTTGGTTTACACCTTGTAAAAACGGCTATAGAAAAATATCATAACGGTAAAATTTTTGTAAATTCAACTCCGGGCGAAGGCTCGACATTTGGCTTTATTCTGCCCGTTAATGTTGAATCTGAGATTGAAACAGTTTCATAAAATTTTATACTCTGCCGTAAATATCTTCGTAACGAATAATGTCGTCCTCAGAAAGGTAATCCCCCGTTTGAATTTCAATCAGTTCAAGTTCGATTTCTGCCGGATTAAATATTGAATGTACGGCTTTAACAGGTATATCGATACTGGCGCCTTTTTTAAGAGAGTATTCTTTTTTATCAAGCAAAACTTTTGCCAAACCTTTGGTAATATACCAGTGTTCACTTCTGTGGTTATGCGATTGTACGGAAAGTTTTCCGTTTGGGTTTACGTGAATTACTTTTACCAGATAATTATTCCCCTCTGCTATATTTATAAAATATCCCCAGGGACGAACGGTTTTATTTAAGTTTTCTTTATTTTCTGCCATAATAAACTCTCTTTTTGATTATTATATGCCAGCTTTATGGTTTTGTAAACTTATTACTGTTCTGTTGATGAAATTTATGGTATTATTATGTTATGGATAGCTTGGGGAAAAAGATATATATTTTTTGCGCCGGAACTCTGCTCCTGGCGTTGGTTATGCTTTTGGGAATAAATATTTATCAATCGCCCGAAAAAACGGATGAAATATATAAATCTGCTCTGGAGGCATATAATAAGGAGGATTATTCAAAATCATATTATTTGTTTTCAAAAATTATAGCTACGTCTGATTTAAAACCTTTGGCGGTTTATCATCAGGGTGTTGCGGCAGATAAAATTGATGATAAAAAATCTGCAATAAAACAGTACAAGTTTTTCATATGGTTGTACCCAAAGCATATTTTGGCTCAAAAGGTAAGGTATAATCTCGGTCAGGATTTAATTGATATAAACAGCAGTCAGGCTCAAAAGCATTTTGATTATATAATAAAAAAATATCCTGATTCTGATTATGCAATAGCTTCCGAATATTTTTCAGGTTTGATAAGCCAGCAAAAATACGAGCAGGATGCGATATTCCCGTTGTCTGCAAAGAATGATATTCAGAATCATTACAGACACTATATTAAAAAGGCTCCGGGCGGTAAGCATGCTCTTAATGCCGTATTAAACTGGGAAAAGTTAGATACTCAAATTTCTAAAGATGATTACCTTTTGATGGCTCAGACTTGTTACAGGTTTAACGATTATAAAAAAGCAAAAGAGCTTGCGGATAAGGCAGAACTACAAATGTCATGGGCATTGTTAGCGCAAAATTCATATGCGCAGGGGGATATTGATAAGGCAAAATACTATGTGGAGTGGGGCTTGAACGGTAATGCCGCATACATAGATAAAGAAGACATTAAAAGTGCAATAGATACATATTTGTCAGTTTTCCCGTCAAAATATCAGGCGGCATCAGAACTTCTCGGCAAAACAAAATCTGTCGGAAAAGACTATCTGACATTGCAAAAGTGCCGATACAGTCC
>DBXD01000048.1:13465-15245 GCA_002309425.1 Cyanobacteria bacterium UBA1221
GCCGATGAGGCTCAGGCTCAAATGTTTCTCCATATGGTAAACAGAAATGATGTCGAAAATGCACAGAGAATCGGTATCGACTTTTTGAATAAGTACAAGGAAACTTCCTCTTTTGCACCGATGGTTATGTATAATCTCGGGCGAGTCAGCGAAAATGCCCATTACTTCAGAGATTATGTAGGTTATTATAAGGGTGTTTTATCCAGATATCCGGACAGTTATTATGCCTACAGAGCGTATCTAAGATTAAACCGCAAACGTTCTGCAATAATTTCATCTTTTATCCATCAGGAGGAAATAGCTTTTCCGTATTCAAGGAGTCATGCTTTTCTTGATAAACTTGTCGCTCTCGGAGATTTTGAAGTTCTGGAGGAATATTCCGCATATGATGATTTTGTTCGCAGTTGGGTTTTGTATAAAAAAGGTGACTACAACAAAGCTATGCTGACGGCAAGAGATGCCATGGAAAAACTTGAGGTAAAACCCGATAAATCCGATTTAAGGTGGCGTTTGGTTTATCCGGTCCTTTATTATGATGAGATAAAAAAATATGCAGGTATGTACGGTAACAATGCCCCGTTGATGTTATCTCTTGTAAGAGAAGAAAGCTACTTTAATCCGATGGCTGAAAGTTGTGTCGGAGCAAATGGCTTAATGCAGCTAATGCCCGCAACGGCTGCGGATACGGCATCACACTTGGGAATTTCCGGATATGACCTCACAAACCCAGTTCAAAATATAAGGCTGGGTAATGCATACTACGCCTCACTCAGAAGCCAGCTGAACGGTTTGAACATTTCTTCGGTAGCAGCCTACAACGGCGGGGCCGGCTCGGTTAATACGTGGAAACAATCCATAAACTTTACCGATACAGACTCGTTTATTGAAAAAATTCCTTACCCCGAAACTAAAAATTACGTCAAAAAAGTATTCAGAACGTATTGGAATTATCTGAGAATATACGACGGATACAATTAATCAAACCGTACTAAAAAGTCCAACTTATTCCGGCCTTTACAACTTTATTTGTGTTCACGGAAGCGCCCAGCGAAATGCCATAGCCTACATCAACATTGCCGTATGCCTCTGCCGCAAAATTATGACCTTTTGCTTTGTCCTCCCCAAAACCGTAATAGCCTGTGAAAGTGCCCTTTATTCCGCCGATTACCGTATTGTTGTCATTTGTTCCTTCAATTCCTGCGGATACTGATACCTCATATGCACTGTTTTTCTTGTTATTTTTATAAGCTATACCGTTATATTCATCAACAAGCGCGTTATATTCTCGTATTTCATTATAAAAACTATAATAACTTCCGTAATGGGATATTATCTCACCGGGCATTTGCCAGGACCCAAAACTGTTCGACACGTCATCGGGGTTATCTGCTATAAAAGCATCCTCTTCTATATGACGTGCATATAACATTCTGTCATGTCCCTGCAGTTTACCCGAGATAGAAGAAGTGACAGCAAGATTGTCGCTCACTGCATACTTTCCGCCGATGGTAATCCCATCTACAAGGCACTCTGTTTTTATGCCCAAGTCGCTGTTATTACTGTTTATGGTAGTTTTTGTATATCCGCCGCTAAGTGCCAGGCTCAGGTTTGTTCTGTCGCCTACCGGAAATTCTTTGCGCAAAAACAGTCCTGTTTCAAACCCGTTAGACCAATCCTTACTCTTGTCAGGTGTTGCCGTGTAGGCTCCAATAGTTGTTTTAAGGTTGTCGTTTTTAAAATACCCCTTTTTAAAGGTTGTTGTTAAAAAATCAGGCATCTA
>DBXD01000090.1:0-9740 GCA_002309425.1 Cyanobacteria bacterium UBA1221
AACAAAACTTTGAAAATTAAATATCTGTAAATTCGCTCCAGTGGCGGAATCGGTAGACGCGTCGGACTTAAAATCCGATCGGGGCTCAACCTCGGTGCCAGTTCAAGTCTGGCCTGGAGCAGATAAAAGACATACGGTGAGTATGTCTTTTTTATTGCCAGACTTTCACACGCAGGACTACATTCGAACTACGTTCTCATTTTGACCTGCGGTTTACCGAGAGATTTTGTTTTCAACAAAATCTCCGGCATGTGGTCTTGCCTTCAATCACCATGGCGGGTTCTTGGGCAATCCCGCACAAGTCTGGCCTGGAGCAGATAAAAGACATACGATGAGTATGTCTTTTTTTATTCTAAAAGTGTTGTTGTATAATTATAACTATGAGTATAAAGGATGCAAAAATTTTAATAGTGGAAGATGAACCTCAAATTAATCGTTTGATTGAGTTAGTTCTTCAGTCCGATGGGTACTATAATATATCAAAAGCATTTGATGGAGAGGATGCATATAATAAAGTATGTGCGGAAAATTATGATTTGGTTTTGCTGGATGTAATGCTGCCCGGTATAGATGGTTATACTTTGTGTAAAAAGATTCGGGATAGAAAAAATGAATATAGTGACACCCGGGTAATAATGCTGACTGCAAAGAAACTTGAGGAAGATATTATAGAAGGCTTTGAGAGCGGAGCAATAGATTATATATCAAAGCCTTTCAGTAACAAAATTCTTTTAGCAAGAGTAAAGGCGCACTTGCAAAATACAAAATTATCAAAAGATATTTATGAGTACAACGGTATAACTATGGATGACAGTAAAAAAGCTGTATATACAAAAAATAATTCTATTGAATTAACCAATTTTGAATACAGAATTTTTAAAATTTTCTTAAAAAATACCGGCAGAGTTTTTTCAAGAGCACAATTACTGGAGCATTTGAGAGGTGAAGACGGGTTAAATGTATCCGAACGAGCGATTGATGTTCAAATATTGAATTTAAGAAGAAAGCTGAAAGATATTGCCGATTGTATTGAAACTATAAGGGGTGTCGGGTATCGGTTAAAGGATGCGCAGGTATGAGAAATCGTGAAAGGTTTTGGCTAAAACGATTTTTATTTTTACTTGGGGTTGCCACTTTATTTATAATTGTTTCCCTGTATAATGTGGTACAGTTTAACAACTCGTATATACAGGAAGAAAAAGCAGAAATGGATATCTTCAAAAAGCAGATAGAATGGGTTGCTATTCCGCTGTTGGAGCGTAGGGATTATAAAAATTTAGAAAACTATGCAAAGGATTTTAAAGATGATGAAGAATTTTCTTTCAGAATATTTGATGAAAACAAAATGCAGATAATATCTTCTGTAAAAAATGAGAATACTGGAATTTCACAGGATGATAAACGCCTTTTGTGGAACAGGTATAATATTTTAGATTTATATTTACATTCTTACAATGATAAGAGTTTGGAAAAGGTTACAGAGTTTTATGCAGGAAATAAAAAATATTATTTGGAATTATCACTATCTCAGGAGTTTGTTATAAGTACAATTGTAAAAGCTCAAAAAAATATAATAGGTTTATCTTATTTTTGTTTATTTTTGTTATTGCTGACATTATTTCATATTTTTTATTCGGAGCGGAAAGAATTTAATGCTTTGGAGGATAGCGTAACAAAAATTGCCAAAGGAGAACTGGATACGGAAATCGTTTTACCCAAAATAGGATTGTTATCAGAGCTAACTGTTGCGATAAGAGAAATGACATACAGGTTAAAGCAGCAAATTTTGAGACTGACAAAGTTAGAACAGTATCGCTCGGATTTTATATCAAACCTGTCACATGAAATAAAAACGCCCATAACGGCAGTAAATTCCGCCATTGAACTTATTCAGCCTGATACCAACTTATCAGAACTGAGTAAAGAATGTCTGGATATAATTAAAAATCAAACTTCAATGCTCAATTCTATTGTGCAGGATATACTTTCACTTGCAGAAATCGATTTAGAAAAAAGTCTGGAGCACAAGAAGTTTGAAGAAGTTAAAATTTCGAGGATTCTTGGTATGGCAATAAGCAATCAGGGGATAGTAGACGCAGTTATCAATATAACAGGTAATGCAGATATTACAATTTTGTGCGATGAAAATTTAGCGGTAACGGCAATATCAAACCTGCTAAGCAATGCTGTAAAATACTCCGGCTCGGAAAAAATTGATATTATAATTACCCGGAATAATATAAGTACGGAAATAAGTATTAAAGATTATGGAATAGGTATTGCACAGGAACATTTGCCAAGAATTTTTGAACGATTTTACAGAGTAGATAAAGCCAGAAGCAGAAAAAACGGCGGTACAGGTTTAGGTTTAGCTATAACAAAGAATATAGCCGAACTTCACGGGTGGAAGTTGAGTGTTGAAAGTGAAACAGGTGTAGGTACATGTTTTAAAATAATAATTTAGCCGCCTAACAAAATATTAACAATCTTTATATAAACTAATCATATTGCCAGTGAGGACTGTATGATTAGCAAGAAAATTTTAATAATTAAATTCAGTGCGCTTGGGGATATGGTGCTTTCGACAATAATTCCCCATGCAATAAAACGGAGATACCCTGATATTGAAATACACTATTTGACATCACGGGCTAATACCGCATTATTAGAAAACTGCCCGGATGTTGACAGAATAATAACTTACAACGGAAACTTTTTTGAATGTATCAGGATTATTTGGCAAGAGCGATATGATATTGTATTTTGTTTAAATTTTACACTTCGCTGTTATTTGTATACATTTCTTGCTTTATCAAAAAAAATAGTATTTAAAAGTTTTAAAGGAACTTCCTGGGTCGAGAAGTATTTTAATACTGCCCAAAAAGTGTTTAAAGATCTCGAACTTCCTGAAAATCTGTATTTAAGTAACACGGATATCAAAATTTTAAATTCGGTAAAAGAGAGATTAAAGGCTTATAAAAGACCTTTCATAGTAATAAATCCCGGCAAATATCACGGTAATGCAAGGCAAGGCCGGCTATGGAATATTAAAAATTGGGAAGACTTATCGGAGAAACTGCTATCCGAATATGGGGGAACTGTTTTCGTAAACGGAAACTCTTCCGAGAGGGATTATCATTTTGATTTAAAGCGAGAGAACTCGGTTGTGCTATCAGGCCTTCTGAATATAAAGGAAGCCTGTGCTCTGCTGTCTCTTGCTGACCTTGTGATATCAGGAGATTCAGGTCCGGTGCATATAGCATCTGCTTACAATGTAAAGACAATATCATTACTCGGATCTACATCTCCGGAGAAAATAAAACCGTATGGTGCAAACGGATTTTTTATTGCCCCCGAAACAGAATGTAAATATTGCTGGAAAAAGAAATGTAAATTATTAAAAGATAAATATGCCTATGCCCCTTGTATCGAAAGTATTACAGTAGAAAAGGTAATGAATAAAATCAAAAGTTGTGATTTGCTGACAGATATGCAAAAATGCCGCAATTAATTTTTTGAAACTCAAAATCTTTCATTTTTAACGGGAAATTTTATTTTCTCAATACCCTTACGTAGGGCTATTTGTAAAAACTGATTACTTATAGGTAAACTTTATTTTATGCAAATATAGCAAAAGACTGTAATTTTTTATTAATGTCTGTTGGTGTAAAAATCTTGCCATGATTTATAAAATTTGCTATAATCAGCCATAAAGAGGTATAAATGACAAAGGATACGGATTCAAAATTATTGGCTTGTGTTATAGCCAGAGTGTTAGATGATAAATTAGGCAAGGATGTTTCTATACTGAATATAGGGCACGTTTCATCTCTTGCCGATTATTTTGTTTTGGTTACCGGTGATTCAACTCCTCAGGTAAAGGCGCTTATGGAGGCGGTAAAAGAAAATATCAAAAAAAATTTTGCAAGAAGTCCGGTAAGAATAGAAAGCGACACAAAAAACCGTTGGAATTTGCTGGATTATGGAGATGTAGTTGTGCATATTCTCCACAGGGATGAGAGAGAAGCATATGCTATTGAGAAGTTTTGGAATAATGCGTACAGCATCTTAGATGATGAATGGCGCGAAATTTCAAAAGACTACTCAATTTATGAAGAAAGTTATAAAAAAGAGAGAGTATAATATGGAAAAACAGGATTTAGAAAAACAGATTAACGAGACTTTGATGCTTATGGCGCAGGAACCTAAAAATCTTGAAAATTATCATAAGTTATCAAGGTTGTATATGGAAGAACAGAATTACGACAAAGTGATTTCTGTTTTGGAAAGTGTTTTGGCGATAGACCCGAATGATGTACAGGCATTGGTCGGAATGGGTACTATGTGGTATTATGAAAAAGATTTTAGGAAATCCCTTTCTTATTACAACAGGGCACTTGATATAAATCCTAAAAATTACCTTATTTATTACAATATCGGTAATGTTTTTGCAGAATGGAAAAATTTTCCAAAGGCTCTTTTCTATTACAACAGGGCTATTGACCTGAATTCTAAAAATCCTGAATTATACAATGCAATAGCACTTTTGTACCAGGATAATGAAGATTATATCGAATCAAAAGCATACTACGAAAAAGCGTTATCGCTGGATCCTCAAAATGTCACTGCTCTTGTGGATATGGGAAATGTTTGTTTTAAATTATTCGATTATGAAACTGCTTTAGATTTATATAAGAGAGTTTATGACTTGAATATAGATAATAAAGTAGTTGCGATCTGTATCGGAAATACCTATGCACTGATGAAGCAAAAAGAGAATGCCTATGAATATTTTGAAAAAGCATTGGCAATGGACGGCGATAACTACCGTGCGTATTCTTGTTATGCGATTGCGCTTTCCGAGTTTGGTGAATATGACAGAGCTATAGATATGTATAAAAAAGCAATAGAACTCGAACCCAAGACGGCTAATGCTTATCAGTTATTGGCAAACCTTTATACGAATATAGGCAGAGTTGATGATGCGGTTGAAATGTATAAGAGTGTTTTGCATTTCTTGCCGAATGATGCTCAGACATATTTGCTCTTAGGAAACGGGCATTATCTTCAGGGAGATATAGAAAAATCAATAGCAGCATACAGAGCAGCTATAAACCTTGAACCCGCAAATGATGAACATAAACTTGTATATAAAGTTGTATTAGACGAATACATTGATAAAAAACGCAGAGGGGAAATATAGTTTGCTATGAAATATGATACCCCGACAATTCCTGATAGAGTTATAGCAGGGTTATCGTATCTTACGTCCGGGTTTGCCGGCTTTGCCTGGCTGATTATTTGCGTCGTAAGAGGTAAGTTCCCTGAGAGATTTTTGAGTTACCACATAGCGCAATCAATATTCTTATTTTTGTGTTATGTAGTTATAAATGCAATATTTTGGTTTTTGGTAAATATGTTAAGTTATATTCCGGTAATAAATCGGATAACAAGACAGTTAATTTATATTTTTAACCATCCTGTTGTATTCGGATATTCTTTTATGCAGTGTCTGATATACGGAATACTTTTATATCTGGCGGTTTTTGCTTTTATGGGACTGTATTCATATTTACCATGGGTATCTGATATTATAATGTATAACGTAAAGCGGTAAATATTAAATAACTTAATAACCCTCTTGCGTATATTTTTTGTGTATGTTAGTATTCTTTTAGTCGAAATTTACATAATTATCAAGTTTGGAATCTTGAGAAAAGAAAGAGGTACACTATGAAAGACGGAATTCATCCTGATTATAAGAAAACTGTTATCAAATGCGTATGCGGTAACGAAATAGAAACTGGTTCTGTTGCAGAAGGTATTACTGTTGAAATTTGCAACAACTGCCACCCGTTCTATACAGGACAGCAAAAAATCTTAGACTCTGAAGGTAGAGTTGAAAGATTTAACAAACGTTACGGTAACAAGAAGTAAAAATATTAAGGTAAAAAGGACCGTTAATCGGTCCTTTTTTTATGTATAAAATAAAATTAAAATACTTGTAACAAAGGATATTATAATAAGTAGTAACAGGGAAAATCTGTTTTGGGTGTATTCGTTAGGACGATTGTTCTTCTCTTTACGGGTTAATTTATCTATGGTTAATTCAGACAAGTCTTTTTTTAGTTTTGATTTTGTTTTGCTGAATGAATCTTGCAGTATTTGTCTGAAATATATCATATCTTCAAGATCCTGTCTTGCAGTAGGACTCAATATCGCAAATTTTTTTATACGGATATTTTCTCTGTCATCAAGTTCGTTATCCAGATAAGAGGACAAGTTATTTTGAAAATTCATGTACTCTCTTTCCATAAAAGTGTTTATTAACAGAGTATCCTCATCTTCTGTGCAAATTTTTTCTTTCATTTCCTGATAATTCTTTTTTATCCGAAGCATACTCATATATCTTTCACGGCAATTTGGGCAGGTATTCAGGTGGTACTCAATCTCCCCGATTAATTTGTCACTAAGTTTTTTATCTATAAAGTATGTCAGTAGTATTGAAACCTGTTCGCAATTTAATTCTTTCATTCTGTAACCTTTCTTTTTTTATTTAGATGTAATTTTTGAGTCCGTCCTGAAGTTTTGTTCTTGCTCTTGCAATACGTGATTTTACGGTACCAATGCTTGATTGTGTTGCAGTCGCAATTTCATCGTAACTGAGCCCTTGCAGTTCTCTTAATACAATTGCTATGCGAAACTGCCTTGGCAGACTTCTGATTTTGTCCTTAATGATTTCTTCCAGCTCGGAAGATATACATTTTTCAGCAGGTTTACACTTGGTGTCCGGTAGTATATTTTTGATTGAAAAGCCTGTTTCATTATCTGTTTCCGCATCAATAGAGATAATATCAGGCTTTCTTGATATTTTTCTGAGTTCATCATAAAAAAGATGTGTAACAATCTGATTTAACCAGCTTTTAAAATGCTTCGGATCTTTAAGGGTTTTAATATTTTGGGCAACTCTTAACAAGGCTTCCTGGGTTAAATCGGCAACATCTTGTCTTTTGTGTGTCAGATAAGAAAACGTTGCGAACACATTCCTTTGTTCTGTTCGCAGTAACTCCTCAAGCGCTTTAATATCATCACTTTGCGCTAAGACGATGAGTTCGTCTGTTCTCATTTTTTTGTACCGGTGTTTAGACGGTTCCATAAAAATAATCTCCCTAATTATATGATAAGGAGATTATTTCAGAATTTATTCAGCTTATTTATTACATTTTGGTATAGTTTTATTAGTATATTGATTTGAATACCTATTCTGCAGAAATATATCCTCTTAAAGCCGTATAAGCCGCTACATACGGAGATGCAAGGTATATTTTGCCTTCCGTGTTACCCATACGCCCCTGGAAATTCCTGTTTTGAGTGGCAAGACAAACTTCCCCGTCAGCAAGTGTTCCTGCGTGTACTCCGACGCAAGGGCCGCATCCCGGAGGGAGCACGGTTGCATTTGCTTCCACAAAGGTTGAAATCAAACCCTCTTCCAGAGCTTTTAAATATACATCTTTAGAGGCGGGGCAGATTAACATCCTGAGATTTGGATTTATGGTTTTACCTTTCAGAATATCCGCAACAATTCTCAAATCCTCAATACGTCCGTTGGTACAGGTTCCGACATACACCTGGTCAACCTTAATATCTTTTAATTCGTCAACGGTTTTTGTATTATCAACGGTATGCGGGCATGATACGGTATGCTGAATGTCCTCTGCATAAATTTTTATAACCCTTTCGTAAACAGCATCTTCATCCGGTTCTATAAGTCTGAATTTATCTTCTCGTCCCCGTTCCTTTAAAAATTCTTTTGTCTTATCATCGGTTGCAAAAAGTCCCGCCTTTGCCCCGGCTTCAACTGCCATATTAGCCAATGTGAACCTTTCTGACATAGTCATATTTTCGATAGTATCACCGCAGAATTCTAATGCCCTGTACGTTGCACCGTCTGCACCAATCAACCCGATTAAATATAGCATTAAATCTTTGGCAGCTACACCTTTAGAAAAATTACCGGTTACTTCAATTTTAAAGGTCGAAGGAACTTTTAACCAGGTTTTCCCCAAAGCCATGGCAACTGCAATATCAGTTGACCCCATCCCTGTTGCAAAAGCGCCCAACGCACCTGACGTGCAGGTATGAGAATCCGCACCTACAAGAACTTCTCCGGGATTAACAAAAGTTTCAACTAACCTTTGATGGCAAACCCCTGCACCTACATCAGACAGTACCGCACCGTATTCTTTTGCAAAATCTCTCAAAACTTTATGGGTATTTGAAAGTTCCTTTCTCGGACTTGGAGATGCGTGGTCGATAAAAAGGATGCTCCTTTCAGGATTATGGAGTTTATCAATTCCAAGTTTTTTAAACTCTTGTACTGTCAGTGGTCCTGTCCCGTCCTGAACGGCCGCAACATCAACGTTTGCTATTACAAGTTCTCCGGGCTTTACTTTATGCCCTGCGTGTTCTGATATGATTTTTTCCGCTAAAGTTTGTCCCATGGTTTATCCTCGTTCTTCTACGTTTAATCTAATTTTATCACAAATAAAATACGGGTCATATCTGACCCGTATTTTTATAATTTTATTAATTTATACACAACCGCAGCCGCTGCTGAGCGCTTGACTCTTCAGAGTGTCGGCTTTATCGGTTTGCTCCCACGGAACAATAATATCGCTTCTTCCCATATGACCGTACGCAGCCAATAACTGATAGAATTTACCCCCGTTTTTAGCGGGCAAGCCTCTCAAATCAAACTGACTTATTATTGCTGCAGGTCTGAGGTCGAAGTTTTTAGAAACAATTTCTGATATTTCGTCATCAGAAATTTTTCCTGTGCCAAACGTATCAACCATAATAGAAACAGGCTCTGCAACACCAATTGCGTACGCTAACTCAATTTCACACTTCTCTGCAATACCCGATGCTACAATATTTTTAGCAACGTATCTTGCAGCGTATGCGGCAGAACGGTCAACTTTTGTGGGGTCTTTGCCGGAGAATGCTCCGCCGCCGTGGCGTGAATATCCGCCGTATGTATCAACAATAATTTTACGTCCGGTTAATCCAGCATCACCCTGCGGCCCGCCTACAACAAATCTTCCTGACGGATTTACAAGGATTTTTGTTTCTTTGGATAATCCGATAGGAGATTGGTTTTCAAACACATAATCTATAACGTATTTTTTTATGTCATTTTTTATAATTTCCTGAACCTTTGAGTTATCACTTATCCCTTTAATTTCAGGGTCATGTTGGGTTGAAATAAGAACTGTATCAATACTGTGAGGCTTCCCGTCAATATATCTTACGGTTACCTGAGATTTCCCGTCAGGTCTTAAGTATGGTAGTATTCCCTGTTTTCTCACTTGTGCAAGCCTAAATGATAATTTATGTGCCAAACTTATCGGCAGCGGCATTAATTCAGGAGTTTCATTACAAGCATAGCCGAACATAATACCCTGATCGCCTGCACCTATATTTGCGGTTTCGGAAGTTGAAGTGTCTGAATTTTCACTTCTTGATTCAAAAGCTTTATTAACTCCGCCTGCAATATCAACAGATTGTTCATCAATACTTGTTATAACGGCACAGGTGTCGGCATCAAAACCTCCGCCGTGTGAACCCGTATAACCTATATTCTTTATAGTGTTTCTTACAATGGACGGAATATCAACATAACAATCGGAGGTGATTTCACCGCATACAAAAGCCATACCTGTTGTAACTGTTGTTTCTGC
>DBXD01000090.1:9788-33605 GCA_002309425.1 Cyanobacteria bacterium UBA1221
ATCTGATCGCATACTTTGTCGGGGTGTCCTTCGGTAACAGATTCCGAAGTAAATAAAAAGTTTCTTGGTGTCATTTTTGTCTCCTTAATTTATTTTCTACCGCCGGTAAGGTTTTTAATTCCGACCCGGCTACTATTAGTACAGTTTATATCAGAAAACTTTTAAAATCAATTGTTAAAAATTTTTAATATATTAGCAAAATATATTATTTACGTTTTTTTATTCTTCCGTAGCCAAAATAGGAGAAATTTATATGAGAATAATGCCGATTATGAACAACCAGATTAGTTATAAGGGTACTTTAATCTTTCAGAATGGGGTAGTAACCTCCTGCGTTGAAGAAAAGGGAAGGGCTCGTAAAGCTAAATCTGCATCTGTTGATACAAAGGATATAAATATGATTTTATCAGCAGAGAATTATACCGATTTAAGTCAGATAAGTATGAAACCTTATAAAACCCTTATTAAGATGAATAATGGGGATTATTTATTTGTTAAACCAACTGCAGATAATGTAACGGCAGCAAAGCATGAGTCTGATGGTAGGCGTGATTGCGGAGGATATCCGATTTGTCACATCTTTAACGGAGCAAAGCATGAAGAACGGACATCAACTCTTGAAATAGAGTAGTAATTGAAATAGAGTAGTAGGGTAGGCTTTAATCTACCCCTACTTTTAAAATCAATTGTTAAAAATTTTTTACAAATTAGCAATATATATTTTTTACGGTTTTTTGTTGCTATGTAGTTAATATAGGAGAAATTTATATGAGAATAATGCCGATTATGAACAACCAAATCAGTTATAAGGGTACTATGATTTTTGAAAATGATGTTTTGACATCAAGAGCTGGAGAAAAGGGTGTACGTCATGCAAATTTCGCAAACATAGACCCAAAAAAGATAGAAAGCATTACATCTGCGGATAATATAGTTTATTTGGCTAAAGAAAACATGAAAGGATATCAAACTGTTATAAGAATGGATTCAGGCGATTTCTTCTATGTAAAGCCTGACCCTAAAACTGTTGCAGAATTAAAAGAGTCCGCAAATAAACCTGAACATGCGAAAAAAAATTATTTATTTAATGGAGATAATTATCATTGGGATGATCGTAGTTTAGGTACGATTTTTAACCAAAAATTATAGCACGTAGGGTGGGCAAAATGGAATGTGCCCACCTTAATTAATTTAATTGGTGGGTATGCTAACGCTTTACCCACCCTACAGCTCTGTGCGAAACACCGTAAAGAACTTATCGTCCTATCGTTATATATTCCTATCGACTTGTTTTTACCTGTATGCTAATATATTAGTATGGAATACAGACCGTTTAAATTATGCTCAAAATATTCTCCTGCCGGCGACCAGCCAAAAGCCATTAAGCAGCTCGTTGACGGCATAAATAATGGCGATGATGCTCAGACCCTTCTCGGTATAACAGGTTCGGGTAAAACCTTTACGATAGCAAATGTTATTCAGCAAATTCAAAAACCAACGTTAATTATTGCACACAATAAAACCCTTGCGGCACAATTATATAATGAGTTTAAAGAGTTGTTTCCGGAAAATGCCGTTGAATATTTTATCAGTTATTACGACTACTATCAGCCGGAAGCATATATTCCGAGAACCGATACTTATATTGAAAAATCAGCATCCATAAATGAGGAAATCGACAGACTCAGACATAATACCACTCGCAGTCTGTACGAGAGAAACGATGTAATTATTGTTGCCTCCGTCAGCTGCATATACGGTTTGGGGTTGCCCGAGAATTATTTTAAAGGTTCTGTTGAAATTAATGTAGGGGATAATATAGAAAGAGATGATTTATTAAGGCATCTCATTTCGGTACAGTATAAGCGGAATGATTTGGTGCTGGAACGTTCTACGTTCAGGGCAAAAGGTGATGTCGTTGAAATTATGCCTGCATACGAAAAAATTATTACACGCATATATTTCTTCGGAGATGAAGTGGAAAAGATTGTGCGAATTGACAACGTAACGGGTGAAATTCTTGAAGCCCCAAATACCGTTGTAATTTATCCCGCCGTACACTATCTTTCTTATGATGAAAATCAGGAAGAAACCATTTCCTTAATCAGAGAGGAATTACAGCACAGACTTGTCGAACTTCAAAACGAAAATAAACTGATAGAAGCTCAAAGACTTGAACAAAGAGTTAAATACGACATAGAAATGATAAAAGAAATGGGGTACTGTTCAGGAATTGAGAATTATTCAAGAATCATTGAACGCAGACCGCCGGGGTCCCCGCCTGCAACATTATTAGATTATTTTCAGGGCGACTTTTTGACAGTTGTTGATGAATCCCATGTAACACTACCACAGTTAAAAGGTATGTCCCATGGTGATGCGGCAAGAAAAGATGTTCTTATCCAATACGGGTTCAGACTTCCCTGTGCAAAAGATAACCGCCCGCTGAAGAACAAAGAATTTTTTGACAGAGTTCATCAAAAAATTTATATATCTGCAACTCCGGGAGATTTTGAAAGAGATACCTCTGTGCAGCTTGTTGAACAGATTATCAGACCTACAGGACTGGTTGATCCTAAAGTTTCAGTAAGGCCGATTGCAACCCAGATAAATGACTTAAAAGCAGAAATTAAAAAACGCTGTGACAAAAATGAACGTGTCTTGATTACGACTTTAACAAAGCGAATGGCGGAGGATTTGACGGATTTCTTTATTCAGGAGGGTATTCGTGTAAGGTACTTGCATAGCGGAATCCAATCATTAGAAAGAGTTGAAATCTTGAGAGATTTGCGCTTAGGTGAGTTTGATGTACTTGTCGGGGTAAACTTGCTGCGAGAAGGTCTGGATATTCCTGAGGTTTCACTTGTCGCAATTATGGATGCGGATAAAGAAGGTTTTTTGCGCTCCGAAACCAGTCTTATTCAGACAATCGGCCGTGCTGCCCGTAATTCTTGCGGCGAGGTTATTATGTATGCCGATAAAATTACGGATTCTATGCAGAAGGCTATTGATGAAACCGAACGCCGCCGTGAAATACAAATAGAGCATAATAAAAAGTACGGAATTATACCAAAAACCATTAAAAAACCGATTGAGAATAACCTGTTATCCCTTGTCGCAAGTTACAGGGATTTAGAAGATATTGTTGCGGAGGAAATGGTTGAAATGGGTGTCGATAAGAAAGATTTACCAAAACTTATAGATAAACTTGAAAAAGATATGCATAAAGCCGCAAAAATTCTTGATTTTGAGCGTGCTGCCGAGATTCGTGATCAGCTGAAAAAACTTCGGGAAATGGCTAATTCATAAACTACTCAATAATTCTTACAACTGCATCGTCATCATCATCAATGTTTAAATCAGAAACATTTTCATTAATTTTTATGATTACCGGAATACCGTTCATGTCAATTTTATCAACAGCTTCAACTATTCCCGTAAATTGTTTTTCAGGGTATTTTATCAGTGTAATTTCTGCCAGTATTCCCGCTTTTAATTTTTTAGAAAATTTTTGGGAAAAATAAGCGAGGATTCTTCTTTTCGCAGGTTTAATTACAGCAATAGTTTCATCTTTTTTTATGTAAGCCCCTTTTTGATTTTCGAGAAGGTCAAGTATTCCGTCTTTTGATGCATATATTTTTTCTGTTTTGTTATTACATGCGGATTCTTTTGAAATTTCTGCGGAAGTATTTTTATATTCATCCAAGGACTTGTCATATTCTTCCTGAGAAATAATGCCGTCTTTGTACATAATAGCGGCATCCTGATACTCATTGGTCGCTTCCGCTTTTTTATCGGATAAATTGCTTTTATCCTCACAAGCCTGCCCTAATCCGGTCTTAATCTCTAAAATCGGCTGTCCGACAGTCACTGCTTCCGAATTTTTAACGGCAATATCTGCTATGGAACAGTCCTCAGGAGCAATAATTCGCTCGGATTCCTGAATTATTTTTGCGCTATAAGTTTCTATAACTCTGTTGTCAGTCCGGTGAAATATTCCCGAACCTAATATTGACAACAAAACTATAATAATTGTTACTGTGACAATTTTCCAATTCAATTGCATATAAAACCCTTCAATCCTTTTTCTTTAATGCTAACACGGATTTAAGAAAAAGCAAGTTGAGGTTTAGAAGTAGTCGGTAATTTTTACGTAGCAGGCATTCGGATTTAATACGAGATTGCCCTCTAAATCTTTTTTGCTGCACCAGTCTTTGTCATATGTAATTGAATTCATTTCTTTATATGGCGGTTGGGAATAATCCTGATAAAAAGGCGAAGGTGGCTTTATGCCATTACCCGCGGTATACACATTCACAGACATAGGATTGTTTGCAAGGGTATATAATTTCGGATCCCCTGCAGTTTCGGCCCATGCCATTCTTTTTGCTTCATAGTATGTCAGGGTATTTGAAGTTGATGCCTCAGCGGTTTGGTCAATATTAACATTATATACGACTCTTGCTGATAAATATCTTCTGTCATATTCAGGTCTGCCTAACGGAAGAACTTCGTTCTGGTCAGTTACCGCAAAAGCGACAATATCTCCCGCTTTTTTGTCCGTAATTTCAACAGTATTTGGGCGAGAATCTCCATTTAAATCTACTAACACGACAAAATATTTCATCCCAATTTGTTCATTGCTGGAGTTACTGCTTTTTGTGTAAAATACGTGGTATGAGTCGCTGAGGTTTCCTAACTTATTGATGTCACCTATCCAAAACTTCATGCCGTTAGAGGCAACAAAGTGCGGGCGAGTATTCTTTAACGTGACGTCGAGCTTCTCTGCAGACTGGCTGATATTAATTGGTTTTGCTGCGCAGTTTGCTACAGAAAAATTGTTATCAGGCTGATCTATGGGGATAGACCCGCCGACACTAGGACCATGGGGACCTTTAGTGTCCTCAGCCTTAAAGTTAATGTATTCCAAGAGCATTTTGCAGAACGTTTCTGTTTTTTGAGGAAAGTCCCCGTTATTCATTAGCGGATTGGCGGTTCCGTCTTCTCCGGGTTGCAGATATTTTGGTAAAGTTGTTCTTGCGTTATAGAATGCAACGTTCAACGTATCATATGCCTTTGCGTACGCATACTTCATGTTTTTATCAAACGGCTTTGCCGTATAAATTGTCATAGATGCAATAACACCGATAATAGAAAACACCAGAAGGACTTCAGCCAATGTCATTGCAAACCTTTTATAACTCGTCTTGTCTTTGTTAAGAAATTTTAACATAACCCTCAAACCTCCAAATGGTTAATTTAATGTATAACGTATTCTCTATTATAACATGTATAATGTAATATTTAAATCAAATGTGACATTTTGTTACAAAAGGGTTAATTTTACATGAATATATGATAAAATGGTAATATTAATATTGTATTTTTAACACGAGTTGGAGATGGGACAGTATGAATAAGTTTTCAATAAAAGCATTTGGCAAAAGAAAAAACTGCATAAAGTTTTCTGCTTTTACAGTTGCCGAAATGTTGTTGGTTTTGTTAATTATTTCGTTTTTAATAATTGCTATACCTCCGTTGGTAAATAAAAAGATTGCTAAAAAAGTTATGCGTGGCGAACACGGCAGATACGAGTGCTGGATTAACCCGGAAGACGGTGCAACATATGAATACCTTGCAACGGAAAGGCACGGCGTCGGGGCGATATTTCATCACAATGGTGATGATTTAGGCAGAAAACTTGGTCCGAATGAAAGATGCAGATTTAAACCTGCAGAGATGGCGCCGACAGCACCATATTTTGTAATGCAGATAATTGGCGGCGGCGGCGGCGGGGCTTATGCGCCGTATAGAGCGGATAATACAGATTACCATAAGGTAGAGGATGAGAAAGCTACAGTTAAAGCTAAAAGGGAAAGAAGTCGTTCTGAAAACTATGCATTTTACCACAATGGAGGGGATGCCCTTAATGTAGAGTTTAAGTATGGTCATAGTGCTCCTACCGGGTGTTCAGGTGCTTGGAATGTTAATGGAAAGTACTATGCATGTACTCTTAATGCTGCTCATCAGTATCCTGTATCTCAGCAATATGTTCTTAAAGACGAGCATAGTAGCGGTTATACTGGAGCATATACGGACAGAGTTGCCGGAACAGCCGCATATAAAAATTGTGGCAGATTCAAATGGGTATATGAGTATTTCCCGCCGGTATTATCTTATAATGGGTCGGACAATGAGCCGTACAATGTGAACGCTCTTCCTAATGGCTCCGATCCGGCAATTCCCCTAAAAATATGTTCCGGGCACGGTCCAAGAGGGGACAAATCTGAAATCGGTTTGGACCCTAACCATGTTACTTACGTGTATGTTTTAGACGAATACGGAGAACCAACCAATGAAGTAGAATCATATATCGTAAATACACAACAGCCTTCGTATGGACACAGAGGCGGATACGGGTATTGTGTTACTATTAATCCCAATAAAAGGATTGCGGTAAGTAGAGAAAGTTCCGGGACCGGAAGCAGCTTTTCAATAAGTACAAAATCTCCTTTTGACTCTTATGATTATGCTTTATATTACGAAGATAGCAGTGATAACAAATGGTATCTGTTAGAGTATGTGAAGGCTAATTATGACTATGACAGCGAGGGAGTACAAGGAGATAAAGTCCGTTCGGTACGAGGCAACCAGCATCTTGTTGATGAAACTCTTGGGACATATAAAGATCTTAATATCCCGAAGGCTCAGGGAGTTACTCCAAAAGAGCAGTATATAAAGATGTGTCCATATACCAGTTGGTGGGTTCTCAATAGCTCCGGTACTTGGGTAAACACGTATGTGCCCGGGGAGGGACCTTTAGACGGTGGTACCGGAGTTTGCACTCAAATGCTTTCTAACCGTGGTAATGGCCCGGAGAGACCATACTATAATTCTACTTATACATATGTATATACCAATCCGTTTAACTATAAAGCAACTTATTTTAGGTATAATATGCCTTATTCTACGGATATGGGGATTGTTATCACTGCGGCTACACTGAGTACGGGCGATAATGGAACCATCGTTGAGGCAAACTGTTCTATTCCCGGAGGCGGCATAGGAGAGGATGCGAGAGTTGAAGATTATACCTATGACATAGCTGCAGCAAAAGATGTTAAACCCGAGGACGTAGATAAAACCGAAGATACGGAGAATGTTTGGATGACTCAGTATAATGGCGCGGATACGCCTAATCTTCCAAGCATGAGGGGTGGCAGAAAAGGAACATATCCTTGGACTATAAACAAGTTGGCCTATGTATTTCCAGAACAAATACAGATGCGAAGAAGTGTATTATATGAAAGTAATACATATGGCTTTGCAGGACTTCCCGGTAAGACGGTAAATTTGTCCTTAGCAAAACTCACCGGAACTCTTGAATTTGATATAGGTTCAGGTGGTAGAGCCGGTGTGTTCGGGGATATTGAAGCACGCAGAGGGAAAACAGGGACAAATACTGTTGTGTGGCGTAAAAAAGAAGGTACGCCCGACAACGTGAAATGTGAGAATGGCGAGGATGGAACCCCAACGGATTCAAGATGTGCAGCGATAGCTGTTGCACAAGGCGGTAGAGGCTACAGAACGGGGGCAATAGGAAGAAAAATTGTTGTCCGTGGCGATAGAACAGGTGCAATTGGTGATGAAACCAATACTGCTACTACTTGCGGAAATTATGACGGAGTCTGGACAGTTAAGATAGATGGTTGTCTTGATAAGGATGTCGGACCTAGAGAAGAGAGTAATAAATTACGTTTTGCGGAAGATTCCAAATTCTACATAATTCCTGAGTTAGATTCGGAGTCGGTTACTGTATCTGCTATCGAAAAGGCTTTTAAGAATAAAAATATGCCGGGCTCGGGTGGTGACGGCGGATATTCATTCTTGAAGAATATCAATGATACGGAGAAATTGCAGGTTTTCGGACATACCAATTTTAGTCATGAGTCTTTACTCAAGCTAGGAGCCGGTGATAACTGGGAATATAACAATGGTTGGTGGACTGCCGGTCGTACTGCCGGGCTCGATGCGATGTTAGATTATTCAAATTACAGATGTTATTTAAAAAATGACGAACTTAATAACCCGAGGCTTCATCCTGAAAATCACGAAGAACCGGAGGTCCTTGGTGCCGAAGGATATCAGGATACGGCATTCTGCAAACCTCAGGATGGAATGCCGGGCGCAGTTGTTATTGTTTGGTAATTAATAAGGGAATTTCAAATGATTAGAAAATACGAAAATAATAAAAAATTAGGTTTTACACTGTTTGAGGTCGTTGTAACAATGGGCATTGTTGCGATATTTATAGCGGCTTGCTCAAACGTGTTTACGGCTCAACATAAAAACAGAACAGCTACCCCCCCTCACGGCAGGGTCGAGTGTTATTGGACGAATACAGGGAAACTTAATCAAAGGACATATTATGAAAATGTTTTGGCCGGGGATGTTGATAGAACCGCTGACGGCAAATGTATCTTTACCCCGACAAGGGATGTTTCTTATGTAATTGTATCGGCAGTTGGCGGTGGAGGTAAAGGCGGGGCTACACTCGGAGGTTCTGCGGGTGAATTTTTGAATATGTTTTTACCATCTACAACTCACCATCTTGAACTTATCCCCGGAAAAGGGGCTGTTGTCGGGGGCGACGATGCAGAACGTACTGTAGTCAATGATATAGGTCAGGATGGGCACGATAATCCAAAATCTATCCTAAGAGTTGCTCCCGGTGCAAATGATATTTACTCTACCAGTACCGGTTCCGTTGCTCTTGGTGATTGTGCAGTGACATTTAACCAGTTTAGTTGTGGATTGTCGGATTATTGTGAGGCCTTAAATGATGTGCGAAAGATACGTTTACATCGTTGTACAAGTAATACTAATCCCGGAGATAATCCGTATGAGTATTTTGATGACAACGTATATATAGACTATACGACCGCAAATGGCGAAGACGGGATTTTGGATAATGTTGATACGAATGACCCAAACTTTGCAGATGGTTTAATTATGTATGACAAACAGCTGGATACTACAAATATGTGTGGCGGATACGGCTATAACAGAGATTATGCTATTACTGTCAAGGTAATGGGCAATACCACAGAAAATCAGGATGTTTCTGATATGGTGGGATATATCGAGGCTCTACATATAGTTGGCGGAATTAAAGATTTGACTATAGGTGCCGGAAATGGCGGTGCAAAAAACGGTAACGGCGGCAACGGTGCTGTTATCGTTGTTTGGTAATTGAATTTTGGAGGATAAATATAATATGATTGAAGGATTAAAAAGGCATAATAAAAAGAAAGCATTTACACTTGTCGAGTTGATGCTTTTACTGGTGGTTCTGTCTCTTGTGATAGCAAGTTCATATTCTCTTATTACAAGAAAGCACAGACTTGTTCCAAGAAAATCTGTTCACGGACAGTATGCTTGTTTTATGGAGCCTGTAGTAAATGAGGATACCAATGAAGTTACCTACGATATCAGAGAACTGGAAATCTCCGGAGATACCGTCTTGCGTGACAGTGCGGATGACCCTGAACCTCCCGAACAATGTCAGTTTAATTTCCCAAGAAATGCATCTTATGTCTATATGCAGGTAATAGGCGGCGGTGGTGCCGGCGGTAATGCAAATTATAAAATAGCTGATAATACCTACAAACACAATACTTATTTGCGTTCGATTAATCTTATAGAAGATGATTGGGCAAGGAGGGAGCAGTATACTCCGGGAACAATTTACAGAAAATACAAACCAAAAGACTCTAGTTCCGGCGAAAACAGAATCTCAGCTATAACTTCCTGGGGCGGAACAACTATTGTTAACAATGCTGGTAGTTATAATGTAGATTATCCGAGAGTTAATGTCACTGTAAGCGGTACCCGTGCAGCTGCCGAACTCCCCGGTACAGATAGTTATACTCCTAGTGATAGTTATAGGAAACAGAATCCCAAAAGAGGAATTTCAAGGAGTTATGTTGATAATCACTTTGCATTCAATGCACATGAAAAACAAGTCGATACAGAACTGAGCATGGCTAGGAAAGGTAATTATGCTGAAGTATCAATAAATGAGGATAGTAGTAATCGTATTTCTTTGTTCGATTCGAATCTATTTCAGTATATTGTGAGGAATAATGTTGTTGATAAGATGTTTGCGTATGATTATGGTGGTGGAGGCCCTACTGCTCCCGGTTACTACATTAGTCCTCTTTATGCGATTTCGGAAACTAATCCTAAAGATGCGTTTAATTGTATTCCCATGGGAAATGATGGCCCGAAAAAAAACTTATCTGAGTGTCTTGTAAGATCATATAATGACGGTTTGCTTGGTGTCCGCTCTGATAAAACTGCGGCAAGGAATGTTTGGTGTGCTCTTCCAATCAGACCTTTTGCAAATGCCAGTACTAACGGGGCAAGTGTGTGTAAAAGTAATGGAAGTTGTAATGCTGATTATAAACTCACGGTCGCCGAGGAGAATTATATAAATAACTATAATAATATGGATGCCATAATGTCATCCTGCCCTATAATGTACCAATATTACAGAAGGCGTACTGCACCTCCGGCACAGTGCTATGGAGGTACCGGAGGAGGCGGTTCATTATTTACCTCTGTGCCTGTTGAATATTCTTATAATTTCTTTCCGGTTCTTGGTATAAGGTGGAACAGAAATCAGTTCTTACCAACCCCTAATTTTAACACCTTAAATTGTGACCCTGAATCTGAGCAAGGTCAAGATAATTTTATGTGCTATTATAGTTATCCTGCTTACAGATGTAATATCCCTTCGGACACTGTTCCTAGTAGTGATCCTGCCGTTGCAGATGTTATTGATTTTACGTGCTATAAAACTGTTGCTGATGCACAGGCTAGTGCTCAGTATAAAGTTCGTTATACAGGAACAAATAATGAAATTACGTTGCAGCAAGGAGCTCTGAATTTGAATGATTTGACTGAATCCTATGCGGGTCAGTTGAAAAGTTGTTCTGTAACACCTCCTAATACAACTGATTGCGTAAAAATTAACAATGTCTGGTATGATAAGGCTCTGGGTATTGGCGGCACTCCTGTTAATGCTCCGGCTTTTATTTCCGAAGAAAATAAACCTAAACTGGAATACTTTATAGACTTCGAGATATTAGGTCAACCAATAATGAGGAATTGGAATTATCGTACCGGGGGGTACCCGCACGGGTATAAGACAGATGAACCTCAAAAAGGCTATGGAGTCGGTGTCGGGTTCGTTATTGAAAGAGATTTTTCTTTTATGAACCCACATTCATCTAATAATCCTTATGACCGTTCTGTACTGTCTAAACCAATTGCAACTGCATGTATAGCTCCGGGGTTGCTGGCATTTAGTAATGCACATCAGTTTGGTAACGGACAAACTGTTGAAAATCAGTCATATGAAAACCTTGTTCAGCGCTACCCGTTATTTGATGGTACGTATATCCCTATACCATACCAAGCCGGCGGTTCTTATACCGTCTATGATGTAAATGCTCCAAATCCTTTAGCAGCTCCAATCAGTAATATAAGTACGGCTGAAACTTTATATCCAAATTATTTAGGCATTGTTACTAATAATCACTACTATAAATGGCTGAAACATTTAACTAAAAACGAGTCCTATGGCGAATTCGGTTTAGGTGATTTAAGTTATTGGTTAGGCTGTACAGGCGATAAATGTCTTGGTCGTGCTACAGGTAATGTAAAATATTTAAATGAAGCTTTTGGAATGAGTAAATGTGACCAAAGTGGCGGTCCAAGTTGCTATGGAAAAGAAGTGAGCGGAAAACATTACAATGTTGAGGATTGTATGAATGTACCGTTAGAAAATCCGACTATCCCGGATGATGATGAACTATATGTTACAGATAGTGACGGGAACCAGGTTGTTAATTCTAACGGACCTTTGTCTGCACAGATACCAAAATCTTTTGGTACCGCAGGTACTAAGCAATTGACTAGTGATAATCTGCAAGATGTTGTAGCCAACGGAGTTGTAGTTCATCCTTATTATGTGTTCAATCCTGACGGAAGCTTGTATCAATGTCCGGGCAAACAAGGGATTGGCGCTGATGGTAATACCGGTTTGGATCCCGCAAAGACTAATAAGTTGGTATTTGTTGGCCGAACAGGGTTGCTGTTAAAGGAGAGTGGTCTAAAAAGCAGTGTATTAAGTGCACCTTCTGAAACCGCATCTGCCAATAATATGGTAACGTTGAACGGTGAGGACAAGGTCGGGCTGCAAATAAAACTGCATTATTATACACATGCTCTCTCTCACGGTACTCCCGGTGAGCCTGGTGAATACAAAACAATCTTTGCCAGAGCATTTACAAATTCTAATGTAATTGTTGTCCCAGGTGTGGGTGGCGCAAGAGTTGATATTAAACCAGGAGACGCAAATAAACTTGCTAATAATGGTTCCCAAACAGAATTGAGATATAATTGTGATTCTAACAATGAAAACTGTAGTACTATTGTTGCACATGGAGGCAGAGGCGGAGTGAGCGGCAAACTTGACGATGAAACAGAATACGCACAACTCCACCAAACCCCTGCATATATCAAGAAAGCTATCGCAAAACTCGATTCAATTAAGAGTAATGGTTATAAATATGCGATTCCTGCTCCGGATTCGGACGGAACCGTAGATACAATGAGTAGTCCTGATACATTCAACATATTCCCGCACTGCTCAAAGGCAGCACCTCGCTACCAGAAAGATCAGTATGATACAGAGCATGGAAATGTGGCAAAATATATGATTAATGGGAAAACTGTTATTGATGCAACATGCTACGGCAGCGGTATAGTTGAAGCTGATGATTCTTACTTTGCTGCGGATGCGGGATTGTTTGATTTGTCTCATATTACAAATGATATAGATATTACTACTGTAGGTAAAGGCGGTGATGGCGGATTTGTCCGTGATGACTGCTGGGTAGTTCCACAGTACTTTGAAATAAAAGGATTGTTTGATACGGCTATCCCTAGCGATGGAGGTCTTATTTATGATGCTTCATACAACGGTCTTAATAATAGGAATCCCAATAATTCGGCTTTTAGTGAAGCAAGAACCCTCAACTGGGGCGTTTTACAAAATTTTGAAGAGGACACAATATATAACTATTTTAATGGAGATAAATATGGAAATTCAGCAAACGCTGAAAAGATGAGATTGTCCGGCTATACCGGAATCTATCCGAATAAGATATATTCTCGAAATCCTAGTGGTGCAAACTCATGCAGGAACCAGCATAACAGATACTATAGTGGAGAGTACCTTGATTCTGCTGACGGACAATCTGGGTATGCGGTAAACGGATATACTCGAGTAGGGTATCGTGCGTATGGCCAAACGGATGCGACACTAAATACACCCGGTTGGAAGGCTCAGTATGCTACTGAAATTCAGGCTACTGAAGGTCAACCTGGTGGCGTGTTCATAACTTGGTAACAATTAAAGAAAGGACATAATAATATGTACAAAAAATCTGATAAACGTGGTTTTACAATGGCTGAGATGCTGGTGTGTCTGACAATAATATCGGTTATTGCTACCATTCTGGTACCGACTTTGGGCAGAATAAAGCCGCATAAAGAAAAGACTATGTTCAAGAAGACATACCAGATTGCAGAGAGGGTAATCTATGAGCTCGTAAATGACCCTGAACTTTATCCTACAACTGATATAAATGCTGGTTTTGATAATGTTAAGGAGGTTGAGTATAACGGAGAGAAATACGGAGCTAAGTTAGATTTGGCCGCTTCTTGCGGACAATATGAAGAAGGAACGCCCGCCTATAACACTTGTGCCAATAATGCTCAGGCTACAAGTGATTCAAAAGGCAGGGAAAAATTTTGTCAATTGTTTGGTTTGAAAGTTAATACTCTTGAGAATGTAGCTCGATGTGATATGGATCCAGATTTTGTGATAAAAGATTTTAAGCAGTATAGAGACCTTGTTGGTATGACAAATCTGGTCTATGATAAGTACAAGCCGACTTTTACTACTACAGATGGTGTTGAGTGGTATCTGCCCTGTACGAATTTTGAACCCGATCAGAAAAAATTATACCATCCGATATTTGTCGATGTAAATGGTCCAAAACCGCCAAATCATTCGGATGATTATATAAATGAACCATCGACCCCGGTTGATAAATGTACTGATGACATGCAGGCCCAAATTGACAGGTTTGTAATACTTGTCAGAGCCGATGGAAAAATGGAAGTACCGGGTGTTTGTGCAAGAGCCTATTTACAGGATATGTCATTGATGCATAAAGCTAAGTAATAATACAAAAGACAACTTGTAACAATAAAGACCTTTGCACTAAGCAAAGGCCTTTATGTTTATAATGTGAAATTAAAATGCGATTAAATTTTATTTCCCCGCAGAAACTGGTAAATAATAAAGTCTTTTATAACTGATAGGTCTTCAATAAAACAAAAGACCGATAAAACTATCGGTCTTTTATAAATTATTACTGATGTTTGCTTTTATTTTGATATCGCATCAACGGGTTTCTTTTCTTCCTTTTTCCCGGAAACGGATTCGTTACTTTTGTTTTGAGAACTGATAGGGCTCGAAACTACTGCCCCTACAAGTAAATCTTCGCTCTTTTCTAATTTTGACACTTCTTCCGTAATATCTCCGGACATAGTGTCCTCATCGTCAGTACTTGCCTCATTTTCTTCGGTCACTATTTCCTCTGTTTTACTTTCCGAGGATGAACTATCCTCAATTTCTGAGGATTCTTCAGCACTCTCAGCTTCCCGTTTAGCTTTTTCTTCGTCTTCTTTTGCCAAAATAGCTTCAATTTCAGACTCGTCTTTAGCTCTGACGACAGGGATTGACAACATCAATGCCATTTGAGTACCCTCTTGCTCAAAACCCAATTCTAACGCTTCTTTATCCATTTCTACGTATTTAGAAAGAAGTTCAATTAATTCTCTGCGCATTCTGTCCATAAGTTCAGGTGTTAAATTTGTTCTGTCCTGCATAAGGACGAATTTTAACCTGTTACATGCAACATCTTTTGCGCTTTCTTCTTCTTTCTTTTCTGCTTGGCGGAAGAAACCAAAAACTTTATTATATAAATCTGTGAATATATCTTTCATTTCTTACTTCTCCTTACCAAACAAGCCTGTGAAAAATTTTTTAACTTTCCCGACCATGCTTGTATCTGATTCTAAATTCAGGAAAGGAACATCTTCGCCAAGTATTCTTCTTGCAACGTTTGCATAGGCTTGGCCTGCTAATGATTTTTCATCATTAACTATCGGTTCCCCTTTGTTTGTAGAAGTAATAATTCCCGAATCTTCAGGGATTATACCGATAATTGGTGTTGATAATATTTCAGAAACATCTTCAACACTCATCATATCATTTGTTGCTATCATACTTGGTCTTACTCTGTTGACGAGCAGTTTATAAGATTTAATTTCTTCTTTTGCTTCCAAAAGGCCGATAATTCTGTCTGCATCACGGACAGCAGACATTTCGGGAGTAGTAACAACAATAGCTTCGGAAGCTCCTGCAACAGCGTTTTGAAAACCCTGTTCAATACCGGCAGGACAATCGACAAGAATAAAGTCAAAATCTTTTTGAAGCTGAGAACAAATGTCTTTCAGCTGGTCTTCCGTAACTGCGGTTTTATCTCTTGTTTGTGCAGCAGCAAGCAGACATAAGTTTGGATTCTTTTTGTCTTTAACAAGAGCTTGCTTTAATTTGCATCGTTCTTCAACGACATCAACAATTGTGTAAACAATTCTGTTTTCTAATCCGAGTAATAAGTCTAAATTTCTTAATCCCAGGTCTGTATCAATCATTACAACCTTTTTGCCTGCTCTTGCAAGTGCAGTACCAATATTGGCGTTAGTTGTAGTTTTTCCTACACCGCCTTTGCCGGAGGTTATGACAATAACCCTGCCGCGTGCTATATCCCGGTCTTTAGATTGTTCCTTGGGTTGATTTTTAATTTCTTCGTTTTTTTCTTCTATTAATGCTGTCATATTTTTCTTCTCCATTACGCTTCCCGAAGTTTGTATATTAAAATGTGATTTTTTGTAACTCTTGCTTCTTCCGGTATATATGAATCGGTTCTGTGGATATACGGCGTATTTACAGTATCAGGACGACGTGCATATATATTTCCTATTCTTATTTGTATAGCATTTAGTTTTAATGCTCTGATTCTTGAGTATGTGTTGCCGTCAGAACCTGCATGTGCGATACCACCGAGAACACCCCATACAGTTATGTCCCCTTTTGCTATAACTTCAGCACCGGGATTTACATCGCCTATAATAACAATGTTTCCGTCTGAAGAAATGCTCTGCCCGGAACGAAGTGTTCTGTTTATGTATAGAGTCGGCAGTTTTTCCGCTTCTCTTGCATAAGTATTTACATCCTCATTCAGAGTTGAGTCGTCAAAAGATACGACCTCAATATCATCACAGTTTAAAGTTGAATCATCCGTTACCTCAGTTGAAACAAAGCCTTCGGTGTCTGCTTGTGTGTTCTCGGGCTTGAAATCTTCACTGTAATCGTCCCCGAATATTTTATCCAACGCCGTAGCAATTTCGTGATTTACCGCAACATTTTGTTCATTTGTATCATTAATATTCAAAGCCGGAATGTTTGCACTGACTTCAGAAATACTGATACCCAAATCTTGTGCGGAGGCTGCCGTAATATCAGAGTTTGTTGAGATAAACTCAATCTTTGAATCCATATTCTCAACGAGAGCCTTAATGCTTACAAGTTCCTGTTCCGAAAGATTAATATCTCCCAGTTTAATACAAATGTTCTTGTTCTTGGCTTCAGGCATGTCAAGAATTTTACTTAACCCGTAAATTACCTCCGACAATCTTGTTGAATGGGCTAAGTCGACAATGAACCCGTTTTCTACATATCCCTTTTCCATTAGTTTTCCTTCCTGAACATAAAGTTTCTGGAAAAAGCATACCTAAAAAATTTTTTCTAATCAACGGAATATTGAGAATTGTTGCGAAGATAAGAGAATTTTTCTAAACAAAATTATTATTGTAAATATTGCTTACTCTATTTGCCCATTGGCTGTTTTCTTTCTTCTTATCTGTTGGGTCGCTGGGAGGACAATATTTTAGACCGATTTGTGATATTGTTGTTTTCCCTTTATCAATATATCCTGATTTTAAGAATCTTGCTATATGCATGATACAATCTTCTACACTATCGTAACTTTGAAATTCGTATTTGCCCGGAATTCTTACCCCGCCTACATTATTCTTGTTCTTTGCAATGTCGCTTGTCCCATTTGCGCTCTCCAACTTGCAAATAGATGCCAAAAATGCTGCGTTTATACCATATTTTTCCTGAGCTTTCATAAACACGCTGCCCATATTTTCCAATACCCCTCCGAGGTGCGCATTAAGGTCTTCCGCAGTGCCGGTGTACAGAACTGTTACATCCATATTTACCCCTTTTGCATTATTGGCCGTTACTTCAGCACTATTCCCGGTATTGCCCGTTTTTCCTGTATTGCCTGTTGTGGTTTTGTTCGGATTGCTTGTCCCTGTCGTCTTGTGCGAGGATGTTCCCTTATTTGGGTCCGTTTGAGCCGGCAGACGACCTTGCTTTGCAAGCCAGTTCAGATATGCCATTTCTCGCATCGATGGGCCGTAACCATTCTCTGTTATTGTAGGCAGAGTAGTTAAATCACTACCGTATCTTGGATTTTTTGCAGGGTCTCCTCTCCAAGCAGCCTGAGGTGCTGCAAGCATTAAATTAATATAATTCATCAATTCGCCTGTTGACGGTCTTTGAGGGGACTGCGTAAAAATGTTATCCGGATTCGTTTCTGCAAAACTCGGCATTCTTACCATTTTCTGAGGCTCTCCGCCGTAGTATCCTCTGTAATAGCCTGTGGAATCGTTTATAGGCATACTTGTTATTAAATTTCCGACTCTTGTGTCGAAGCAATTTTGTCCGCTGTTTCCAATATATGAACCTGAACTGCCCGGGTAAACTGATGTGTATATTGAATTGTTACTGACAGAAGCTCTTGGTGCAAAAGCATTGTATATCGAATTCAAAAGAGCCGAGCCGAAGTACAATTGTGTCATAAAGTTATTATAAAAACCACCATAAGGATACATACCACATATAACCATTTTAATTTAACCCCTTACCTTATATATATAAAGTTTTTTTTATTTCAAAAATTGCTATTTTTATAAAAGTGTAAATAAATCTTAACAAAACAAAATGCGTTACACTTTTTATTTTATAATGAGATAAAGGGTAGAGAATTATGTTTAATGAAACCAAAACACATGAAATTACTGTTGACGTTGTTATTCTGACGTTAATTAATAATTCTATTCAGGTGTTGCTAATAAAAAGGGAAAATGAACCGTTTAAAGATAAATGGGCAATTCCCGGAGGTTACGTTAGACTGAGCGAAAATTTGGATCAGGCCGCATTAAGAGTCTTAAAAGAGAGAACGAATGTAGATAATATCTATTTGGAGCAATTGTATACATTTGGTGATCCGCTAAGACACCCTAATTCAAGGGTTATTACATGTGCGTATTTTGCGTTGGTCCGGGCAGAGGACATAAAGGTAATTTCTACAACGGAATTAGGTTGGCACAAGATTTCGGATTTACCTCCGATGGCATTCGACCACAAAGAAATTATACAGTATTCTCTGAAAAGAACCAGAGAAAGGCTTGAAATCTGTCCTGTCGCTTATCAGCTTTTGAACGAAAAGTTTACACTTACCGAAATGCAAAAAGCATATGAGCTCATAATGGGCAAAGAACTGGACAAGCGTAATTTCAGGAAAAAAGCGCTTGCAACCGACGGGCTGATTGAACTCAATGAATATACCAAATCATCCTCAAAACGCCCCGCAAGATTATACACGTTTGAAAATATAAAGTTAAATTCAAAACGTGCACATTTTATTTCAAATAAAAAGGAGAAAAAGTCATAACATGTTAAAATTTGTTTGGTCAATAGATATTATTTCAGCTTTTTTGTTGATAGTATTAATACTTATGCATTCCCCGAAAGGTGATGGAATTGCCGGAATCGGCGGAGCTTCTCAGCTCTTTTCATCCCAAAAAAGTGCGGAAAAAGGCCTGAATAAACTTACAGCAATTGTTGCGATTGTATTTTTGGTTGCAACTTTTCTGCTTGGTTTCGGCTTTGTTAAATAAGTGAGCAGGTCGAAAATGAATATACTTGTTACAGGTGCAACGGGCGGTATCGGCGGTGCTATATGTAAGGAATTAAAATCTGTCGGTAATGTTTATGCGACAGGAAGGGGTATGGAACGATTAAAACGGCTTGACGTTTCCGAGTACTGCGCTTGTGATATTGCTGAGGACACAGAGCCTCTTATTGCTTTTATAAAACAAAACGATATTGATGTTCTTATAAACAATGCGGGAGAATACATTTGTCATAACATTGAAGATATTAGATATACGGATATGGACAGATTGTTTAAAGTAAATCTTATATCCCCTGTTACGCTTATATCTGCCGCAATACCCAATATGAAAAATAATAATTGGGGAAGAATTATAAATATTGGTTCTATATCAGGGGTAATGGGAGAAGCGTACGCAAGTGTGTATTCTTCATCAAAATCCGGTCTTATAGGACTGACAAAATCACTTGCTCTGGAGCTTGCCCAAAACAACATAACAGTAAACGTTATTAATCCCGGGTGGGTTGATACAAAGTTAGGCAGAGAGTCTGTAGAGGATAGTGAATTTTCTGAAGAAGAAATTTTAAGCATTGTTCCTCAGAAGAGATATGTTACGCCCGAAGAGGTAGCAAAACTTGTCAGATACCTTATATCTGATGATGCAAGAGGAATTACAGGACAAAGTATAAACTTGTGTGCGGGTATGACTGTCGGCTTTTAGTTGTATTAGCCTAATTTCATTACATTTTTTCAGGCGCCGTAACTCCAAGCAAATCAAGAGCATTGTTAAGAACCTTTTTGACGGCAATAACTACTGCCAAACGGGCTTTCATTAATTCTTTATCCTCGGATATTACTCTGTTTGCATTATAGAAGGAATGGAATTCACTCGCCAATTCCTGAACATACCTGCATATTGTATAAACCTGCCTTGTTTCTGCGGAAGTTTTTATCATAGACTTAAATTCTTCAAGTTTTAATATAAGTTGTTTTGCCGTATCTAATGTCGGGACAACAACATCAGCAGAATAATTATTATAAAATTTTTCAAATTCTTCTTTTTTCATCGGGGCAGGTGTTTTATCCCCAGTTTGGGAATTTATTTTATCTTCAACCGCATTTCTTAATATGGAACAAGCCCTTGCGTGTGCATATTGAACATAAAATACGGGATTTTCATCGCTGTTTGTTTTTGCTAACTCTATATCAAAATCCAATGTTGTATCAATGTTTCTCATTGACATCCAGAATCGGGTCGCATCAACTCCGACTTCATCAACTAAATCTTCAAGGGTAACCATATTCTTACGTTTGCCCATTCTGACTTCGTTTCCGTTAATTACAAGATTTACAAGTTGCCCCAATAATACTTCAAGTTTATCAGGGTCATATCCCAGAGCTTCTAATGAGGCTTTGACCCTTGCAACATATCCGTGATGGTCTGCACCCCAAATATCTATCATCCTGTCAAAACCTCTTTCCAGTTTATCTGCGTGGTATGCAATATCCGCAGTTAAGTAGGTGTTTGAACCGTCAACCTTTTTTATTACCCTGTCCTGATCATCACCAAAAGCGGAGGATTTAAACCAGGTTGCTCCGTCTTTTTCGTATATATTACCTGATTTTACAAGTTTTTCAACATAATGTGCAACTTTTCCGGATTCGTGCAGAGTAAGCTCGGAATAAAAATTATCAAAATGTACTCTCAGTTTATCCAGGAGTTTTCTTTGTACTTTTTCTTCATATTCTTTTGCCAAATCACAGTATTTTGATAAATCAATTCTATCAGCATCAGATGCTGTTTTAATATCAGGATAAAGACTTAAAAAGGCTTTTGCAACAGGGATTAAATAATCTCCGGGATAATAATTTTTTCTTTCTTCTTCGTCTTGAGGAAAGTCTATTTCTTCCCCAAGCTCCTGCTTTACTCTTATTACTAAAGAATTCCCCAATTTTTGGATTTGAGAGCCTGCATCATTGATGTAAAACTCCTGATAAACTTCATGCCCGTAAAACTTCAACAGATTTGCCAAAACAGAGCCCATTGCAGCCCATCTTCCGTGTCCGATGTGAAAAGGTCCTGTCGGATTAGCGGAAATATATTCCAGTATTATTTTTTCTGTTTTTACATTTTCAGGACGGCCAAACACTTTACCTTTGTCAAAAATTTCTTTAATTGTATTTTTTAAAAGAGTTTTACCTGTTTTAAAATTTATAAATCCTGCTACAACCGTATAGTCATTATCTTCTTTGTCAACAAATTCAAGTATATTATTTGCAATTTGCGGGGGGGCAATTTTTGCGTATCTTGCAAGAGAAGATACATTGATTGCGAAATCTCCGAAATCAAGATTTTTGGGGCGTTCGGTAATCAATGAACCTTTTTTATATTCTCTCATTTCTCCCAATTTGTTATTTTCTATCGCCTTTAATATCGCGTCTTCTATCTTATTTAAAAAATAATCTTTTATCATTTCCGTTTTCTCCTGTATTATGATTTTATCATAAACATATTTAAGTTTTTTCTTTCGGTTTATATGCTATGTACGCAAAAATAAGACAAATCAGTCCAAACAATATTCCAAATCCCATTGTTGTGTGATATGAGTTAAGGAAGGCTGTGTTATATGTTTGCCCATGCTTTGTGTATATTTCGTTAAAGGTTTCAAACAGTGTAATTGTAACGGCGACACCGAGGATGTTTCCCATGTTTCTCGAAAGAGCAAGTATTCCTGACGCAATACCCAGTTCCCATTTTTTGACACTTGTCATTATTGCATTGTTTGACGGGGACTGGAATAACCCGTTACCTATCCCCATAATTCCCGATGCAATTACAATTTCAACGAATGATGTTGTGGTGTCAAAGGTTGAAAACATCAGCAGAGCAATTATATATACCGCAGGCCCTAAAAGTGTCAAGTATCTGCTGCCGTATTTCCCGGATAATCTGCCGCTTATGGGTGCGATAACTGAAAGAGTTACCGAGTACGGAAGAATTAAGCATCCCGCAACGAGCGCATTCAATTTCAGTACATCCTGCAGATAAAACGGTAAGAGAATACTGTTTGTATACATCGCCATATATGAAGTCATAACCGCAATATTTCCGTAGGTAAATGGTTTTATCTTAAACATTGAAAAGTTTATTAACGGGTAATTTATTTTCATATCTCTAAAGTAAAACAGTCCGCCAAATATTAATGTAATTACCCCTAATGCAATTATATTAACTGAAGTCCAGCCCCATTTGTGTCCTTCTGATATAGCAAGCAGCAACGCAAACAGGCAAAGCGTAAAATACAAAAAACCTTTGTAGTCAAACTTGAATTCCTTCTTTTTTACGTACTTCGGTAGTAATATCCAACTGTATATTGCACCTATAACTGCAATCGGGATACAGGGAAAAAATACGGAATGCCATCCGAAATAATTTATTAATATACCCCCCAGAGCAGGTCCGCTCATTCCTCCTAATGCAATAATACAGCCGTTTAATCCCAGAGCCTTCCCTCTGCGTTCTTTTGTAAATATCCTTGCAATTATAGCCTGAGCGTTTGACAGCATAATAGAAGCCCCGAGAGCTTCAATACATCTTGAAGCAATCAAAATATTAAATGATTGAGAATACATGCTTGATAATGCTCCGAGAGCAAACAGTATGTATCCTGTTGTGTAGAGTTTATTTTTTGGAAAAATATCTCCGAGTTTCCCAAAAAATGGTAAAAAAACGGTTAATATCAGCATGTAAGCAATCATTACCCACTGTATTTTTTCTATTGTCACGTTCAAATCGACAGACATCGGATACAATGCCAGATTAACAGTCGTAGAATCCAGCATGGCTATAAAATTGCCGATTGCGGCAATTGCGAACATTTCCCATTTTACTTTTCTTCCAAAAGCCATACTTATCTGTTCCCTCTGTATCCGCGTTTTGTAGAAATTGTTCTGCCAATAGATTTGATTTTATTTTCAATACATAATCTGCAATCTTCCGGCTTTTCATTCATACAAATTTTGTTTGGATAAATTTCATATTTTTCTCTGTATCCTGAGGATGTTATATTTGGCATAACAACGTTGGCTCCGGATTGTAATGCAATGATTCTTCCGTTAGGATTTAATGTTTCCATAGCCGTTGTTGCCGGAATATTTATGTCGGGCAGCATTATCCTGGTAAGAGCCATAACTTTAAGCGCAAGATAAAAATCGCCGTTTTTTTCGTCTTTTAACGGAGTGTTCGGATTTGATATAAAAGGACCTATACCGACCATGTCTGCATTAATTGACTTAAAAAACAATATGTCATTTGCAAGAGATTCTGTTGTTTGCTCGGGTAATCCGACCAGACATCCGGTACCGACTTCGTATCCGAGTGTTTTTAAATCTTCAAGACACCTTAACCTGTTCTCAAAATTCATATTAGGGTGCATTTTTTTATATAATTCTTTATCTGTGGTTTCTATTCTTATCAGGTATCTGTCAGCCCCGCAATCTTTATAAGCCTTGTATTCTTTAAAAGTTTTTTCGCCGATACTCAGTGTTACTGCAACATCGTGCTTTTTTATTTCCTCAATTATTC
>DBXD01000090.1:33650-49507 GCA_002309425.1 Cyanobacteria bacterium UBA1221
CCCATAGCTATTCCCTTTTCTGCGCAGATAATAATGTCCTCCGCTTTCATTCGGTATCTGTCAAGAACATCATTTCCGCATCTCAGACCGCAATACTTGCACTGTCTTTTACATATGTTTGAAAATTCTATAAGCCCTCTTAAATGAACATCATCTCCGACATTATCGTGTCTTATTTTATCGGCCGTTTTAAAAAGCCAATCATTTTTACTGTCATCTGAAAGAATTTCTGTAATTTCACTCTTAGAAAGCAATTTGTTTTACCTTTATCCCATTATATATAATGGTATCACAAAAAGGTTTGAATTTTATTGCGAATTTATTTTTATGTCTTTTGTAAGTGAGTCAATAAATTCAGGTCTGTACATAAATCCGAGATGAGATCCGTTATTTAGGTAAACTGATTTGTTTCCTGTGTATTTTTTCAGCATATTTAACTGATGGGAATTTATAAGATAATCGTCAAGTGTATGATAAATCTTATAATTATCATTGTTTTCGAGGTAATCCGAAATTGAATATAAGCTGCTGTCATAGTTTAAGTCATCGTATTTCAAATTTTTCTTTTCCAATATGTATTTGTTCATATAATCCTGATAATTAACATTGTATATTTTTTTGTAAAAGTCTCCCGATTTGTGTGTGGGAATTTTTTCTATTGTGTGGATTAAATCGGATAATTTTTGGTGCATTACATAACTTGTTATTATTTTTGCCTCAGAATCGGAAAACGGAAGTTGAGTAATGGTGAAGTTCGGCTCATCTTTTTGCTGCCATAGTTTTAAAATCTTTGCAGAAGTGTGAGCAACTCTTTCCTTTAAGTCGCCTGTATTTTTTTGCCATTCCTCACAATTTTTATCCACCTCTTTCATTGCGTAAAAAAGTTCTATCGGCGGGTTAATTGCAATGTATTTAACATTTCCCAGAGTATCGTTTTTATACTCGTTACTTGCAACAAACAAGGCGGTTAAGGCTCCGAATGATGTTCCGATAATAGTTTTGTTATTTGGAGTGTATTTATATTTTTCTTCTAACTGAGATAGTGCCAAATTTATTATCTGAGCTAATTTTTTTGCGTCTTCTGCGGGTATTCCCGGGGTATAACCTTCTGCCATGCTTTTTGCAAATTCCCACTGGAAACTGCTGCCCAAAATGATTACCGAGTATCCGCAGTCAAAAAACAGTTTGGAAAAAACAACCGAGTGATGAGATTTTATTCCTTCCCCGATTGAAGGAAAGATAATCGCAAGGGGAGATGTTTTGTTCTTATTCAGAATATACCTGTACTTATAATTTTCTTTATCAGGCTCTATGTTTACCGAAGCTGTTTTTAACCTGTGAGCATAACTCCTGTTCCAAATTGATAAATCAGTCCAAATTGAATCGTTAATTCCCGGTAAATTAAATAACGCAGTTCTCATTGCATCGATTACGGGTGTTTGCGGATTGTAATTTTCAAGGACAATATCCGCTTTTGGTTTAGAATGTTTTAAAATATAACTTTCTTTTGTAATGCCGTCTTTTAATAAATCCGCATAAGCAACATTTTCAACGTCAGGTTCTTCTTCTGCCGGAGTGTTTGTAAGTTTTGTTTCTTCGTTATTTGTGACCGTATTGTAATCATTGTTATATTTTTGTTCGTTTTCTTCAATTACGGATTGTCTGTCATAGTTATTTGCTTTTATGTGATTTTCTATACCGTAGTATTTTTTTGCTATGTCGTAGGGATCTGCAAAATTAGACTGAACCATATCTGCCATGGCTTGCATATAAGTAGTTTCATTTATTGTAAATCCGAGTTTTATAAGAGCAAGTATCGGGGTCCCGATATATGATGTGGGATTGAGTGCGGTATCAAGCAGTTTGCCGCATAATCCTCTGGGCGTTGTTGAATTTATTCCCGGCATGACCATGTAATGGCCTTGCCTGCATTTGCATTTGGTTAAAGCTTGTTCCATATTTTCATCTGCCGGCTCTAATTTAAAAAATCTCTTTGCAGGGTCAAACATTCCGCCTAATCCAAGAGTAGAATTTGCCAAAAATCTGACGGTTTCTCTCCCCGACGCTTTAAAATCACCCTGAACGAGGGTACTTACAAGCCTTTTTGGGTATTCAATGTTTTTGTAAACACCCCTTATTCTGTCCATTCCGTACTTAGGCATTATGGAAGCCCATATGATATCCACAGGCTTTATTATAGCTTTATTTAAAACTGTATTAAATTTAAAAACTTTGCGATTAAAATTTTCGCATCTGTCCTCATCAAGGTACATACAGGCATAGTCAGGATGTTTTGAAACTGTACTTTTAGGTAATTCTTCTGCCGCCGCTATAAAATTAATGCATGGTATAAAGTAAACTGCGAGCAGTATAACCACTTTTAGTAATCTGTAATTTTTCAAAATAAAAACCTCTCTCATTAACTTATCTGTTAATGTTTTCCTACAGATTAACAATCGTTCCATTATCCGACAGAGGAGTATTTATAGGGTTATATAAATTTGAATAGACGATTATATTTTTTTATATCTTTAAATGAAAGTGCTATTCCGTCCTTTGCACAAATCTGAATTTCTGATTTTGATTTTTTTATAATTTCGCCGGGATTACCTGATTGTTCCGTAATAAAAACTTTATAAGGGTTCACAATCCAAAAGGCTTCCCCGTCCTGAATATATGTCGGCCTGAACGGATGAAAAGCCCTTACATGCAAAAGGATTTCTTTAGCAGTTTCTTGGGCAAAATTAAGTGTCATATCTTGCGGTGCAATTTCGGGATAGTAGGAAGCCAGTTTTTCATCTTGCGGGGTCGGAACAACGCAACCCGACTGCAAATCTTTAAGTAATTCAGCACATAAAAATTTTGCGGTTGTTGTTGTCTTGGTTCTCAGTTCTTTACCCGTATCCTGCTCATATATTTTTATTCTTGCCTGCGCAAGTATATTCCCAGCATCAAATTTTTCACTCATCAGATGAAAGGTTATTCCCGAATGTGTTTCTCCGTGCCAGATTGCCTGCAAGTACGGGTTAGGACCTCTGTATTTTGGTAATAAGGATGGGTGAACATTTATTGTTCCGATTTTGGGCGCATTAAAAATTTCTCCGCTTATTTTTTCTGCCCATGTTCCTACCAGGACAATATCAACATTATTATTTACAATTAAATTTTTAAAACTTTCGCTATTTGCTGATTTTAAATTTATATCATTTATATTATATTTTTTCATTAGTGTTAGTGCAGGATTACTTTGGCATAAATCGTCCCAAAGCAGTCTGATTCTTGTTTTGAATAATTTTTCATATCTCAATACTCCGACAATCTCTGCCCCCGATAGAAGCGTACCTTCTATCAGATTGGCGAGCATTTCCCCTTTTCCCAGAATAATAACTTTCATTCTTTATCCTTATTGGCAGCATTATTTTTAAAATATTCTTTAGTTTTTGGAGAGAGTGAAATGTTTTGTAAAGACATGTGATATCTTTGGATTAATCCTATGTTTTCTGTTTCTTCCAATAAATCTCTCTTTTTTATTCGAATTGAACTCTTAACTTTTTCAAATTCACTCGGGCTAGAGTTTTCCATAACCTTGTATATAATTGCATCAATATTATCCCCGCCGACTTTGTATCTTGCACCAATCTCAGCAGGAGTTGCGCCTTGCGGAAGTTTGTATAACCAGTTGACCGTCAAAATATCTCCCGGAGATACCGAATGTATTCCTTTTTGATGGGGCGTGTACATAATATCAGTTTTATACGGGCTGTGTCCTAATCCTATTGCATGCCCGATTTCATGAAGAATTGTATGATAAACTTCGCTCTCGTCAGAGTAATCATTATGAATTAATCCGTCTGTCAGACCTATTGCAACTTCTGCACCGTATAACCTGTTATTTGCATCATAGCTGAAATAACAATGCCCCAAAGCGACTCTTTCAACCCTCTTCCAGTCGATATTTACATTAGATTCAAGCAATGTGTTTACTATCGTAAAAGAAACTCTTCCTTTTGTGGCAGTCTGCCACTCATTCAAAGCCTTTTTAACCAATGCGTTATATTTATAATCCTGTCCCTGTTTAGAATAAAACTTCATTGGCGCTATATACACCTTTAACGGCATAAAAGTCCAGCGCATCAGTTGCCCGTTTTTTAAAGATTCCGAAACATATGTTCTATTCTGCATATTTTTATTGTATAATAAAATTTGCTAAATGTGTATCATACATGTACCAATACATGTGTAAAAAAGATTAGGAGGCTACTTATGAATATAATGCAAATTATGAAGCAGGCACAGAATATGCAGGCAAAACTTAAAGAAACACAAGAGGAGCTTGCCAATATGCAGATTACTGGTGAATCTGCCGGCGGAGCTGTTAAAGTGGTTTGTGACGGGCAATCAAAGTTTATATCGATAAAGATTTCTCCGGAAGCTATTAATTCTGAAAATCCGGAGTCTGTTGATTCCGAAACTATTGAAATGCTGGAGGATTTGATTTCGTCTGCAATTAATCAGGCTAATGAAAAAGCAGCAAAAGAAATGGAAGCTAAAATGAAACAGGCTACCGGCGGTATCAATATTCCGGGATTATTCTAATGATTTATCCAAAAGCTATTGCCGCTCTAATTGAGCAGTTTCAAAAATTTCCGTCTGTAGGCCCGAAATCTGCGCAAAGGATGGCGTTTTATCTGCTAAAAATGCCTATGCCGGAAATTCAGAAGTTTGCCCAATGTATAGTTGAGGCAAAGGAAAATACGCATACCTGCGAGATTTGTTATAATCTCTCCTCAACTTCACCATGTGAAATTTGCCAGTCTCAGAGGCGTGACAGGTCCACTATTTGTGTTGTATCTGAAACAAAAGATTTAATCGCTATTGAAAAAACAAATGAATATACCGGACTGTATCACGTGTTGCAGGGATTAATTTCCCCAATGGACGGTATAGGTGCGGAGGATATAAGAATCAAGGAACTGCTGACAAGACTAACCGATGAAAATGTCAAAGAGGTAATTCTTGCGTTAAGTCCGTCGGTTGAGGGAGAAGCAACAAGCCTTTATATAAGTAAATTGGTTAAGCCCTTCGGGATAAAGATTTCCCGTATAGCGTTCGGGCTTCCTGTCGGTGCTGATTTAGAGTATGCCGACGAGATTACTATTGCAAGAGCGATTGAGGGCAGGCGAGAACTTTAGATACATTCAGATTAATTATCCGCCTATGTAATTGAGTTAAATTTAGGAGTGTTACAGAATATCTCTATGTCTGATAATATACTGGAAATTAAAAATATATTTGTTGAATATTTTGCGGAAAATCCGATTACGGGGCAAAAACAAATTGTACATGCCGTGAACGGATTATCTTTAGATATAAAAGACGGAGAAATTCTTGCGGTGGCCGGCGAATCAGGATGCGGCAAGTCAACACTGGCAAAAGCAATTACTCATCTTGAAAAACCTTTGTCGGGTGAAATATTGTATGGGAATAAAGATATTTTTAAAATGAAAAAGCAGGAGCTTAAGGCATACAGAAAAGATGTTCAGATGATTTTTCAAAATCCTTATTCAAGTCTTAATCCCAAAATGAAGATAATAGACATACTGAAAGAACCGCTAAAAATAAATACCGAATACAGTGATATAGAGATATATAACATAATAAAGGAAAAAGCGGAGAAAGTAGGTTTAAATATAAACCTGTTAAATAGCTATCCGCATGAGTTTTCGGGGGGTCAGCGTCAGCGAATTGCGATTGCAAGGGCTCTGATGTTAAACCCAAAATTTATTGTCGCGGATGAACCCGTGAGTGCGCTTGATGTCAGTATTCAGGCTCAAATCTTAAATCTTATTAAAGAATTAAAAAGAGAATACAAATTGACGTTTTTGCTAATTACGCACGACATGGGGGTTATAAAATATCTTGCAGACAGGGTTGCCGTAATGTATCTCGGAGAAATTGCAGAACTTGGATCGGCTACGCAAATTTTTGTTAATCCGAAACATCCTTATACCAAAGCACTGTTGAGTTCTGTGCCAAAGCTTGAAGATACAAAAACAGAAAGAATATCTTTAAAAGGGGAATTACCCTCTCCGTCAAATTTGCCAAACGGGTGCAAATTCCACACGAGGTGCCCTCATTGCATGGAGGTTTGCAGAACTTGCAGCCCTACAGATTTTGAAATTCACCCAGGACACATGGTAAAATGTTTTTTGTATATGAACAAGTAAATTTATGGTAATATTTCAATATGGATAAAAAGACTATAACAACAAACAGAAAAGCTTTTCATGACTTTAATATATTTGATAAATACGAAGCGGGAATTGTTCTTACCGGTACGGAGATAAAGTCTATACGAAAAGGCGCAATAAATTTAAAAGACAGTTTTTGCAAAGTTGAAAATAACGAAGTCTTTTTGTACAACTGCCATATATCGCCCTTTGAACAGGGCAACAGGTATAACCACGAGGCGGAGAGAACCCGCAAACTTTTATTGACAAAAAAAGAAATTCTGAAAATTCAGGGTAAAGTTAAGCAGGACGGCTACACGATTGTACCGTTGGAAGTATATATTTTAAACGGGTTTGCAAAATTCCAAATCGGACTTGCAAAGGGTAAAAAATTACACGACAAACGTGATACTATGGCTAAAAAAGACCAGCAGAGAGAAATGGACAGAGCCTCTAAACTTTCTTGGTAGGGTGTTGCCTTGCTTTATCTATTTTTACGGCATTATAAAAATGCCATTTAAAATCTTCTAAACTGCTTTTATCGCACCGGTAAAAATCCATACGACCGTCATAACTGATTTTTGCAAGAATAGTATTAGATGGAGTCGGGTATAAATATACAAAATTCTCACCCATATCATTATTAGGTGAAGCTTTTGCAATTAATCTGCAATCCTTGTTATCATACAGGGACAGGATATTATCGATATTAGTTATAATACAATCCTCCTTGCTTAAATTTAGCGCATTTAGGGTTTTATCAATGTGATCATCCGGTTCCCACCTGTATTCTATCGGTTTTTTTGAATATTCCAGATTCTCTGCATATGCTCGAATTACTTCTTTGTCCTCAATAACTTTTTTCTCTTTTCCAAGGATTGCCGCTGCAGCTTTGGGGTCTTGCGGGTTGAACTTTCTCTTTAAGTCCGCATTGGGATAATAGCTAAAATCAAAAGATTTTTTTAATAAGTATTCTGCAATTTCTCTGTCGTAGCAATTTTTGACTGTTACAAGTTTGTTGCCTGTATTTATGACATCAGGAACGACAACTCGCTTAGATTTTGGCAAAACTTTTTCATAAAATTCCTCATATGCGGTTTTGTTTGGTTGTTTTAATAAAAAACTTCCCGTAAAACTTACCTTAACCATTAATAATCCTTTTTTAATTTTTACATGTCACTATTAAAATACGTAAATATATTTTTTTGCTATTACTTTAAAAATTTGCATTGACTTTTTTTTTGGTATAATATGTCCTTGTTAATTTAATTAGGATTTATTAGGGATATAGTTTATGACGATACAAGATTGGTTTGAAAAACGTAAAGAGGCTCAGATTCAACGGAGAGCTTTGGAGGCAAAAATCGAAACAGAAGGAGATCCCGAGCTTTGGACCAAGTGTGTCCATTGTGATGCACAAATATTGAAAGAGGATTTGGACAGTAATGATATGGTGTGTCCCATCTGTGATTACCATTACAGAATAAGTGCAAGAAGACGTATAAAGCAGTTGTTTGACGAGAACTCTTTTGAAGAGATTTTAACTGATATAAAACCGACAGACCCGCTGGATTTTGTTGATACGGAGTCTTATAAGGACAGATTAGCAAGGGCTAAGGAAAAAACAGGCCTTGAAGATGCCGTAATAGCAGGCTTTGGTAGTATTGAAGGTCATAGAGTCGCTGCAGCCGTTATGGATTTTGATTTTATGGGCGGTTCCATGGGAAGTGTCGTAGGTGAAAAGGTTACAAGACTGATTGAGAAGGCAATAGAATTGAAAATGCCCGTGCTTGCAATTACATCTTCGGGTGGTGCAAGAATGCAGGAGAGTGCACTGAGCCTTATGCAAATGGCAAAAACGGCATGTGCAGTTTCAAAACTTGATGATGCAAAAATCCTTTATGTAAATTTAATAACAGAGCCTACATTTGGCGGTGTTACCGCAAGTTTTGGTTCTCTCGGCGATATCGTTGTTGCTGAGCAGGGTGCCAGAGTAGGGTTCGCAGGCAGAAGAGTAATTGAACAAACAATAAGACAAAAACTGCCGTCTGACTTTCAGACTGCCGAATATTTGCTGAAATACGGCCAGGTAGATGTTGTATCTGCCAGAAGAGATTTAAGAAAAGTCCTTGCAAATATTTTTGCAATGCATGAGTAAGACGGTGTGATTTAAGGATTATCAGATAATGGCAACAATATTAGATTTTGAGAAACCGATTATGGAAATAGAAAAGAAAATTGAAGAATTAAAACAAATGAGTATCGATTCGGGAATTGATTCGACAAAAGAAATTGAAACTTTTATGCAGCAGGCAGAAGAGTATAAAAAAGAATTGTACGGTAAACTTAAACCTGCGCAAAAAATTCAGATAGCCCGTCATCCCGAGCGTCCTAATTTTTTGGATTTTGTGAATGGGATGTGTACGGATTTCATTGAAATGCACGGTGACAGACAAGGTATGGATGACCGCGCAATAATTGGCGGATTGGCAAGATTTGACGGTAAACCAATTATGATTATCGGCACGATGAAAGGTAAATCAACAAAAGAAAACCTTGAATACAATTTCGGAATGCCGCAACCTCAAGGGTACAGAAAGGCCTTGAGGTTAATGAAGCATGCCAACAAATTCAATATACCCATTGTAACAATTGTGGATACCCCCGGTGCATACCCCGGTATAAGTGCGGAAGAAACGGGACAAGGTCTTGCTATTGCTACAAATTTAAGAGATATGGCAAAATTAAAAGTTCCCGTAATTGCGATAATTTCAGGTGAAGGTTGTTCCGGCGGAGCATTGGGTCTTGCTGTTGCAAATAAAGTCTATTTGCTTGAACACGCATATTATACAGTAATTTCACCTGAGGGATGTGCATCCATTCTGTGGAGAGATGCCGCAAAATCGGCAGAAGCTGCGGAAGCTTTAAAAATTACGGCTCCGGACTTACTTAAATTCGGTATAATAGATGCCGAGATAAAAGAGCCTACGGGCGGTGCGCATCATAACTATGAAGTAATGTGCGAAAACATGAAAAATATTATCAGGGAAGCTCTGGATGAACTTTCTGCTCTGTCTCCTGATGAGTTGAAATCTCAAAGATATGAAAAATTCCGTAAGATGGGCGAATTTTTGGAAGGCTAAATGGAAGATAAATATTACGAATTACGGTTAAAAATAAATCCTGACATAGAAGATATTGTATCAGAGATTTGTTTTGAAGTTTTTCCCTGCGAAGGGGTTGTTCTTGCTGAAGAAACTTATAAAGACCTTGAAATGATAAATTCAACGGAAGGTACACTAAGAGTCTTTTTGACGAAAAAAGCCGATATTGAAAGAATTTTAGCAGAGCAAAGAGAAATATTAAAATCGAGAGGTTTGTCCGACAATGATTTGGGCAGTTGGGAATATACGTTCGAAGAAAAGCAAAATGAGGACTGGTCAAAAAAATGGAAAGAAAAGTGGGATATTACCCATGTATCTGACAGAATTACAATTATTCCGGATTGGCTGGAGTATGAACCCAAAAGACAAGATGAGGTTATGATACGTTTGGAACCCGGCTGTGCTTTTGGTACGGGAACTCATCAGACGACGCAATTGTGTATGAAAGCGCTTGAAAAATATCTCCCGCCCGAAGCCGAAGTGGCAGATATCGGTATGGGGTCGGGGATTTTGGCAATATGCGCAATGAAACTCGGGGCAAAATCGGTATACGGCTGTGATATTGATGATACCGTTATTGATGTCGCAAAAGAGAATGCAAAGAAGAATAATGTGAATTGTGATTTTGAACTTGGAACGGCAGACAGAATTTCACGTAAATTTGATTTTGTTTTGGCAAATATTTTGCACAATGTCTTAAACGACATTATGGGAGATTTGAAAAATTTACTGAACGACAATGCATTTTTAGCATTAAGCGGTATTTTAGATGAGAAAAAACAGGTTGTACTTGATGCAATAAAACGGGAAAACCTCAAAATAATTGAGGAAATCCATCAGGACCAATGGGTATGTTTTGTAGTAAGGCGAAATGAAATCTAATCAATTCTCCAAGAATCAATTTTGATTGATCTTTCTCCCCCATAGCACCTCTCTTCTATCGGTAAACTCCTCTGCTCTTCTATTATTCTTTCAACATATTCCAAAGTTTCCGGAAAATAATTTGCGATTACAAAGTTTGAGCAGCCGCTGCTACCTGTCATTAGCAGTGCATAACATTCTGCAAACATTTCTTCTGGTCCGTATGTTGCATATTGAGATTCCCATAGCGGTTTATTTTTTAATTGTTCAAGTTCCCGATTTGCAATTTGTAAGAATTCTTTGTTAAAGGCTGAATTAAAATTATTGTAACCATTTTCCTTTAAAGATGCATCAACAGCGTGCCCTATTTCGTGAGCTATAAATTTAGTATAATTTTCAATAGGTTCATCATCCTTCAGGACAATTGTTAATGTATTATTTATATTATCATATTCTCCTCGGACTCCCTCTTTTGACTTGTGTGTAATATTTATGGAATCTATTTCAAGGCTCAAGTCTATTAAAACCGGTGCAGATAATGTTTTTATTATTTCTTTAACCCTTTCTTTATCATTTTCATTTTCTGCATTTACCAAAAGCTTTTCAAAATCTATTTCATATTCGTTATTGTCATCTTTTACTATCAATTTATCATTTTGCTCTATAATAGTGTACTTTTTCCCATTAAATGTTTGTATAGTTGTGTTTGCCTCGGTTTTTTCATTAGTTATTTGGGGTAATTTATCTTTAATCGGACTGTTTTTTACGTCATAATCAAGTAATTCAATAGCTTTTTTCTTATATTCTTCAGCCTTTTTCTTATTATTGATTGCGTCTTCTATAAATTTATTTACACCCGGCGTTACTACATTATCAAAGTAAAAATCAAAATCAAAGTTTGTGTGATCTTCAAAATTTAAATCATAACCATGTCTAATAATGTCCGCACATACCCAATAGGCATCCCACGCTTTATCATTATCATTAGCTTTAAATTTTTTATCAGGTTTAAAATGGGTCATCTCCAATAAATTTTTTATATTATTTTGGAGTTCGCTTTCCGTAGCTATACCGTTATTGTAGTCTTGAAGAAACTTATTGTACAGCGATACCCCATTTCTGTTTTTATACTCCTGAAGAATGTATAGCATATCTGCGGTCCCTTCAACATTATGCCAGTTCAAATTAAAAAGAGCGGAATAATTACCTTTTTCAAGTTCTTTAATGATATTTTCGCGCTGCTGAGAGGGGTCTTGGTCTATATTTAATGATTGATAATCAAAAACACTCCCGTTTAATTTATCTTGTTTAACATTTTGTGTTAAATTTGAATTATTAATTTTTGTCCAAAAATCTTTATTTATCTTAATCATACTTCACCATAATATTAATACATAAGTATTTACGGAATATTATAATAATTCTTTAATATAAATTAAATATTTGTTACAATGACAAAAAAAGAACATCTTGTGCTAAACTATACTGAGAGGGAAATAACAATGAATAAAACAGCAATAATTATTCCGGCAAGATACGGTTCAAGCAGATTAGAGGGGAAACCATTGATAGAGGTAAACGGCAAACCGATTATTCAATGGGTCTATGAAAAGGCTCAGCAATCGAAATATGCGGATATAATTATTGTTGCAACTGATGATGAGAGAATTTATAATGCCGTAACCGCATTTGGCGGGAAGGCGGAAATGACTTCCGTAAATCACAAATGCGGAAGCGACAGAATTAGAGAAGTAGTTGACAGACATCCCGAAATATCTTATATAGTAAATCTGCAGGGTGATGAACCTATGATGAAACCCGAGTATATAGATGAAGTCGCAAGAAACGTTAAATACGACGATAATGCCGACATTTCGACCCTGATAAGAATTATTAACGATGAAGAAGAAGCAAGTAATCCTAATCTTGTAAAATGTGTCGTTGATATAAACGGTTATGCCCTATATTTTTCCCGTTCAAGGATTCCATACGAGCGTAACAAAGATATAGCATCGTGTTTCGGACATCTTGGTATATACGGTTATAAGAGGGAGGCTTTGATAAAAATGACCGAACTCAAGCAAACACCCTTAGAGAGAACTGAAAGCCTGGAACAATTAAGGGCGCTGGAAAACGGGATGAAAATTAAAACCTCGGTGGTTGATTTTGTTCCTGTCGGCATTGATACTGCCGAAGATTTAGAAAAATTTAAAAGTTTGGTTTAACATTTTTTAATATATGGTCATAATTTAGCAAAAAATGAAAAAAATAATCCTTTATATTTGTAGTGTATTAAAATAAAGGATAGTGTTATGACGGAAATACCAAACGGCAGTTTTTTCATGCCTGCTGATAAGCCAAGCAGCGCAAATACCAGTACCGGTACAAACGCAAATACGAAAACCGAAAAAGAACCTAAAAAAGAGGTTGTGTATGTGTCTAAAAATCCTGAAGCGGCAGTAAATGCTGCAGGTGTCGTAGCCGGCACGTCAGGTATGGTAGGAGGTGCCGTGTTCGGAGGTTTTGTCGGTGCATCAAGACTACCCGGAGAATATGCAAAACAAGTGGCAACTTTAAATTACTCAAAAGTAGTTAAGGAAGCTATTGCAGATTTCAAAGAAGCAATTAAGGTTTCTCCAGAATTAGGCGCCTTTGCAAAGGCTATTCAGGAATCAAAATCGCCGGCTGCGGCAGAAGAAATTATGGAGATTGCAAAAACCATTTCGCAAAGACTGCATACAGCATTTGCCTCAGACCCGAATGCAGCTGCAGTAATTAATAAAGTTGTTGACCCGTTTATTGACGGTATTTCAATAAAAAAGAATTTTACAAACTACAGAGGTGCTGTCGGCAAATTTAATAAATTTGTTAAATCACCTTTGTGGCAAACTATTCTGAAAATTGTTGGTGGTAGAAAGAAAACGAGCAAAATTGTAGGTGATATTGCAAAAAATATGGCAGAAGGTATAACTCAGGCGGTTGAGAATATCCGAGCATTTACACCAGAGGAACAAGCTGCCTGGAAAAAGGTTGCAAAACAAATAACGGAAGAATTTGAACATAATTCGAAAATCAAACTGAGTACAGGACTGGCAAAAGCTATCCGTGGAATGACAAAAAGTACAGACTGGATTACGAACCCGTTGAAGAGCCTGCAAGAAACCGTTGTAAAAGCTTCAAAAGAATTAAATAAAGGTTTAACGAAAGCTCCATTGAAAACAATCGGTCCGTTCTCTCTGGCAGGTGCAGCTATTTGTGCAACACTTTCAACACTTGGCTGGTTCGGCTTCAAAAAAGCCCTTATGAAAAAAGAAGTTGCAAAGGCTGAGGCGGCTGCAGCAGCCTAAGTACTTGTAAAAATGCCTGTTAGGTCATCAGTCTATACTTATTTTTATTTAGCAAAAAAGTGCTTGCTTTTTTTGTTAAATTATATTAATATGATTACAGAATATTACATTCTTGAAAAATTTCGTAATATTTCTATTTAGTTAGTGTAGATTATTAATGTAAGGAATAGGAAAGTTATGACTGAAAATTTGGAATTACAAGAAGAGTCCGAAGATCGTCAGAGAATACTTTTAGCAGATGATGAAGCTAGTATAAGACGTATTTTGGAAACCAGATTAAAGATGGCAGGTTATGATGTTTATACCGCAGCAGACGGGGAAGAAGCCGTTAATGCGTTTAATAAATATAATCCGGATTTGGTAGTATTAGATGTTATGATGCCAAAGATGGACGGTTACGGTGTAACAAGAGAAATAAGAAGAACTGCAGATGTTCCGATTATTATTTTGACTGCTCTGGGTGATGTTTCTGAAAGAATTACAGGGCTTGAATTAGGTGCTGATGATTATGTAATCAAACCGTTCTCCCCAAAAGAATTAGAAGCTCGTGTAAAAGCCGTTCTCAGAAGAACAAATAACAGAGAAACAGTTACTCCTACCGGAAAAGTTACAAAGAATGTTATCACAACAGGTAATATCAAGATTGATACGGCTCGTCGTCAGGTATTCAGAAAGAATGAGAGAATCCGCCTGACAGGTATGGAATTTAGCCTGTTAGAATTATTGGTAAACAATTCAGGTCAGGCATTTTCGAGAAACGAAATATTGCAGCATGTTTGGGCATATCCGCCGGATCACAGAATTGATACTCGTGTTGTAGATGTACATATTTCAAGATTACGTTCCAAACTGGAATCAGACCCTGCAAATCCGGAGTTAATCCTTACTGCTCGCGGAATCGGGTACATGTTCCAGAGAATAAGTTAATAACTAATTTAAAATAAACAATTAAAAAAGGATACTTCGGTATCCTTTTTTTATGCGGGGTTTACAACAAATAAGGTTTATGCTATACTTGTCGTAGCACAGATTTGGAGAAATATAAATATGCATTTTACCACTATTAAGGCCTCTAGCCCTAACTATACTGCTGATAAGAGCAGCAAAAACAGTAAAGGAGAATACTCTGACCCGCTAATGCGCTGGCCCCTCAGAGGTGCGGCATTTACAAATGAAGTCGGTGAAGCTTTGCGCCCTGTAATAGGTGATGTCGCTACCTTAACCTGGGTACCGGCCTTGATGTATATAGGTGCGGATGTTTATGATAAATACAAAAATAATCAGACGGAATACAGTCCAAATTCTGTTAGGTGCCTAAAACAAGCAATCTTTCAGGGGATGGCAAGTGTATTACTTCCTCTCGTTGCGGTTAAGGCAGGGCAAAATCTGTTTTCTCAGTTCGGGAGGTTCAGTAAGAGTAAAATTTCGATAAATGAAAAAGAAGAAGTAAACGAACTTGCAAAAGAATTTATTGCCAACGGTAATCTGCATGAATTTGATAGCAGAGATAAAGAGTGTGTAGAAACATTTTTATCGGATGTTAAAAATAGAATGTTTAAAAAGCAGACTGTTAATATGAAATTGACTCAGAAAATCAGACACAGGCTGAATAAATCGGTACAAAAAATAACAAATCCTAACAGAGAAACGAATGTACTGACATATGCTGAGGATGAAATTAATAAAATAATATCTCTTAAAAAAGGTATATTAGATTCTGCAGAAGAATTTAAAAATAATAAATATTATACTGATTTTACGAATTTCAGACAAAAAGGACAAACTCCACAAGTTGCGGTAAATAATGCCTTAATAAAGAACCTGTCCTCGGAAGTCAGCAGAGGCCGACTATTGAAAACTTTGGGAGGTTTTGTCGCACTTGCTTTGGCGATAAAGCCGATTGACAGATTTGTTGAGGAGGTTTTAATTGGTAAAGTAATTAACAGCGGAATTGAGAAATATCAGTCTATAAATTTTTCAAATTTCAGAAAAAATGCAAATGGACCTGTTAGTGTGCAAAGACAAGATATAAAAGAAGAATATGCTCCGTTAGAAACAGTAATAATATAATGATTTCTTATTATGTCTGGACAAAAAATATTTATATGATAAAATAAATTGCGGATATGGCGGGTTTCGTCAAGTGGTTAAGACCACGGATTGTGGTTCCGTTACGCGTGGGTTCGAATCCCACAACCCGCCCCATAAAAAAGCAGATGACATCATTGTTATCTGCTTTTTTATTAGAGTATTGT
>DBXD01000087.1:0-33413 GCA_002309425.1 Cyanobacteria bacterium UBA1221
ATGGTACGCAACGGCGGCAGAAACGGCGTAGCATTAACCTTTGGTTTCAGATGGGCATTAGGTAAAGACGAAACAAAAGACGAAAACGAGAAGAACGTAAAACACATTGATAAGAAAAAAGTTGTCAAGACAAAACACAATGTCATTGCAAGTCCGAGCAGCAGCACGGACACGGCAAATAATACCCCTCTACCGACGGGAGAGGGAGGAAAAATGGTGCGAGGAACGAGTACCAATTTTTCGGGTGAGGGGTCAGTCCAACCCGTAAAGAAAACCGTAATAAAAACATTACATCCAAATAAAAATGTTTTACGATACAAGCAATTAATCGGTGAGAAGTAAGAGAAGCTGGGGGGAAAAATCATCCCACACCCGAATCTCACAATGCTCAATAGGAAATTCTACCCTCTCCCCGTGTGCGGGATAGTGGGATGTCAATATTTAATAACATTGGGGTTTTGGCGCGGATATTTTGTCAAAATTTTAACTTTCCTTAACTTTTGTTCATAATTCAGTTAAATTTATTGTACTTTTTTTTTCTTTAAAATAGTATGTTAGTATATTATCATAGAGCCTAATGCTATTATAGGGTTAAGGTGTAAGGAAATAAGTAATATAAAGAAATATAAGAGGTAAAATCAGTGGAAAATTTCGTATCAGATATCTTCGCTAAGCAAGATGGAACTCAATTGGGTTCAGCTTCCGATCAGACATCGAGAGCAGGTGTGAATCCTACAAATATTAAAGTCGTTGGTGTCGGCGGCGGCGGCGGTAACGCTGTAAACAGAATGATTAAATCAGGACTTTCAGGTGTGGAGTTCTGGTTGATGAATACAGATTTACAAGTTTTAGAGTACGGGCAGACTAAAAATAAAATTCAGTTAGGAGCAAAATCAACGGAAGGTCTTGGCGCAGGTGGTGACCCGTCTGTTGGAGAAAAGGCTGCAGAAGAGGCTCAACAGGAAATTACGGAAGCATTAGACGGCGCTGATATGGTATTTATTACTGCCGGAATGGGTGGCGGTACTGGTACCGGTGCAGCTCCGATTGTTGCAAAAATTGCAAAAGAATTAGGTATTTTGACAATAGCTGTTGTAACAAAACCCTTCTCCTGGGAAGGTCGTAAAAGACAAAACCAGGCAGAACAAGGTTTGGAAAAACTTAGAGAATGTGTTGATGCGGTAATTGTTATTCCTAACGACAAATTATTGCAGGTTGTTGACAGACAGGTGTCTTTGACAGAATCATTCTTGATAGTTGACGAAGTCTTGTTAAGAGGTGTTCAGGGTATATCCGATATTATTACAATTCCTGGTATGATAAATGTTGACTTTGCAGATGTTAAGAGCGTAATGCAGGGTTCCGGCTCAGCCTTGATGGGTATCGGTCGTGCTCAGGGTGAAGGAAGAGCTATAAAGGCTGCTGAAATTGCAATTAATTCTCAGTTGCTTGAATCTTCTATCAACGGTGCAACCGGTGTAATTGTTAATATCACAGGCGGACCCGATATGACATTGCATGAAATCTCTGATGCCGCAAATATTATTCACGATGCGGTTACTGAAGATGCAACGGTTATTATCGGTACGGCAGTTAATGAAAATATTCAAAACGAAATCAATGTTACTGTTATTGCGACAGGTTTTGAAGTTAAGAAAAATATTGATGTGCCGAAAGCTGATGCAAGCAGGTCTGTATCTGATTTATTTGCAGGTACTACTTTCTCAAACAGTTTCGCAAATATTGAAACTCAGAGAAAACCGTCTGTTCCTCATGTATCAGATAGATTTTCTAATATCGAAATCCCTGATTTCTTGAAGAAATAACAGGTAAGTCAGTTTGACACAGATAAAGTTGAAGTATGAAAAATCAGCGGGTATTTGTAGTTTACAAATACCCGTTTTTTTATCTTATAAAATTTTTGTTTGTAAATTTATTCTTCCAGTTCTCTTCTCAAATCTTCTACCGTAACGTGCAGAACCGGAGAATTTTCATCTTTTTTCAGGTAAACCTCTTTTATTCCGGACTGAACAATAAATCTTTTACACAAAATACATATAAAATTATGTCCCCAAATATACATGGTAGAATTTTTGCAACGGTCCTGACCTGCCTGTATAATAGCATTTTGTTCCGCATGTATTGAACGGCAGGTTTCGTATCTTGTGCCGGATTCAATATGGTTATCCATTCTGTAACAAGAACCTCTTTCATAGCAGGATTCTACCTTTGACGGGGTCCCGTTGTAGCCGGTTGCTTTAATTTTTTTGTCATCCCCGACAATTACGGCTCCGACTTGCGCTCTTAGACAATTTGAACGGCTTGCACAGGTTTTTGCCATGTCTAAAAAATATTCTTCCCAACTTTTTATTTCCATAAAAAATCCTTTCAAAATCTTTAATGTTTATAATTTTTTATACCTGTCAGAATCATTGCAATATTGTATTTGTCGGCAAGTTCAATAATTTTATTTTCATTATCCGCTCCGCCGGGTTGGATAATTGTAGAAATTCTGCCCTGAGCGGCAGCATATACGCAATCAATTGTCGGGATAATATTATCTGATGCGAGAATTGCGTTCTTTGCCCCGTCACATGCTGTATTCATTGCAAATTCAACGGCATTAACGGGGGATGCAAAACCTTGCGCTATCGCTTCAGTTTTAAAATCTTTTGCGATAATAATAGAATTTGAACGGGCATATTTTGAGATTTTCCATGCAAATACCGCATCTTCAATTTGTTCTGTCGTAGGTTTTGTCTTTGTGACTACATTAAAGGAATCTTTGCCGAGTGTGCTGTGATTAATATCCTGATAAAGTGTTCCAAAAGGTGTAATCTTAATTTCTTTTTGCAATATATGCTTAAATTCCTTGAACGGTGTTTTTATCAGAACAACTTTTGTAAATTTATTTTCTTTTAATAATTTAAGTCCGTCTTCTTCAATTTCCGGTGCAATGATTAGTTTAACCGACATTGAATTTATATGTTTTGCGACTTCATAAGTAACTTTTTGCGAGAAACCAATAGCACCAAAAAATGATGACATCGGATCACAGTCAAATGCTTTGTTGTATGCTTCTTCAATATCAGGAGCCAGAGCAACCCCGCATATTGCAGAGTCCCTGACTATGGCAACGGCACATACATCATAAAATTCCGATAGTATGTTGGAAAGTTCGGATATATTTATCACATCATTATATGATAAAGCATCTTCTCCGATGATTTCAAAATCGGCCATTCCGGAGGTTTTCAAAATACCTGCGGACTGATGCGGGTTTTCGCCGTGGGCTAAATCCCATAAAGGTTGATATTCCAATTCTTTTTCCAATTCCCATTTTGTATTGTCGTTTGAATTGTCAAATATTTTTACTTCTGCCATTTTTGCCATAGCTATTCTCCTATATGTCTGAATCTAACATAAAAACATTCGGTTGTAAAATTTAATCCGGGTGCGTGTAGCAGGTATTTATATTAAGATTTGTTCCAAATATGTTTTTGGGGGATAATGTTTGTTTACATTTTATCTTAAATGTGGTATAAATACCATAAAAGATTTGATGATTAGGAGAATGGTAAAATTATTTTCATTAGAGAGTTTTACTTGTTATAAAAAGTTCTTGGCTTAGCACAACAGATATTGTGTTAGGTTTTTGTGTTGGATAAATGTGTTACATAACAAAAGGAGAAATTAAGATGGTAGCAGTGAAAGAAGTACATGGTAAAAAAGGAAAGGTAAAAATTACAGAGGAAGGTATGGTGAATGTTCTGGATAACAGTACTAATTCCACCTATCTGGTCCAAAACAAACCGGGCAGTGAAAATACGTTCATATTTGAAAGCGGTTCAGGAAAAGATGTAATTATTGGTTCAGACCGCGATGATTTTCTTTCTTTTGTAGATGATGATTTAAAATTTACTAAAGCCGGCAACAGTAATGACCTTGTTATTAAGAAAAATAGTGATAAAGACTCTGTTACATTAAAAGATTATTTTGCATCTGATGACAGAATTATTGGATTTGATATAGATAATGCACTAAATTATATGTATGACCAAACAATTTATGTATCCGGTAAAGGTAAGATTGAGGGCGCTGAAGGATTTCATAATGTTATCACCGGCAGCAAAAAGGCTGATAAAATTTATGCGAACGGTTCTACTAATGTAGTGGAAGGTGGAAAAGGAAACGATACTTATTACTTTAATATTGACCGGACAGCAGAACACCGGAACCAGATAATTATCAATAAAGGGGATGGTAATGATACCGTTGTTGTTGAAAAAATAGAAGATACGGATTATGACGGAAAATATTACGGTATTCCTGAAATTTTATTTAACGAAGAAGCTGATTTTACATATTCAAAAGAATTTAATGATTTAATAATCACAGCAACTCACGCTGACGGTACTAAAGAAATGGTGCGAGTAACCGACTATTTCGACATAGAAAGTGTGTCAAATATATATGAAGATCCGTCATTATATACTCAAAAAGACGTTTTAACATTAGTATCAGGCGAAAATACTGTTAATGTTAACGATGTGCTGTTTAACAGCGATGCTCAAATTGAGGTAAAAAGTATTAAGGCTTCTAAGTTACTTGAATATTTTGTAAAAGAAGAAGAGATAGATTTGCCAAAAGGATTAAAAATTCCTAAAGCATTAAAGGATATAAATGTATTCCTGGGTTCTGAAGGAAATGATATTTTTAACGGCACAAAAGGCAAAGATGTAATGATTTCTTTTGGCGGTAACAATACGTTTACAACAGGCGCAAAAGGTCAGACTGTTATGCTATCTACTGATAACCACAGTAATGATACATACACCGTTAATTCTTTCACTGCGGGTACCGTTGTTGTTGATGGCGGCGGAAATGATACAATAACAATCAAAGGCGTTGATGTTAATGATATCCATATGGCAAGTATGTTTGGAGATACTTCTTTTGCATTCCTGACAGATACTAAAGGTGTAAGTAATCTTGCAAGTATAGATATCCCGAAAGTTTATGAGAAAGTTATGGAAGTTATGTCTGTTATCGGTTCTTTTGATGATGATGATGCTGATGCGGCTACGATTAAGGAAATGGTTAAAACTATCAATTCCGCTCTGAATATGATTCCGGGACTTATTAATAAGGTAAGAGGTGTTGGTATTTATGCAGAGGGAAGTAATGATTATGACTATGATTATAATACGGGTATTGAAACCGTAACAGAAACAACATCCAACATTTTTGAAAACATAACCGTTGTTGACAAAAACGGAAATGAACAAACTATATCACAACATGATATGGAAGTTTATCAGGTATTAATGCTGAACAAGCTCATGACATATGTTGCTAATGCACAGGCAAAACTTGTTGAAAACGGATTTTTACCCGAAGACTCCGATATAGAGGACGTTCTCACATACATATTAACCAAACCTGCAACAAAAGCAGAAAAGAAGATGTATAATCAGGTTAAAAACGGCTTCTTCGATTTGTTCAAGAATATGTATATCGGTACAAGCGGTGATAATGAATACACCGTCAAAAAATTTGATAACGGTGTAGATATTGTATCAGGAACAGGAAATGACAAGTTCGTATTCAAAGGTGATATCGGAAACACTGCAGGCATTCAATATAATATTGTATCTGACCTTGGTGAAAATGATGTTGATTCAATTGAATTGAAGAATTATTCATTTGATAAAAATACATTGTTCTCTAATAACCTTGTTAATAAATCAGGTGACAATGTATATTTCAACGGATTGGAATTAAATGCATTTAACGCTAAAAAAGATACTTTTGCATCTGTTAACTATTATATAAACGGCATTTCCGAAGATGACGGTTATGACATAACAACCAATAAATTTGAAGGTCTGACAATCACTGACGCTGACCGTACTTATAATGTTACCGCAGAATATAATGCAGGAAACCTTGCGTATGATTGGTCAACAGAAGATGAAGCAAGCGTAAATCACTATGCTGTAATGGTTGCAAATAACAGTTCTGTTGTATCAAACGGTGCATATAACGTTATTTCTGCAAATTCATTTGCATCAAGTCCTGAAGACAACGCAAGCTTTACATATACATATGGTGGCGGACATGATGTAGTTTCTTCATCAAATGATTTTTCAAATGATACTTATACCGTAGGGTCATTTGATAAGAATACTCGCCTTATTGTTAGTGATATGGGTATGTCTGATAATAATGATACTTTGACTATCTCAGAAGGCTACAATAATGCCAGATTGTTCTTCAACGTTGATGTAGACGGTAATGTTGATACCACTACTTTCAGCATAATATCAGCAGAAAACATGAATAAAGGAAACTTCAGCGTATATGGTGTTGGTGATTATTCAATGTTTAACGTCAACAACGGTATAAGCTTCGTTATGAATATGGATGCATGGGATACTGATGATACAACTTGGAGTTCAGGTATTGAACATTTGTACTATGGTGAAAATGAAGTTCAAATGGATAATGTAGTTGCAGCTCTGGCCGCTGAGGTTTCAAGTTGGTTAGCTGACAATTCTCATGGCTATACAGATGTTGCTGATGTCTTGAATAACGGTTCAAAATCAGATATCGCAGCATTACTTGCTATATACAACAACTTTGATATGAATGAGCCAATATTAATGCCATAATTTCAGTTATATCAAAAGCGTTATAAAAAAGGCGGACATTCGTGTCCGTCTTTTTTATAAGAAAAAGTTTCTATGTTTTTTTATATGCATGTTGAAATAATTTTGCCTTTCTAATATAATCGTCGTATAGGAAGTATAATATAAAGGATTTTAAAGATATGGACAATACAAAAATGGCAGAAGGTGTCGGTAAAAAGATTGTAGAGGCGCTAAAACAACAGTCAGATGTTGAAATTATTCCTGTAAAGGAAAATTCTGAAGAGCAGGATTCAGAGAAAGTACAGACATTCGAGGGTCTGGGTGAAAAATCCGTTACGGACTCATCTTTTGGTTCTGATACTTTTGAAGGGTTTAACTCGGGAATGTCTGATTTTTCGATGAACAGTTCAGAAAATTCCATAGATAAAGCTTTAAACAGCACTTTAATGAACTTTAAAGCAAATGATTATAATAATCAGGCTGTGATAGAGGAAATGGATCTTCCGGCAAATGTCGCAGTATTAAGACAATTAATTACTAAAATCCCTGCCGGGGTTTCAAAGCAGACAGGTGCTCTTATAATTAAGCAAACAATGGAAGCACTGGGTATATCTATGACAAATGTTTTGCAGGAAGCCCAGCAGGTTCAGGAAAGGCTTACACAGTCAGTAAAAGAGTGTCAGACAAATGTTCTGGAATATAAAAAGCAAATTAATATTTTAGAAGTCCAGGCTCAGAAATATCAAAGACAATTTGCTGCAATAAATGATATAATCAGTTTATTTATTCAGACAAATTAGTTGGTAAAACTTACAGATGTTAAAAAAGCCGAAAAAAATTTTTTCGGCTTTTTTTGTTAAAGTTCAATCGATTATATGACATTATTTATTAAAATAAATGTTAGTATATAAAAAAGTACAGACTGCGGGGATTTTATGGAATTAACGGAACATCTTCAGTATATTATTCATTCGGCAAAAACTATTGCTTATGCAAGAGAGTACAAATCCGTTATGCCTGAGCATATTATGCTGGCATTATTTATGGATGAAAATGATTTACCAAAACTGATATTGGAAAAGATTGGTCTGAATAATCCGAGAATAATAAGAGATTTTAATAACAGTATTCCGAGAATAAACAGGATAAATCTTTCTGCCCGCAGAGGTGATATGCCGCTTGCTCAAGAAACTATCACACTAATCGAAAATGCAGAAAGAGAAGCTGCCAGATATAATGATGACATAGTCGGGTTAGAATATATCTTTATGGCTTTGTTCAAATCGGGCAACTCCGTTATGTATAAAGTTTTTAAGTCATATGGAATTTCTATGGGCGAGCTTTATGACAAAATGACTGAGGTTGTAAAAGGTATTGAGCGTGTAGATATTGTGAACGGGCAGGAAACTTCAGAAAAAGCAAAAACGCAGGATTCGTCTGATGATAAAGACCGGTCTGAAAGAAACCTGACAAAAGACTCTAAAGAAAAAGAGTCTGCACTTGCAAAATATACGACAGACCTTACAAAAATTGCTGCACTGAAAAAATTAGACCCGGTGATTGGTCGTGATGATGAGATAAGACGTGTAATACAAATATTAAACAGACGTTCTAAAAATAATCCGGTAATAGTAGGTGAACCCGGGGTAGGTAAAACAGCAGTAGTCGAAGGGTTGGCACAAAGAATTATAAGCGGTGAAGTACCGGACAGTTTGAAAAATGACAAGATTCTTTCTTTGGATTTAGGTGCCTTGCTTGCGGGTGCATCATACAGAGGTGAGTTTGAAGAACGTCTTAAAAAAGTTCTGAAAGAAATTGAAGATAAAACAGATGATTTGATGCTGTTTATTGATGAAATTCATTCAATAATGGGGATGGGTTCAACAGAAGGCTCAGTTGATGCAGGTAATTTGCTTAAACCTATGTTATCTCGCGGAAGAATAAGAGTTATAGGTGCTACAACATTAGATGAGTACAAAAAATATATAGAGAAAGATAAAGCCTTAGAAAGAAGATTTCAGCCCGTGCTTGTTGATGAACCTCCAATTGAGGTTGCAATAAGTATATTAAGGGGGCTTAAAAATAACTATGAAATTTTCCATGGCATAAAAATATTGGATGAAGCAATTGTGCAGGCTGTAAAACTTTCTCACCGCTATATTTCAGACAGGTATTTGCCTGATAAGGCTATTGACCTGATAGATGAAGCTTCAAGCGCCTTGAGAATTAATATTGATACGGTACCTGAGGAAATTGATAATTGTACAAGAGAAAAAGTTCAGCTCGAAATTGAAAGAAAAGCTCTGTCGGATGAGGGTTCAAATGATTCAAAGATTATAAAACTTTCTAAAAAAATAGACAACCTTGAAGCAAAAATCGGTAAACTGAAGTATCAGTGGGAGCAGGAGAAAAAAGTAATTGCAGCGACCACAAAAATTAAAAACAATTTGGAAGTTTTAAATTCCCAAATAGAACAGGCAAAAAAAGAGGGGAAACTTACAACTGACCTTGACAATAAATTGAAAGATATGCAGGAACTGGAAAAGAAACTAAAAGATTTACAGGGTGACAGGTCTAAAAAGCACTTATTGAAAGAATATTTAGACGGTGATGACATTTCCTCAATAGTTTCAAAATGGACGGGTATTCCTACTACAAGGTTGTTGGAAAATGAGACGGAAAAACTCATTAATATGGAGAATTACCTGCACAAAAGGCTTATCGGACAGGAAGAGGCTGTAAATAAATTATCCAACGCAATAAGACTTTCCCGTTCCGGACTTCGTGACGGCAGACGTCCGATAGGCTCGTTCTTATTCCTCGGGCCGACAGGTGTCGGAAAAACCGAATTAGGAAAAGCGCTTGCAGAATTTTTGTTTAATGATGAGGATGCGCTCATAAGAATTGATATGAGTGAATTTATGGAAAAATCCGCTATATCAAGATTAACCGGTACTACGGCGGGATATGTCGGATATGAAGAAGGTGGACAGTTGACGGAAGCTGTGAGAAGGAAACCATATTCGGTCATATTGTTTGATGAAGTTGAGAAAGCGCATCCGGAAGTTTTCAATATAATGCTCCAGATGTTTGATGACGGAAGATTGACAGACGGACAGGGAAAACTTGTAGATTTCAGAAATACGGTTATAATTATGACAAGCAATTTGGGCAGTGACACACTGCTTGATGAAAGATTGACCGAAAATGACAGACAGCTGCAAATTAAGCAGATATTGAGAGAAAAATTTAAACCTGAATTTATTAACAGAATAGATGAAATAATAACGTTTAATCCGTTGACTGTCGAGAATTTGGCGAAGATTGTAGAAATTCAGACCTCTGCATTAAAAAACAGGGTTGAAGAACAAGGCATGAGTATTACTCTGTCTGATGCGGCAAAAGACTTCCTTGCAAAAGAGGGATATGAACCTTTGTACGGTGCCCGTCCGCTTAGAAGAGTTATAAGGCAATACATTGAAATACCGCTATCCACAAAAATTATTGCAGGGGAATTTAAGTCCGGTGATGAAATTAAAATTGATTCAGAAAACGGTAATATAACTTTCGTAAAGATGTAACAAAATGTAACAAAGGCTAAAAATAAAACTTTACCTTAAAAGCCATATAGTATGAGTTTTGCATATTTTGGAGGGGTATGCGGCTAAATTTCGGTTAAAGATTTTGTAGTATTTGCCGTTATCGTTACTGTTGCTTATTGATAACAGGAAGAATATAACTTGGCAAATCCAAATATTGGCAAAACACAAGGTAATGCAAATATAGATTGGACGAAATTCAAGGTCGGCTTTGATATAAAGCAGTGCAAGACCGATGAAGAGCGTTCTATTTTTAATATGCTCAATACTGATGGGGATAGTAAATTGAGCAAGACAGAGTTAGATCAGGTAGTTACAGGAAAAGTTACTGAAAACGGGAAAACTGTTAATAAGCAATTTATAAAAATTAAGGACTTAGGGGGAGGTCGCTCTCTGGTTCAGGGAGTGGACGGTAAGCAACATGTACTGACAAAAGACGGGGAAATAGGGCCGGTTAATCAAGGTTTAGTGTCTGAATTTACACAAGAACGCCGTTATAAAACCGGTGCGAATAGTTTTGAAGCTCTTGCGTGGGCGCTTTATAAGGGTGAAGGTGTTACTAATCCGTCAGAAGAGCAGATTAAGGCGAGGACAGAGCAGTTAAAAAAATTAAACCCGAACTTAAAAGACGGGCAGTTAAAAGGGCAAAAGGTGCTGGTAAAAACGACTCCTGAACGAATGGCTGAATTGCGCAAAAACGGGCAAAAAGAGGCTGATGGTATTGCAAAAGAGTTTTATGATATAGCTGACCATAATCATGGTGCTGACAGTATACAGAAAATGCAAAACCTTGTAGATAAAAAGTTTACGGCAGACAATATTGAAGCTGTTTTAGACAAGTATGACAAATATAAGCAAAAAGATTCTTCTATTATCGATACAGTGTTAAGTGAGTGGGGGGCGGCAATTACTCCTAAAGGGCAGAATGCTCAAAAAAATGTACTGAGAAGTATGATGTCAAATTTGGCAGATGCTGCAAGCAATGTGGGAGTCCCAAAAGCAGAGATTGACAAATATACAAACGATTTTGAAAAAGGGCTTGCTGCGATAGGATATGAGCCAAAGCCGAATCCTGCGAGATTGGAAAGGGCTCTGGACGGTTTAAGAGGTGCAATAGCCGCAAAACGTGCCAGTGCCGGAAAGATATCCAAAAAAGAAGCAATGGCAGAAACCCAAAATATTGCAGCACAAGAACAAAAGGAAGCCGCTACACAATTTAACGAAGCAAGAGCTGCCGAGAAAGGGTCGTGGTCGGCGAAAATTGGTGATTGGGGTATGGGGTATTTTGTCGGAATGAAAACCAATGCGGATATGGCTGAAGAAGTAAAAGAACATGCCGATTGGGCAGAGGCTTTGCAAAATGCAAAAACGGAAGAAGAATTTAATGACATCTTCCAAAACGGAGGCTTTAATAAGGACGGTCTGAGATTTTCCGGAACGGGTGTTCCTTTTGATGAAAGTAAAATTGCAGCGCGGAAAGAATTAGTTGATAAATATGAATATGCAACAAACATGAATACGACAAGAGCGGCAGCTGTGGATTGCAAATTTGAACAAACATACGAGGGATTAAGAGCAAAAGTAAAAAAGAATTTTCAAATGGATGATGCAACTGTTGACCAGATTATACTGTCTTATTCACCTGTTATGGGCAGGATATCTTTTACAAATGAAGAAAAAGAACAGTATTTAAGGAAGTTTTTGGATGACACTATAGAAAATGCAAATAAAGAGCTTGATGCTGCAACCGGCGGAAAAACATTGGAGCAGATGAGTAAAGATATAGAATTGGTAACAAGGAGCGCATTTGGTAACCAAAATATTGTGCAGGATGTCATCGAACATAACGAAAACGAAAAAGTCGCATCGATGGTAACGCAGGCAGGCGGCGAAATTGCAGGTACAATTGCAATGCAGTTTATACCGGGGTTAGGTCAGGCGGCTGCGGGCAGACTTGCAGCAAGTGCTTCCAAATGGGGTACAAAAGCTGTAAAATATGCCAAATTTGCAAGTAAAGTTGAAAAAGCCGCAGTTAAAACGGAGAAAGCATTTAGTGCTGTTCAAAAAGTACAAACCGGTGCCAAAGCAACAAAAGAAGCTTCAACTATAACAAAAGTAGTTGCAAAAGGCGGTAAAGCCGCATATTCAGCGGGCGCAACCTTTACCTCTACATATGCCCTGGATAGACTTGACGGGGTATCCAGAGAAGAAGCTGCTAAAAAAGGTTTGATGAATATGTCGTTTGCTGCAGTCGGTTCTGTTTCAAGTGATTTAGCTCCACAGTTGATGAAAGCATTTGGAGTTAGTGAGGATGTTGCTAAAGGTGTTGCAAAAGAATTTTTGGAAGAAACTCTGAATGCCGGAGGTTCATATTTAGTGACGAAGGCTCAGGGCGGGGAATATGGACTAACGGATACTGCTGTTGATATGATAAGCGGTATGTTGATAGCAAGGATATCAGGTGGCGCAGGACGAGGAGTAAAAGGTGCCGTTGATGGTGCAGCAAACCCGCACGCAAAAGCTCATACAGATGTAACCCCGACAACACCAAAAACAAGTCCCGACATAAGTGCGCCACGGGCTGATGCTGATTTGACTCCTCCAAAGGCAAAGGTTGAAACTGATGTTGCAACTCCAAAGACTGAAACAGATATTGCAACGCCGGCACATAATGCTGATGTACAAACCCCGAAACCTGATGCGGATGCTACAACACCAAAACAGAGTGTTGCGTTTGATGAATCTACGGTAACCAGACAGGCAGATTTCTCTAATGGTGATAGGTTGGTCGATTATGTTAAGCATGAACAAAACGGAATTGAATATGAAATACCATATGTAGAATATGCTGACGGTACATATGGGTTGGATGCGAGTAAAATACGAACCGCTGACGGTAACGGCGGGTATAGAATAGTAACAAAAGAAGATTTTCCGGAGGGGCTATTACTTGATGAAGAAACATATCAGTGGTTTGTAACAAATAAAACTCCTGTGAGACCAGCTGGTTTCTTCTCTGATTTGTTTACTACAAAACCGAAAGCATCCCAAAGGGATGTAGTTAAACTTGTGAATAAAGGTATGGAAGAGCCTTCTGTTCATGTTATCGGTAACGGTAGAAAAGTAAGATCTAATAAAGTAAATCAAGCATTGGAGGGCAATGTAACACAAATAAGAGAATTAGACGGAATTTCATCCTCTCAAATTACAAAATATACAAATGAGGGTGATGTATGTTCTGTTGACGGAAAGTTGTTTGTAAATTGTGATGGTAAAGCAATAGAATTAAAGATGTCAAGGGAAACTTTTGAAAGATTATTCCCTCCAAACGGCTTTGCTATGATTGAACAAAAAGGTTCCAACAATTGCTGGCTGGTATCAAGCTTGAATTCGATGACTGATTCTTCCTATGGCAGAGCTCAGTTATATTCTATGTTAGAAGAAACTGCATCAGGTGATATTTTGGTACATTTGAAGTCTAATAGAGGGGGTGTGATTAAATTCCCGGGAGGTAATCCTGTTAAATCAAAATTTACACAGCTTGGGGACGGAGCCTCTCCGGGTATAGAAATGATTCATCAGGCGGTACTTACCAGAAATATTGGGGGAGCAGGAAAATCTGCTGACAATATAGCAAATGTGGATATTTCCACATTGGAAAATGTAGCCGGTGCACTTGAACATAGTGATATAAACGCAAGTATGTATTTGCATGGAACATATAGCAGGTCAATAAATGATCCTGCTGAAATAAAGTCTGTTCTTGAAAACTTTGATTCCAAAAGAGATATGGCAACGGCGACATGGGAAGTTCATGCACGTTCAATTGTTGGATATGATCCGGAAACGCAGATGATTACATACCATGACCCATACGCAGGCGGAGTTGATGTGGAGTGCAACATAGATGAGTTTTTGGCTAAATATCCTTATGTTGTTGTACAAAAGGCTCCAAAAACAGAGACGAATATAACTTCGAAAAATGTTCACACAGGCGAAACTGCTCCAAAAGTGTCAACTAATCCCGCAAACACAAAAACTACAGAATTAGTGCCGTTGCAAAGAGCTGTAGTTGTATCTCATACTACCGGTGGTGCTCCAATTGGGGCAAGTTTAACTAATTCAAATGTATGTATCGTAGTAAAAGGTGGTGAAAGGTTGAATGTTCCTATCCCGGCTGCAGGTACTAAGGTAAATGTTCCTGATAAAGGTACAGGAGTATCCTTAGTAATTACAAATAATAACGGCAAGGTAACGATTACAGCAATTGAAACCCAAGCACATCCTGCCTCAAATGTTGGTCCTTCTGTGTCAAAAGGATCAGAGCAATCTGTTCAATCAGATGCCCAAAAAGCAAATACAGGATTTGACGAAAATGGTAACCTGATTGAAGATCCTAGCGATCCGCGTTATGGAAATGGTGACGTATACAGAAAAGAAATGGCAAAACGGTATGACGAACAAAAATCTGCACTTGTGCAGTCTGAACCGGGCATGGGTACCGAAGCAATTTTGGGAGAAGCAGAGCTAAATAATACTGTATTAGGCGGGAATGAACATCCTGTTGCGCCAAAGCCGGAGCCGGAAACATCTGTCTCTGGAACAGAATCTCAAATAGCCCATAAACAAAATCCGGATACAGATATTTTGGATGAAGCTATACTTAATGAAAATGCGGTACTAGGTGGAAGTGATTATTCGGTTGAAGATATTGGCAAATATTATGAAGTCGATGTTACCGGAGATAATGCTATACAAAAACCAAGTGTTAAACAGGATATATCTATAGAAGAAATAAAACAAGAAATTGCTAATTCTAATGTGATTCCGATATTAAAAGATTATGTTTTAAATTGTGAATCGTTAGATGACTACAACAGGCTTGCTAGAATGCTTAGAACCAAGCAACAAAATAATATACAGTATCTAACTTTATTGGATACTCCTGAAGATAAAGCTCTATTTAATGAATTAATGAAGATCGCAAAAGACAATCCTCAAATAAATGCAATTGATTCAATTAAATTTTATGCGGTAAATAAAAAGATCCCATCCGTTAAGCAGTGTTATAAAGATATGGTTGAACTTGTGAAAGACGGTACTCTTGATGTGGATATGTTGAGATTATACGCAGGTGGAACTATAGATAAAAGGATAGTAGATGATGTTAACCTGCTAATTAAAGCAAAAAAAGAAAACTTAACGACACAACAAGTTAAAGACTTATATATTCCTAATATTGAAAAATTGACAGCTGATAATATAAGTAAAATTCAGGAAGGTGGAGTTTTTGAGCATGAAGGGAAATTGCTTATTAAAGTTGATAAAACTAAGGTTAAGCAATTAAGTATTTCTAAAGACACTTATTTTGAATTATTTCCTCCAGGATATTATGTGAAACAGCGTGAAGCCGGGAAATGCTATCTATATTCAACAATTCAAGCAGCATTGGAAAATCCTGCCGAAAAAGCAAAAATGATAAACCAATGTTTCAGGGAACATGATGGAATTTTAAATGTTCATATGCCAAATTCAAAAGTTTCTGTCGATGTTGATTTGAAAGATGTTGATGGTTCTGTCCAAACCAGTGCATACTATTCAAAGGGTAGTAAAGGTGTAAATTTATTGGAACAGGCCTATGAAAAGCACGAAGTTTATGAACAATCACAAAGAATGATTGCATTTTTGCAAACAAAAATGGCGGATCCAAATTCAGGTATAGATATGGAAAAAGCGCTGGTAATTTTAGATGATTTAACCAGAAATCCCGCAAATCCTCATTATGTTTTAGGTAATAGCAGTGCATTGAATATGGATGCTGAATTTAATTTTGAGGATATTATTTTCATTGATGAAGCCAAGGAATTAGATGGTGTGAAATCAATGATGTCCAGACCTCAAGAGCTAGAAACTACTGAACTATTTTATGGAGTTGTGGAAGGAAATGCAGGACACGCAGCAAAAGTATTTAATTTTGGAGTATCTCCTTATGGTTCTAAAAATAGTTATATCAAAATGTTATTAGATGATCCAAGTACAGGTAAACCACAAATTACGGATAGTCATTTAGTTCAATTTAAAAATTTAGTTATGACGGCATCAACAAGAAAAGGTGGAGGGCAAGTAGAAGCACTAATAAATGCGGATTTAGGAATCTTAAGTTCTCATGCATATGCATGTGCTTTAAAAACAATAAATGGAACGCCGTATATGAAAGTTATTAATCCGCATAATTCATCTTCACCGCTATTTCTTAATTTAGAAACTTTTAGAAAATATTTTTACTCAATTACAGTAAATAATATATAATAGAATAGAGGCTAAAAATGACAAAGAAAACAGAACTCAATAATTTAATAGAATTTTATAAGATATACAAAGAAAGACCCATTGAAGATGGCGCCAGAGGTAACAAGTTATTAATTTTAAATAATTTTTTAGATTTAATTATTAAAAAATCAAATGAACTAAATATAAATTCATCTGAGTTTGAAAAAGAAAAACAAAATATAAAAATAGAATTGAAAAATAACGGTATTATATTGTGAACATGATGAAAATGTAATGATAAATAACTTCAAGAAAAAACATATTCTGTGGGTATTATTTTTTTGTAATTTAATAAAAATTAACAAAATTATTCTGATGTAGCAAAAAAATTTTTTCTGGTGTATTATTCTTATCATCACATTATTTTTATAATAATGTATGGAAAGCTAAGTATGAAATCATTGATAGAAAAAGAGTTAAACTCCCCCGACAAAATCTTAAAGCCCGATTTTAATTCAAAAACCGGCAGAGAGTTATTGGCTTTTTACTTACAATCAAAATTTAAACAGATTTTGGCATATGACAAACGTTGTGACAATCCGCTGTTTGTCGGTGTTAATCCCGATTTTGCCAATAAGTTTTCGAGAAGATTAATTGATAATCCGACAAAACGCTTGTTGATAGGTATAACAGGTGAATCCGCTTCGGGCAAATCCACAATTTGTAAAGAGATAAAAAAGAATATCGAAAAATTTAATCTCCCCGTATCAATTCTTAGTACGGATAATTATTTCAACGATATTTCCAAAGAAATTAAAGAGTATGGCGGTTTTGACAACCTGAGAGATGCAGGATTTGATTTGGATGCTCCGTCGAACTTTCAGCTTGATATTTTATCACGTGATTTAGCTAACCTTTCTCATGGGGAGGACATCAAGGCTCCTATGTATCTTCCGAACGGTACGGGTGTATCTTTGCCGAACGCTCAGGATATTTCTTCAAATAAAATTGTTGTAGTGGAAGGTATTGCAACTATGTATGACGGTGTCCGTGATATTTTTGATATAAAAATATATATAGAAACAGATAATGATGTCCGCAAAGAGCGTTTTATATCAAGAGCATGTAAAGAACGTAATCAGGATGAAGAAAATGCAATTAAGCATTGGGAGTACCTTATAAATGCAGGTGAAAAATATATTAAGCCGTACAGAAGTGATGCTGATTTTATATTGAACGGAAACGTTAATCTTTTATATTTTGCGGAAATTATTGAATACATGCATGCTATTACAAATAATTATGAAAGAATGCCGGTAGAGGCTTAATATAACTTAATATATTTTGGGACTAAAAAAGATATAAACGGATAAAAATTATTGATATATGTTGTAAAAGCCTCTATTTGTATACGAGATGTAAAATTTTCTTGCGAAGAAATTTGCATATTGAGTTATTTTTGCCAAATTTTGCTATATATGTTATCATGCGTATTATTATAGTATTGCAATTTTCTAAATAATGTAAGAATAAATACACTAAAAGATTGATACGTTATTTTGAATATTCGACTATAATCGTTATGTCTATGGTACAAGAATTATAAGTAGAGAGAAAATGGATTTAAAAATGAGTATGAAAAACATGACAGGGATGCTTATGAAGAAGAGATTTTGGACAACATTTTGTACAGTTGCGTTAGCACTTGTTGTTGCCGTGAATCTTTCAGGTTGCAATTCCGGAGATGAAGAAGAAGTTTTATCGGAAGATCTTCCTGTTGCACAGGATGAAAATGTAATTCCTATGGATGATGCTTCAGGTGAGGGTTCGACAGTAGAAGTTCCGGAAGAAGGGGATACTGATGCTATGATTTCCATAAATGTGGAAAACATGGGCAGAGCAAATCCGTTTATGCCGCCAAGTGAGGCAGCATTACTTGCATCAATACCTAAAGATAATCTGCAATATGACGTTCTTCCTCCTTTGGAAGAGCCGGCTGCTGATGAAACTGCAAGAAAAGTTGTAACAACAAAGGTTTCCGGTATTATGTACGACAAAATCAGTCCGTCGGCAATATTGAATGTTGATGGTTCTGATTATCTCGTAAGGTCCGGAGATATCTTGAACGGTTATAAAGTTCTGTCTATCGGCAAATCCGTAGTAACGGTGCAGATGGGTGCTAACGTATATAAAGCCGGTGTCGGTGAATTGTTGGCAGAAGGTAAAGACAGTATAACATACAATCAGATTGCAAATTTATCCAGTAAATTTGGCGGATCTAAAAAATAAGAAGTGATAATAATAAGAAGATAAAGCAGGAGCGGTAATGAAAGATACGATTAAAAAATTTACGGTAAGTATGATGTTGTTAGCTTTTACGCTGACAACTCCGGTTGCATCGACTTTGGCAATGGATGTCGATGGCGATTTGCTCGCATATAGTATGGACTATGTGCCGGGTATCAGAGGAACACAAGCTTCAACTATTTCGTTAGAGTCAAATAGCGGTATTACCAACAAGACTCTTCCGATAAGTTTGAGTTTGAGAGATTCCGATGTAAAACAAGTTTTGAGAATGTTTGCTGATAAAGCGGGGTTGAACATTATTTTTAAGGGTAATGTTTCCGGAAACGTAACAATGGATTTAGTCAATGTTCCGTTAAATTCAGCATTCAATATGGTATTAACGGCAACGGATTTAAGTTATTCATTGCTTGACAATACGTTGGTTATAACAAGCGGACAAGATGGGGCGACTGTTGCAAAGCAGGAAATGGCAATTATCCCGGTAAAATATATAAATGCAGGTGAGGTTGCAAATTTCTTAAATTCAAATATATTTGCAATGGGTAAACCCGGAATTTCAAATGCAAATATTGCATCTTCCAATCCGGCAACAAATGAAGTAATAATTTTTGGCGGTGACAATGATGTTGCGATTGCTAAAAAAGTTATAGATCAGTTTGATAAAAAACCTACGACAACATCTTTTAAGGTAAATCACTCAACTCCTCAGCAGATGGCTGATATGATTTGTAAGATGTTATTACCGAACACCGGTGATATGGGTACTTCAACTGGTGGCGCGGCAGGTATTATGACAGGTGCGGCTTCAGACAGCAGCAGTGGTTCGGATTCAATTACTCTTGGTGAAGGTGTAATTGCTTGTTCCGGTAAGGCATCTACCGGAGGTTCTTCAATTGGCTTGGGCGGAATTACGGTTGCTTATTATACCCAATTAGGTACTGTAAATCTGATTGGCGGTTCTGCTCAACAAGTAGATATGATTAAAGAATTTATTGCAGAAAATGATAAGGGTCAACCTCAGGCATATATTGAGTTTTCACTTATTGAACTTAATGATGCAGGTACAAGAGAATTTAGTAATAAGTGGCAATTGATTACAAAACACGTATCTCTTGATTTTAGCGGCGATAGTGGTGTTTCCGCAAAACCAATAAGAGTATTAGGCCATGGCGATAATCCGTATTGGACCCGTACCGGTAAAGATCAGTTGTTATATACTTTGTCTTTGTTGATGAAGAATGATAAGGCAAGGAATATATCTAATCCCAGAATACTTGTTACAAACGGTCAGGAATCGGTAATTGACTTGACTCAGGACTATATTAAAACAATAAAGACTGAAATGAATTCAGGTTCCGGTGGATTTTCAACGATTGCACCTACTGTTACCAGAACGGTTGAAACAGACAGTGACTTGGGTATAAAGATTACGGTAACTCCGTTTATTTCACCGGATGGTTATGTATATATGAATTTGAAACCTGAATATACAACTATATCAGGTCGTGAAGAAGCAGATTCTATTGTAGGAGATCGAAAAGATTTATTGGCTACTTTGTTAAAGAGAAACAATCTTGATTTAAAGAATGTTAGAGTAAAAGACGGGGATACTCTTGTTCTTGCAGGTATGATTTCTGAAACAGAAACAAAAAATGTAAGCAAGGTTCCGTTCCTTGGTGATATTCCGGGATTGGGTACATTCTTCAGAAGTACACATACGGATAAATCAAGATCTGAATTGGTTATTTTAATTACTCCAAAAATTATAGTTGATGATGAAAATCCTGCAAACGTTGGAGAATCAACTTTGTAAGATGTAAGGTATGTCGTATTGATAAAAACAACATAAAATGAATGAACTACAAAACAGACTAAAAAACAGTATAAATAAACAAATATTAAATCAAGTCGATAAAACACTGATGGAACAACATAAGTTTGTTCCTATCAGTGTAAAAGACCGATTTTTATTCGTAGCTGTAAATTCGCAGTCTGATAAGGATACCATAAGTGAAAAATTAAGGATGACATTTCAGTATCCTATAAAGTTCATTCAGGTTCCCGACAATGATTTAGAGGAATTGATTGCGAGTTTAAATCTTACGGATTTGCCTGCTGATGCAGGAATGCCTAAAAGTCCGTTCGGAGCACAAAATGTTGTACCCCAGCCTCACTCAAAATTAGGTGAGTTGTTTATTGAGCGCGGTTATATTACTGATGTTCAGTTGCTGCAGGCATTGGCGGAGAGTAAACGTCAAAAGGTTCCTGTTGGTTCAATGCTGTTCAAACTTGGTTTTATTACCCTTGAACAGTTAAAATCAGTATTGCATGATCAGACCGGTTATGAAATGGTAACCGCTGATCAGCTGGCAAAACAAGCCTCTTTTATCAACATTTTACCTGAAGATTTTATAAAAAATAATAAAGTCGTTCCTGTTTCGTCAGACGGTAAGTCTCTGGTACTTGGTGTTGTGGCTCCGGTGAAGCCTGATGTTCTGAAAGAAATTATTTATTTAACAGGACAAAATCCAAAACAGTTGCTGATGACTCACTATGAGTTTGAAAACTGTATGGAAACTTTTTTCTCCGAGCATAAAAAAGAAACTCAGGCGATTATCAAAAATATTGAAGAGGAAACAGCCTCTTTACAAGTTGAAGAATCTTTGTGGGAGCAGGTTGACAGTGAACTTCAGGAAACAAGCAGTTCGATTGCGAAGTTTGTTAATCAAATTATAACGACAGCAATCGATTCTCATGTATCCGATATTCATATTGAGCCAAGATTGGATGGTTATATTGTCCGTTACAGAAAAGACGGTATGTTGTCTAAAGTACTGGATGTCCCTTCAAAAGTCGAAACTTCCGTTATTTCACGTTTTAAAGTATTGTCAAGGATGAACATTGCGGAACACAGACGACCTCAGGATGGTACTTTCTCCATAAAATATAAAAATCAATCCTATGATTTCCGTATTAACACTTTGCCTGTTGCCGGAAAAGAGAAGGTTGTAATCCGTGTATTGGCACCGGCTGTTTCATTGAATGCAGCGGATAAAAATATAAATCTTGTCGGTGGTACGGATGAGGATATTGCTATAATAAAAAATATGGTTACTTGTCCGAACGGTATTATCTTAACGTCAGGGCCTACCGGTTCAGGTAAAACCACAACGTTGTATTCTGTCTTAAAAAGTTTGAATAACGAAGATGTAAATATTACAACGATTGAGGACCCGATAGAAATCAAGTTGGAGGGCATAAACCAGTCACAGATTAATGCAAAGGCGGGTATTACATTTGCGTCCTGTATGAGAGCAATACTTCGTCAGGACCCTGATATTATACTTGTCGGTGAAATCCGTGACTATGAAACTCTTGAAATTGCGATATCGGCTGCGTTAACAGGTCACCTTGTGTTAAGTACGGTCCACACAAACTCGGCAGCTGCAACAGTTACCCGTATGGTAGAAATGGGTGCTAAAGATTATCTGGTTGCATCAACCTTGTCCGGTGTCATAGCACAAAGACTTGTCCGCCGTTTGTGTGACGATTGTAAAGAAGAGTATTATCCGACAAGAGAAGAAGTTTCTCAGATTACGGTTGATGAAGAAGAGATAGAAAGATTAATGAAAACGCCTTTATATCGCCCCGTTGGTTGTAACAAATGCGGGTTCAGCGGTTATAAAGGCAGACTTGGTGTATATGAAATAATGACGATTACTAAAGGTATTCGTAAACTGATTGCATCAGGCGCGCACGATATAGAAATTGAAGAAATGGCTGTAAAAAACGGTATGCGTACATTAAACAGATCATGCATGGGGCATATCATAGCAGGTAAAACAACAATAGATGAATTTATAAGGGTACTTGGTATAGTAAACGAGTAGGTGGAATATGGCAATATACAATTATGAAGCGTTAAAAAACGGAAGAGAAATCGTAAAAGGAAAAGTCACGGCGGAAGATGTCCGTGAGGCGAAGGAAAGTGTTCGTAAACTGGGCTTTATGCCTACGAAAATTTACGAAGAACGTGCGGGCAAAGATGCGCAGGCCGATGCGGCTTCTGCTTCAAAAGCAGGTCAAATGAAGGCTTTGAGTTTGACTGACAAAATTGACTTTACGTCAACAATGCAGATATTATCGGCATCCGGTATCCCGATGATTGAATCTTTACTGTTCATAGAAAATGATGCAGCAAAATTAAAAATCAGGCTGGTGGCAAAAGAACTTCGTACACAGATTATGGCGGGTTCAACTTTTGCGGATACTCTGGCAAAATATCCTGAGCAGTTCGGGCAAATATACATCGGCTTGTGTAAGGCAGGTGAAGATTCAGGTGAATTGGAAAAAACATTAGACCGTTTGTTGGAAATTCTCGGCAAACAGCAGGCAATCAGAGGCAAGGTTATAGGTACACTTATGTATCCGTGTTTCGTAATTGCGTTGGCGGTTGTAATTGTATTAGTTATGTTGATGTTTGTATTCCCTGTATTTAAGGACATGTTCGATAGTATGGGTAAAAGTTTGCCTTGGATTACACAGACGTTGATGGATGCAGGTATTACACTCAAAAAATTCTGGTATTTAGTCCCGTTATTACTGGCCTCCATTGTTTATTCAATTACATATCTGTTCAAATGGGAGCCCAGCCGCAGAAAGATTGATAAAATATCATTGGAAATTCCTTTATTAAAGGAGCTTGTCCAATATTCAAATTTCGCTAACTTTATTGCGGTAATGCAGGTTGCATACGAGGCGGGTGTTCCTATTGTTGAATGTTTATATTTGGCTGTATTAACACTTACAAACTATACACTAAAAGACAGTATCGATAAGGCAACGCTGTTGGTACAACAGGGACAGCATTTGTCTGTTGCATTAAGACAAACGGAATGTGTTCCAAAGATGATACTGTTTATGATTGCAACGGGTGAACAGTCAGGTCGTCTCGGTGATATGTTAATGCAGGCGACAAAGTTTATTGATAAGAAACTTGATGACATTGTTGATACAATGACTAAGATGATAGAGCCTTTAATGTTGATAGTTATCGGGTCAATAGTATTAACGTTGGCATTGGCATTATATCTGCCGTTGTTCGGTTCATATATCGACTAGAGAAATTGTATGGAAAAGAAAATTGTCGTTATAACAGGAGCTACATCCGGCATTGGCAAGGCTTTGACGGAAATCTTTTCAAAAGATTGTATTGTTTTTGCCGGATATAGAAATCCTGACTATGAGAGAAATTTAAGAAAAATTTCTTCAAATGTTTTTCCTTTTTTTATTGATATGGAAAAGGAATCCATTATTGATGGTGCAGCAATATCTATTTCAAGGCAGGTTAAGAAAATCGATTTATTGATAAATGTGGCAGGATGCGTCATGGCAGGTCCGATGGAAGGTATGGAAATATCGAAATTAAAAAGGCAATTTGACGTGAATACCTTTTCTCATTTGCGGTTTACTCAAAAACTATGGGACCTTCTTGACGGCGGACGTATTATAAACATAAGTTCGATGGCAAGTTTTGGTATTTTCCCGTTTGTTTCTCCTTATTGTGCATCTAAAAGGGCGTTAGACATATTATTTAATTCTCTGGAAATTGAGAGTAACCATAAAGTAAAAGTAATATCAGTTAAACCGGGCGTGATAGCGACACCTTTATGGAAAAAGTCTGTCGAAGAAAATCAGGATTGTATAAGCGATAATAAAAAATATGAAAAAGAGATGTTGTATATGATGAATAATGCAATGAAAAACGGTGAAAAGGGTTTGTCGGTTGATAAAGTTACCAATTTAATTCAAAAAATTGCATTTTCAAAAAATCCGAAATCTTCTTATACGATAGGCTTTGATGCAAAAGTTGCAGAATTTGTGTCAAAACTGCCTCAAGATTGGATTAACAACCTGATAGATTTTGGGTTAAAGAAAAAAGGATTACGGAAATAAGTATCTAATCTTAACATTCAGAAAAAAACTATCGACAAAAGGTTTTCTTTGGTGTAATATCTTTCTCAGTTAGAAATATAAATAGAAAAGGAGAATTAATATGCAGGTTATATTAAAGAAAGATGTTCAGAATCTCGGTGAAGCCGGTGATATGATAAATGTAAAAGACGGATATGCAAGGAATTTTTTGATTCCTCAGAATTTTGCGGAAGTTGCAACAGAAGGTGCCGTAAAGAACAGAGAACAAAATATTGCAAGAATTAAAGCAAAACAAGAAAAACTTCACCAGGAAGCTCTTGCTACTGCCGAAAAGATTGAAAAATTTGCTGAACTTAAATTGTCTGCAAAAGCAGGTGAATCAGGAAAATTATTTGGTACTATTACTACAAAGAAATTAACTGAAGAGTTAAAAGCTCAGTCCGGTATTGAAGTTGACAGAAAAAATGTTTCTTTGAATGCACCTATAAATAAGGTAGGCGATTATAAAATGCTTATTAAATTAACTTCAAAAGTTAAATGCGAACTGGCAGTTAATGTTACGGCTTCAGAAATTCTTAAAGAATCTGTTGAAGAAGTTGCGGAAGAATCTGCGGAAGAAGTTTAATGAGATTTTAATGTTTAAGACTAAAAAGAGAAGCGGTTTGTAAACTGTTTCTCTTTTTTTAGTTAAGAATTTGACTATTTATGTTATTAATGAGAAACTAAAAATACAGATATTATCAGACAAAGTAGAGGATAAATGACATACAAACTCGCTATTACCGGAAAAGGCGGCAACGGAAAAACAACCATAACAAAGGCTTTTATGAAAATTTTCAGAGAATTATTCCCTGAAAAATCGATACTTTTATTTGATAACGATTTAACAAGTGAGCTGGGACACAGTTTCGGTTTGGATGTCAGAAATACTATATACGGTATAAGAAGCGGTAAACACGAATATAAAACGGGTATTCCCGAAGATATGTCAAAACAGGAGTTTATCGAGTGGGCAATGGAGGATATTCTTGTTTCGATTGATGATAACGTGGATTTGATAGTTTCGTGGTTTGTAGGTTCCAAAGATTGCAGATGTCCGATTACCGCTCAAATCAATTATGCCGTCCAAAAACTGATAGAGCGTTATGATATTGTAATCTTTGATTGTGAATTTGATTTAAAATACCTGAATCAATTAGTTGATACCGATGTTGATTCTACATTGATTATTGCGAAGCCCACAGAGGATTCTGCACATTTGGCAAAACGTATTGAAGAGTTTAGTGCTAAATATGCAAACGGAAATCAGTTGGGTGTTGTGATTAATATGGCAAATAATACAGATATGTCTGCGGTATATGATTTGTTAAAAAAATATAATTTGGATGTTCTGGGAGTAATTCCTTATGACGAAGAATTGAAAAAGAATCCTATTACAAGAAATTCGGAAATTGTGAAAAATGCAATAAAGCAGTTCTATTACCGATTAAATCTCCCGCAGGAAACGGAATAAATTTAGGGTAAAAAATTGGCTATAATTCTTGACGGTAAAAAATTAAGAGATAAATTATTGGAAGAGTTGAAATTAAAAATAGACAGACTCTCCGAAAAGCCTTGTCTGGCCGTAATTTTGGTTGGAGATGATACCCCGAGCAGGATCTATGTGAATAACAAAAAGAGGGCAGCTGAAAGTTTGGGTATTGTTTCTGAAGTATTTGAGTATCCCGGGAATGTAGCTGAAGAGGAAATTATAAAAAAAATTCAAGAATTAAATGCCGATAAATCCGTTAATGCAATCCTTGTTCAACTGCCGCTACCCGAACATATAAACAGCCGAAGGGTAATAAATTCAATATCCCCTGAAAAAGATGTTGATTGTTTTACTGATACGAATACGGGAAAACTGTTTGCAGGTCAGCCTCCTGCGGTGTATCCTTGTACTCCGAAAGGGATTTTATTGCTGCTTGATGAGTACGGAATAGATTTAGACGGTAAGCATGTGGTGGTTGTTGGACGTTCAAATATTGTGGGTAAGCCCATGAGTATGATGGCTCTAAATCGTAATGCTACCGTAACGGTTTGTCACAGCCATACAAAAAATCTTGCCAAAATAACAAAAACTGCAGAAGTGCTTATATCTGCAGTTGGTGAAGTATTAATAAAAGAAGATATGGTTGTTAAGGGATGTATTGTTATTGATGTTGGTATTTCAAAAAATAGTGTCGGTAAATTGTGCGGGGATGTTGATTTTAATTCTGTATCAAAAGTTGCTTCATATATTTCGCCTGTACCGGGCGGGGTTGGTCCAATGACGATTACGTCTTTAATGCTAAATACTTATGACCTGTATTGTGAACAAAAAAAACGAAGCTTATAGCCGTCTGATTATCCAGACTGCACACCACAAACTTCGTTTTTTTATGTTTCTTTTAAGATTATGTATTCTTATTAGCCGCCGCTCAAGGTTAATCCGCAGCTTCCTTTTATGCTGTCTTTTATGATACTTTGTTCCGCATTAATTTGTTGATCTAATGTCGCGATGCATTGCGATAAGGATTCCTGCTCTGCCTGGAGTTCTTCTGAGTAACGTTGCAGCATTTGGTATTCTGCATTATCTTCTATTTCAGCTTCAACTCCGCTTGCATTAAGGTCTCTGTATTCATTCTGTAATGCATCAACTTTGTCTTTTGCAATATTGTATCTCAATGTCAAAATATTTTGTTCATATTGTTTGTGATTTCTCTGCATGATTAAATACATCTTTTCAGAGGCTGTAGATAAAAATGTCATAATGCTCTCTCCTTATGTTTTATACTCTTCTCTTGTATATATAAAGTATTTTTAAAATGTTGAATTTCACATATTATATTTTTTGTTACATTTCGTAATATATATTTAAAAAGAATAGCAAAAAGAATTATGTACGGTTTTAAATTGATTGTTTCAGAAAGGGGAAATATGCATAGGTACCTCATACAGGCAAAAGGCCAATGGTAGTTTTGGGATACGTACCTAAAAAAAGAGCGGTGCATACACCTTTGCAACGCAAAAATCCACAAAATCCTCAAGGGTTACTTCAACATGAGCTTGACAGTATTCTTCATTTGAAACGGAAGTATTTAAAAGAAACTTTCTCTTTTTCTTTAATACAAATCAGTATCGTCTTTTATGTATTCGTAATTTTGTTCAGGCTGCTGTATTTGCGGAATATTTTGAGTATTAGGTTGTGATTGCATAGATTGACTCATTACTGTAGAGAAGTCTGACAAATTATTTATATTATAGAAATGACCGCCTGTTGTTGAAGATAAGCAGGTCAAATGTCTTGAATTTGAAGAAACAAGAACGACATCAATATGAACATCAGAACGCTTTTGCATCAATTGGCGGGCAAATGCACACGGATCCCCGCCGCAATTCTCTCCGCCGTCAGTTATAAGCACAATTTTTTTAGGTGTAACCATATCAAAGCCTGCAAAATCCTGGTACACTGTTCTGTCTAAGGCATATACCATAGGTGTTGCCCCGCCGATATTTACGGAATTCATACCTGCAAGAAGAGCAGAACTGTTTGCTGCCGCAACACTTGTGACCTGTCTTGTAGCTGCACATACCCCTGAGGTTGAACCTACTGCTCCTGCCTCAGTTACTACAGAAAACTTTCCGTTTCCTTTCTTAACTATTTTCTTAACTTGTTGTACAGTATTTGCAAATGCAGGATTGTTACCGTCCAAATCGTACCCGAAAACTCTGAACCCTACATTTGTTGTCGGGGGAATTTGAGCAACAATGGAGGACATACTTCTTTTGGCAACGCCTATCCAGTTAGACATACTGCCGGAATAGTCCATTACTATTTCTATAATTCCGACAGGAAGTGCATTCACCTGATTCATATTTACATAAGTCTGAGCATTATAATTATTGTAATAATTTTGGTTTACAGTGTTGGAAGGAGCCGAAATAACTTTACCGGTGGAGGATTTTACAATTCCTGACGTATTCACTTTATATGTGGCCGCAAATACTCCGCCGACCGTAAAAAGTAACGCTAACACAAAGACATATATTTTTTTCATAATTCACCCCTATATTAACCTCATTATAACATGAAAACGATTTTAATCAGGTTTTGTTCAAAAACATTTATAAATCTTATGCAAGAGTAACGTATCCCTTAATATAACTGTCATTTATATCATAATTTGATTCAGCAACTTTATCAGACAGATTGCCTTCAATAGTATAAACTCTCCCGTTTTCAATACGGGTGACAATACCGGTGTGACTCAGAAATTCTTTATTATTTTTATCAAATTTCCTGAAGATAATTGCATCTCCGACTTTAGGCTTGTTGCTGAACGTTCCGCATTTCAGTAATCCGGAAACAGATGGAGAATCAATATGAGTCAATCCGCATTCCCTTGCAACGTAAGAAACAAAATCCGCACACCAGGCTTCTGCTCTGCCGTGAGTGAATTTTTTGTATGAATTATCAGATTCTTTATACCCCAAATATTTTTTTGCGGTATTTGCAATATTGTTGCCTAACTGAGTAGACTTATTATAGGGTTGCGGTTTTACTTTTTCGGTTTTAGGTTCCGTTGTGGTTTTTGGGCGGGAGGCTTTTTCTCTGTGAGTCGAGGTTTTTTGAGTTGATAATGTAAGTCCCATATTTTCGTATATCGGAGTATCATAGTAATCCTTATTATTAAAATCCCATAAATAATCTGTACTTTGTCTGAAATTCAGGTTCGGACGGAAATTCCATATCGGCATAAGGTTGCCTGCAAACGGGTTCAGCATATCAAACCTAAAATCAAACAATGAAAAAGGCGGCATTAACCAATTCTGTCCGATACCATACAAATACCAATCCATAACCTTATTTTTCCCTACGTTCTTTCTACATTTATATAAAGTATTTTTCGTACAAAAAATTTCATTTATATGTCGGAAATATTAAAGAAAATTTACAAATCAGCAAAATTTATTATTTTTTGTTTTAAATATAGATAAGTTTTGTCAAAAATTAAGGAGTTATATATTATGAAAATTAATAGTTATCAACCGTCATTTATGGGGTTAAGAGTTAATCGCAATGAAGTTGTTGAAAAATGTAAAAGTGATAAGCGTATCCAAAATGAGATAAATGGTACTTTTGCAAATTTTATTCCGAGAGCAACAAGTGTTTGGGCTGCTAACGGTATGGTCGGGCTGTTTTTTAAAGATAAAGAGCAGGAAGGCACAGTTACAAAGCTCTTTGATAAATTTGATATAGATTATGAACAATCTGGCAAAATAGACCAATATGATGGTTTTGTCAAGCAAGATTGGGTTGAAACAGGAAGCTTGCCTGAATAATAGAAGATGTACTTTTTGTACCGAAATAAAATCAAAAAGGAGGTAATATGCAAGTAAACAGAATTTCAAATTATAATCCGAATTTTACATCAAAAGTTTATATTACAAATTATAGCGGGAAACAGGAACCTTTTATAAACAGTCCTGAAGTAGCTGCTGAACTGGCTAAACTGGAAAATAACAGGAATGATGATTCAGTAATTATAGACTATGCAGGGAATGAACTTGGCTACAGATTATATATTAAGGAAGGAAATAAAGTGCTTAGTAAAGGGATATTAATTGATATTCCGGATAAAACGGAAGAACCCCTCGAAACTCAGAGGAAAAGTATTTCTGAGGCTTACACATTAGGTAAAGAAAACATGAAATATCCTGATTCCTGGAAAATAATTCCGGGAAATATGCAAAAATACGTTATAAGCTGATTGAAACAAGACTTTATTTTGAAGTCTTAATCTGCTTTATAAAATCTTCCATTCGTACGGATTTTATTGGTATCGGTTGAGTTTGCGGAGTTTGTGCGGTCTCTTTTTTTAAGTCTTTTCTTATAATTTTATTCATCAAATATGGTGTTCCGTAGCCGTAAACAAAAGCTAAAGCTGCTAAATTTATGAAGAAATTTGCTGTCGCAACCTTTTGAGATTTCCCTTTCAGTTGGCTAATGGGAACAGTCTTGGGCAGAATTTTGTTCATAAAAGTTTTTGGGGCATTTTTATCTATAATTTCTGTTTTTAAATATTTGTCTGATAACCTTGAGAGTATACTATTGATAACTATATCTCCGCCAAAGAATACGATGGAGCTTGATGTTCCCATAATTAAATTATTCTTCAATTCGGTTTTATTCCTTGAGGCCATTGCAATCCCACCGTATGCTAATGTCATAAACAAAAACAACGGCAGCCGTTTCATAAATATTCCGCTTGTGTAACTGATTTTTGAAGAGGCGCGTTTTATCCCGCTTGTGTAATCAAATTTAGGCGCATGCTTTTTTATAAATCCGGGTAAGCCTGTCATTTTAGGAGATATTAGTCCTCTTCTTATTGCAAACGGAAGTGCGGCAAGCAAACCTACTGCTGCAGCAACAAGACCTTTTCTTAATGGCTCTGATTTCTTGTATTTTTCGGCTCGCCTGTCAACAATTTCTTTTGATGCCAGCTCAAATTCTGCAGAATATCCATCTCTGTTTGTAGATTTTTTTGTTAATGCATTATTCAGAAATGCCATACCGCATACGGAGCCTGCTGAAAACAGAAAGTCGAAACTTAAAACAGCATTTTTAGCGGTGATAAGTTTTTTCCTCAGAACTTCATAATCCCCTCCGCATCTTTTTAATATATCCGTGTAATCGGTTTTATTTTCTCTTGATAACTCTTCAAGCCCCTTTTTGAGTAAGTTTTTGTCTTTCAGGTATTTGTTTGAAATTTCTATTATATTACTTTCTTTGGTAAAGAACTTAGGTGTTAATTTTGTCAAATACTTTAACGCAATACGATTGGTTAAAGGCAGAGTGACCAGCGGGCTTAAAAAGCACAGCGGATAATTGACGGCAATCCGTCGGGCTCTCTCTTTCCGTTCCGTTTCATTGTTTGCAAGACAAATAAACGGAATATCAACAGAGGCATCTACAATGGCTTTGTTCAGCAGCATATTTTTCTCTAAATATGATGCCGCAGATATTCCTGCCCCGTCAAAATTTATTTGTCGGCTTAAAATTTCATGCACATGCATACTATATTATAAATACGTAAAGAAAAATTTTTGCTATTTGCTAAAATAACAATCTGGCAACGGATAGATATTTTCCCTGATTATTAAGAAAATTAAGAAAAATTAATGGAATTGTAAAAAAAATTTAATCAAATAGCAAAAATTTTAAGAAATGCGTTTTAATATAAATGTAGTGGAAAAATGTCGGAGGTTAAATGAAAGTTAGTAATATTAAAGGTTATGAGACGAATTTTGGTTATAAGCAGGCGCCAAAACCGCAATCCACAAACCAGGAGCCGGGAAAAGGTGCTGTACAAAATACCCCGGATAGTACCCAGCCGCTTGCAGGGCGTATTATCCCCCCGAAACAGTTTCCGGTACCGCCGGTTCTTCTTCCGCCTGTTGGCGGGTTGATTACTCCGCCGACCTCACCCAAAAAGCCTCGCCCTACGGCACCACAAAAGCCTATCCCTATGACACCGGGTCCTTTGAGCGGACTTGTTGCTCCGCCGGATAAACCAAAAACACCGCAGGTTCCTGATATTCCGGTTGTTACTGCAGGATTAATATCTCCCCCTGATGGTAAAAAAAGTACAAAGCCTGTTGAAAAAAACTAAATAAGGATTTGCCAAAATTGAAAATGGACAGTAATATTAAAATACATAATAATATAGGGAATAAAAATTATGTATAATTTAGTTACTGTTACTCTGGAAGTTACGAGAAGATGTAATGCAAATTGTATTCATTGTATTATAAGTGCGGGTTGCGAAAAGCAGAATGAACTTTCGAATAATGAAATTATAAAACTTCTGGAGGATGTTTCCGATTTGGGCTGCAGAAATGTTGTTATAACAGGCGGGGAACCGTTTTTGAGAGAAGAATGGCCTATGTTTCTTGCAAAGATAAATAATCTTGGTATGCAGGCTATAATTATGACAAATGCTCTGATGATTGATGATGAAGTTGTTGAAATTCTTAAACTTTATCCGTCAACGGCGCTGGGAATAAGTCTTGATGGTGCAGATGCAAAAACCCATGATTATATAAGAGGTACAAACGGTATTTTTGATCATTTTTGCGAGGTTGTACCAAAATTAAAGCAGGCAGGACTATATGTTGCCGTGCCTACAACGGTTATGCAGTCAAACTATGACCGGCTTGATGATATTTTAAATTTGCTTATTGGTCTTGGGGTTGATACGTGGCAATTACAGGTTGTAAAACCGAGTGAGAAATTGCCTAAGGAAGAACTTTTGAACCAAAAACAGTATTATGAATTGGCACAAAAAATTGTTTATTACAGAGAAAATTATTCTGATAAAATTTCCGTAACCGAATCTGATTGTATAGGATATTTTTCATCACTTCAGCCGAAACTTGCAATCCAGAATTGGCGTGGATGTGAGTGCGGAATATATAGTGCAAGTATTGAAAGCGACGGAAATGTTAAAGGCTGTCCGAATATGAATAATTCTGAAGGAAATATCAGACAAAGACCGTTTAAAGAAATATGGGCAGACCATAATTCGTTTAAATATAACAGATGTCCGCAAATAGAGGTATTGCAGGG
>DBXD01000087.1:33550-33766 GCA_002309425.1 Cyanobacteria bacterium UBA1221
CGCCGCGATTAATCACTTCGCTCGCTATCGACGTGACTCCGCTTGAGCCTTATATGTCCTGCGGACAGCTAATCAATAAGGCTCAAGGCTTCGCACTTGGCTCGCTCGTTCCGAACGCAAACGGCGTTCTCATCTAAGACGAACCATAAAAAAGAGAATAGCAAAAGCCATTCTCTTTTTTATTTGGCCTCGCCGCGATTAATCACTTCGCTCGCT
>DBXD01000049.1 GCA_002309425.1 Cyanobacteria bacterium UBA1221
AACGGCAACAAATAGCCCGACAAGTATAATGACATCTAATACACCGACACCTACTCTGGCAGCAAGTACAACGCCGACAATAACACAACAAGAAGCTGACAAAACTGCAGGAACACCTATTGATGGCGACACCCCGTTATGGCAGGATGCAAAACAAAAACGCCAAATTGCTGACAATACCAAACAACAACAACAGACTCATTATGATAAGGCAGGAGAATATCAGACCGAAGCAAATGCTGCGCAACAGACAATACAAACAAATACGCCGATAATTGAACAAAATGAGAAGCAGATGTCGGATAATAATACGAAAATTCGTGAGAACACGCGCACCATTAACACAAAATCTGAGAAAATTTCCGATTTAGGCGGAGAAATCAGGTCATTAGAAAGGCAGATTGGTAATTTAGATCCAGAAAAAGACAGTGAAAGAATTAAGAGTTTGCAAAAAGAACTGGAAGCAAAACAGGCTGAACTTGAGCAATTGCAAAAGGATTGTTTGGAAATGCGAGATGAGAATGAAAATCTAACAACCGAAAATGCTGAGCTAAAATCTGAAACGGATCCTTTAAAGGCTCAGAATAGAGAAGCTACAAAAACACTTCAAAGTAAAGCTACGGATGCCAGCCGCGAAAGAACAGCCGGTGATGCCATGAATACAGAAGTTGCACGTACGGAGCAAGAAGCTCTGGAGGCTGAAACATTGGCAAGAGAAGATGATTTAAATCGTGGACAGGAATTATATATAGTTGGCGATGGTACCCCAGACCGTAGTATTATTGGATAATTTAAAACGTGATGAATTACAAAACCTTAAACAGCAAACAGGTCGGGTTATAGCCCGGCCTGTTTGTTGCAAAATATTGTAAAATTTCGTGTATTGAAATAATATAAAAGGCAATATGACAATAGGTAAATAAGGCAATAAGTTCGTATCCGCCCTGCGAATAAAGGACTTATTTCAATTGTGCATAGCACCATAATGTACTTTAACAACTTATAAACTTATTCCCTTATAAACTATAGCGCTGTTAGGCAGACAAAAGTCTACAGTTCTTTACTTTTCTTTACTATTTTATTTACAAATACAAACAAGTACGATAGAATATATTTGTTGGCAGTATTGTCATAGAAAAAGAACGGGTTTCCCGTTCTTTTTTCACTAATATTGATGAGAGGACTCTCATAGTGCAAACAGCTCCTTGCGAACGATGTGAAGGCTCTCACAAAGCAAAAACCATGTCATTCTGAGCGAAGCGAAGAATCTCATAACACCAAAAGGAAAGTAAGATAATATTATGAAGCAGGATATTAACAGATACGAAATTCTCGAAAAGATTACACCGCTAATCGAGAATACCGCTATGCGTTTTGGGTATATTCCGATAGAAATCGAATTTGTTAAAGAAAACCACAGATGGTTTTTGAGAATATATCTGTATTCATCAGAAAAAGACGTTACTCTTGATGATTGTGAAAGCGTTACGAGAAGTCTGAGTGATTTTCTGGACGAGCTTATACCTGTCAAATATTATCTGGAAGTTTCTTCTCCCGGGTTGGAGAGAAAATTCAAATCCGATAAAGAGTTTGTAATTTTTAAGGGCAGAAGAATTTCCATAAAACTGAAAGAACCTCTTGACGGTGAAACAGAAAAAATATTTAAAGGTGAAATTATAGACTTTAATGATACTGACGGACTGACGTTCCTGCGTTTTGAGGACGGACAGGAGCTAGTGATTCCAAAGAGTAATATTCAATCAGCAAAATTGTATATAGATTAATAAAAGGAGAAAAACAATGATTAAAATTGGTGGCGGAAATTTAAACGAAGCCTTAGAAGAACTGGAAAGAGAACGAGGAATATCAAAAGATGTTCTGGTCAGTTCTTTGTGTGATGCAATGGTTGCAGCTTACAAAAAACATATGAGAAACAAGGAAGCAACCAATATTGAAGCAATCCTTGATGAACAGTCAGGGGAAATCGGTGTATTCAGTACAAAAGCCGTTGTTAAAAAAGTAGAAGATGACGAAACTCAGATTTCATTGGCTGAAGCAAAAGAAATTGATGAAGATGTTGAAGAAGGCGATGAGGTTAAACTTGAAGTTACGCCCGAGCAATTCGGTCGTATCGCAGCGCAGGCTGCCAAGCAGGTTCTGACACAAAGAATAAGAGAAGCTGAGAGAAATCTCGTATTAAACGAATTTCTTGATAAAAAAGGCACTTTAACAACAGGTATTATTCAGCGTGTTGAAAACCGTAACGTTATCGTTAATATCGGCAAAACAGATGCGATTATGCCACAAAAAGAACAAATCCCGGGAGAATATTACAAGCCCGGTAACAGAATAAGAGTTTTTGTACTTAACGTAAAAGAAACGACAAGACTTCCGCAGGTTATTGTATCTCATGCACATGCAGAAATCGTCAGAGAACTCTTTGAACTTGAAGTTCCGGAGATTGAAGACGGTATCGTGGAAATTAAATCAATTTCCCGTGAAGCAGGTTACAGAACAAAGATTGCCGTATGGTCAAACGATCCTGAAGTTGACAGCGTCGGTGCTTGTATCGGACCTCGCGGCAGCCGTATTCAGACTATCGTTTCAGAATTGAAAAATGAAAAAATTGATATCGTAAGATATTCGGAAGATCCTGTTGAATATATCGTTAATGCACTGTCTCCGGCAAGAGTCGTTTCTGTTGATATTTTAGCTGACGATGAGAACGATAAAGAAGCAATGGTTGTCGTTCCGGATGACCAGTTATCACTGGCAATCGGTCGTGAAGGTCAGAACGTCAGACTTGCTCACAAACTTACCGGCTGGAAGATAGATATTAAGAGCGTTTCTCAGATGGAAAAAGCTGAGGAGGCTCAAAACTACGAAGAACCTGAAGAAGTTACTGAAGATGACATGGAACAGGAAGATGAACTTCAGCAGGAAATTGAAGAAGAAATGAATCAGCAGGCTTATGATGAAGAAGATATTCAGCAGGAAGAACCCGTTGAAGAAGAAGCATCAGAAGAAGTTGAAGAATAGTCTTTAATGAAAAAATAAAAAAAACGAGCAGGTAAATACAGCCTGCTCGTTTTTTGCCCGAAATATTACAAATCTTAATCTAATCCGACTACATATCGGGTTTGCCAGAAGTACAGTTGGCCGTCTTTATCAAATCCGCCTTCTATGTCCTGCGGTTTGCCGAATTCTTTTTCGACGGCAAGCGCATTATCTATCGCTTTTTTCAATCTTTTATTCAATTCTTCGTCACCCGTGAGGTCAATCTCAACAGGGTCGGAATACATTAACCTGCATTTTTCATCAAAATTTGCACCGGCATGTACCCTTACCTGTTTTGTCTGATAGGTTAGCTTTCCAGTCTTTTTGTTATAGGTGTATAAATGAGGACATAAGACCGGATTATATTTAGGGTCATCATAAGATGTATATGTCCTATAATCTATAATAAGGTTGCCATCTCCGTTGTCTGTATATATCGTAAAACAATTTTTTGAGTCAACCCTGTCCTGCAAAACAACACCTGCCTGAACATCTTCATCCGGGATATTGTAATATTTTCTGATTGAGTAACCACTTTTTTTATATTTTGAATTTAGAACCAATCCAATATTTACTTTTAAGGAACTAGGATTATAAGAAGGATATCCTGACATATCAAGACTATCATACACTCCGGCATTTGAGAAATTTGGTAAATCTTCGTCATTAAAACAGGAACGAATCATTAGCCCGTTACGCCCGATCCCTTTTTCTTTCAAAATATTTACCAGCTCTGCCATTTTCCCACCGGCAAGATAATACTGTTGAGATTCATCAAACAAATTTTGACTTTTAGTAAAATCTCCACTCTTATAGGCACGGATTATTTCATCAATATGAAATTTTTCAAGATACCCCCAGGGTAAGGCGACAAATTTTGGGATAATCGCATCGATTTTGCCTTCTTCTGCCATTACTTCAAGTTTACGCAGATTTGCGGCTTTTCCACCGATTACATCAGGGGTACACTCTTCTGAACTTAAAACCTTATTACAATATTTCAGTTGAGGAACTTTTATTTCTGGGACTTTTCTCCGCACTCCCGCTTTTGTTGTTTCTTCAAAAAATAATTTCCCGTCTTTTAATTCCAGTTCAACAGTTTTCCCATTAAGTTTTTCAAGTTTATGCAAGGCTTCCATATTGGTAAAAATCCCAAACAAATCCAACTGATTTTTTAGTAGTGTTCCAATATGGCCTAATCCTCCCGGGGTTTCCGGGTATCCTAATATTGCAACAACGTTAGGATTTTCAATCCCGAATATTATTTCCTCATCAACAACAAGTATAGTAGGCTTTGTAATGTCATTCAAACTATCGGGGATATTTATACCTTGGAAATTTGTCCTGACTTTTGCTATAACCTTTCCTTCTTTTGCTGCAATAACGTCAGGAAGATTGTGCTTTAATTTTATATCTTCTATTGCATTATCCAACATTCTGTTTCCATCGCATGTATAATCAGTTTCGCTGTTTTGAGTTATTAACTTATATTTTGTTTCTTTTCTCGGGGGTTTGGGCATCGGATAGTAATATATCCCGTCATTTGGCCCGTACAGATTTCCTTCCTTATCATAGAATATTATAGCTGGGGGTTTTTTATCCGGTGACGTTGCTTGCATTTTAAGAGTGATTGCATCATCTTCCCTCGGATTTACGAACGGAGTTACCCGATACCATAGTGGAATTGAAGGATGATTACCGGATTTAAAATAAGGACTGCAGTTTGAAACACGGGGTATATTCATATCTTTTTAAACCTGAATTATTTTTCTAATTGTTTAAAATATGAACATATAAATATTTGCCCTAATTTTAGTCTAATGTAATAAATTTTAACAAAGTTATAAATTACGAAATAAAACAATAATCAAATTGTGTAACATTGTATGTAATTGATAAATTTTATTATACAATGGTTTTATGTTTACATTTGATGCTCTTACATTAAAAGCTTTTACAAAAGAATCAGAAGATTTTTTTATCGGTGCCAGAATCCAAAAAATTCAGCAGCCGACAAGACGGGATTTGATAATTTTTTTGAGAAACAACTCGGAAAACAGAAAACTGTATATCAACATTAATCCGCAGATGTACCATATTTGTTTTATGTCAAAAGAAAACGAAGAAAAGCGCAGGCTGGAAATACCGAAAAAGCCTCCGATGTTTTGTATGTTATTGAGAAAATATCTTGAAAATTCAAAAGTTTGTGAGGTTAATGTTCCGAATAATGAGCGAATTCTAGAACTGTATATAGAATCATTCAACGAATTAAACGAAAAAATAAAACTCTGTCTTGCAATAGAATTAATGGGAAAACACTCAAATATAATTCTTTATAATGCCGACACAAATATTATTATCGGCTGTGCGCATAATGTGGGAGCGGAAAAAAGTAGAGAAAGAGAAGTCGCTGGGACTTTGCCCTATGTGTATCCGCCAAGTCAAAACAAACTTGATATATCAGAATTTAAAGGTACTATTGATTCTGACAGGCTGAGTAACGATTTTTACCTGTTCTCAAAGTCTTTTGCAAAATTGTGTTCTGGAAAAGATATAGAGTCTTTGCGAAAATACGTTTCTCTTGAAACTGTCAGTCCCGCTATCTCTGAAGATTTTGAAAAATTTTCGCTGTACGGAGAACTTTTACTTCGTTCGATTCCTCAAAATGGCGTAAATTCAATGATAGATAATTATTTTGCCTATCATCAGGAAAAAGAACTGTTATGTAATTTGAAGTCCAATCTTTTAACTCTGGTTCACCAAAATATTAAGAAAACTGCTAATTCTGTCAGTAAACTTTCCGCCAGACTTGATAAAGATGCCGAATGCGACAAATACCGTTTGTACGGTGATTTAATAATGGCGAATTTGTATAACAATTCTGATTATGTTGAAAAAATTGAGGTTTATGACTACGAAAACGGGAAAAATATCTCTATTGATTTAGACGGTACAAAAACCCTTAAAGATAATGCCAATAGATTTTACAAACTTTATAACAAAGGAAAAACTGCGAAAATAAAATTAACGGAGTTTCTGAATGAGTATAATCAGATACAAAATAATCTTGAACAGACAGAATATTTTTTAGATATAGCGCAAACCTATGAGGAATTAATCCCAATCAGACAAGAACTGTTGCCCGAAAAAGTTCAGGAAAAACTTCAAAAGAACGCCCTTGAACCGCAGAAAATTCAAAAAGGCGATTATACGATTTATATCGGGAAAAATAACCGCCAAAATGATTATATTGTTTCAAAGCTCGCAAAAGATGAGGATTTGTGGTTCCATACTAGGAATTGTGCGGGTTCTCACGTTCTGTTAAAAGGAAACATCCCAAGTGATGAATTGATTTTGGAGTGTGCAAAACTTGCAAAAAAATATTCTTCTGCTGCAGATTCCACAAAGACCGGAGTTATATATACAAAGGCAAAATATTTAAAGAAACCTCCGAAAGCCCCTCTTGGGTATGTCACATACAAAAATGAAAAAGAAATTGTAACAGATTAGGCTTGTTAGCAAAAATTTTTCTTTACGGTTTTTAAACTCAGCATGAAAGTTTGTCTGTCAAAAAATGATGCAAATAATAAGGAATATAACAAGATTGCTTTTAAGAGTAATCCGTTAATAAATGCGACCTCTTTTATAGAAGAAAGAGTATTGCTTAATAAAGCACTTCTTGACGGGGCAAAAGATGTTTCTTTTATTGTAAATTCAAATAACCGTGATGAGAGCGAAGAAAGGTTTATTCGTTCTGCTATTGCCTGGACAACTGCTTTTTTGACTCCGCTTATTACCCTTCCTCTGACAAACAGACTCGCTATGAGGCATATTGCAAAACTGTCAAAAAGTTTTCTGTCACAAGAGAATAATTTAATAGAACTTTCTAATAAATATCTGACTTCGGCAAAAGCAACAAAGCAGGGAATAGAGGAACTTTCAAGACGTTCAGACTTTTCTGAAATCTTAAAAGAAAATAATTATGATTATGAACAAATCCGCCAAAAATTATTGAAGAATAATACAATAAAACTTCCTAAAAAGTATTTAAAGTCTGCAGAGGCAACAAAAGAGGGGATAGCCGAACTTTCAAAGAAGTATGATTTTTCTGAGTTACTGAAGCGGAATGGCTATGATTATGAAAAAATCCGGAAAAATTTGATTAATGCAAAAATGTCCGTACTGGCATTTGATTTCCTCTTTACATCAGGAACACTGGGAAGTGCGGGCTTTATAAACCGCAGGAGGACCAGAAGAAAAACAGGACAGGATGGTTTTTCTGCCGAATTTAAAATGGCTGATAAAAATATTGTTGAAAAAAGAGCGGAAAAATATAAAAAAACGGAAGATATGAGAGATAAAATATTCCTCTCTATAATACTTGCATTTGCAACGACCCCGTTATTGCTGAGAAAAGGACTACTTAACAATAGCGGGAAACTTACAGATTTTGCTAAAAGATACGGCTCAAAATTTGACTATAATGACGGTATTTTTATGCGGAGATTACCGTTTTTATTAATGACTCTGGCTGCAGATTCGGGATTCTTGTTATCATCCAGAAATAAGACAGAAGTAAAAGATAATGCCGTAAGATTATCGTTGAACCAGATTGCGTACTTTGGTGCCGATATTGTTATAGGTAGTGCGCTTGCTGTATTGTCAGACAAATTATTTAAAACTGATTTACTTGATAAAAATTGTAAGAAAAATTGGATAAACAGAATAATTCCGCCAATAAAACCGATAAGAGAGTTACAAGGCAAAAATAAAGCAATAGCTACCGGTCTGTTTTGGGTAAATATGCTGACTTTGTTTGGTATTGTAGGTATTGCTATTCCCAAAATGCTCAACAAAATGATAAGACATGATGTTGAAAAAGATGTCGTTATTAATAAGAGTAATACAGTAGGCATTAATTCCACAGCCTTGAAACGCCCGAGTTTGCAGGATTTTATTAAAAGAGAAATTTAAAAAATATAAGCTGCAATTATTGCAAATATTATAAGCGGGATATTAAAGTGTAAAAATGTCGGAATACAAGTGTCTGATACGTGATTATGCTGGTTATCAGCATTCAGACCTGCCGTCGGTCCGAGCGTGGTATCTGATGCCGGAGAACCTGCATCACCTAACGCCGCAGCGGCAGCGAGTAAAACAACGGATGCCGCCGGAGAAAGGCCCAAATTAGAGCATACAGGTATAAATAAAACCGCCAAAATCGGAATTGTACCGAACGATGTTCCTATCCCGATAGTTACAAACAATCCGATAAACAACATTATACATATTGCGAGCAGTCTGCTGTTCTGCATAAACGGTAATGCCGCATTCACAAGAACTTCTATACCGCCCGTTTGTTTCAGAACAAGTGCAAACCCTGCTGCAACAAGCATTACAAATGCGACATACCCCATTAATCCTATACCTTCATTAATAAGCTTGTCCATTTTTCTGTGGCTGACAGCTCCTCCGCCAAACACTATTCCTAAACCTACTAATGCTCCAAGCGGTAAAGATTTTGTCAGTAACTGAACCACAAGCGTTGCAACAGCACCGATTAACGTAATATAGTGATTTTTATTTAATTTTAATGCTTCTTCATCATCTTCTTCAAGCTTATTTTTTCCAAACTCAATATCTTCGTATTCTCTCGGTTTTCTGTAAGAAATAAAAATTGCAAACAGCAAGCCTAAAAGCATTCCCAGCCCCAGTATCCAGGTCGATTTCCAGATGTCATTTTTTAATACTTCCATCCCGTTCAGGGTCATATTTTCTGCAAGAAGTCCCTGAAATATCAAACCAAATCCCGCCGGAATCATAATGTAAGGCGCTTTTAAACCAAATGCCAAAGAACACGCAACTGCTCGTCTGTCCAATTTTAATTTATTCATAACGTGCAATAACGGCGGTATTAAGATCGGAATAAACGCAATATGAACAGGAATTAAATTTTGTGAGAGCATTGCAATTACCGTAATTATTGTAAGCAGAAAGAATTTCTTGTTACCTATTACGGATGCAATTTTTTTTGCAAGAATTGTTGCAAGTCCTGTATGTGTCATTGCTGCAGCGAATGTTCCGAGCAAAATATAGCTAAGTGCGGTTTCCGCATTACCGCCCATGCCCTTTATAAACGTATCCATTACATCTTGGATATTCATTCCGCCGAGAAGCCCGGCAACGATTGCCGCTATAATTATTGCAAGAAGTACGTTTACTTTGCGCAAACAGAGTAAACATAACAATAAAACAGATACTAAAACAGGGTTAAAAATTATACTCATATACCTATTCTATCACGAACAATTATAACTCGTCGTAGGCTCTTTTAACAGCCTTTATATCCTGCCACATAAGCCATTTTGGGCTGCCTTTTTCGTTTGAATCGTTTCTTAAAAGATATGACGGGTGGAAAATCGGCATCATTTTACTTCCGTAAGGACCGTCAAACCACTGACCTCTGACTTTACTGATAGTATATTTTGAATCAAGCATTGAACTCAGTGCAACTTTTCCGCATAACAGAATTATTCTTGGTTTCAGAATTTCTATTTGAGCATCCAAAAATGCTCTGCATGCTTCTTTTTCCTCCGGAAGCGGATCCCTGTTTTCGGGGGGACGGCACTTTAAAGTGTTACAAATATAAACATCTTTTTGCCTTGACAAACCTACGGATGCAAAAATTCTGTCGAGCAGTTGTCCCGCTTTCCCGACAAAAGGTTCTCCCTGCTGATCTTCATAATATCCGGGAGCCTCTCCTATCAACATTAATTTTGAATTGGGAACTCCGCCGGAAAAAACTATATTAGTACGGCTTGCATACAATGAGCAGTTTTGGCAATGCTCACACAATTCTTTTACTTCATTAAGATCTTCTTCAATGCTCATATTTGTTCCTTAACCCGCAGCAAAAGTTTAGCACGAAAGAAATTCACAAGCAAATAAAACTTTACGATTTGACACACACCTATTGTTATATGTTAAAGTATATAGGATAGGGGGATTTTGTATGAAAAAAGTTTTAATAATTTCATCTTCACCGAGGAGAGGCGGCAATTCGGATTTACTTTGTGATAAATTTGCGGAAGGCGCAGCTATTTCCGGAAATCATGTTGAAAAAGTCTTTCTTCGTGATAATGAAATTAACTATTGCACGGGTTGCGGATATTGTAATTCAAATGATTATACGTCATGCGCAAAGCATGATGATATGGCAAAAATCCTTGACATGATGATTGATGCTGATGTTATAGTTTTTGCAACTCCGATATATTTTTATTCGATATCAGGTCAGATGAAAACCTTTATTGACAGAATATGTGCCAGATATCCCCATATTTGTGACAAGGAATTTTATTATATAATGACAGCTGCCGACAATGACCCGAAATCTGTTCAGCATGCTCTCGGTGATTTTAGCGGCTTGATGTCTTGTCTTAAAAACCCTCAGGAAAAAGGTCATCTTTTTGCAGGCGGTGTCTGGCAGAAAGGTGATGTCATTCATACGGAATATATGGCTCACGCATACGAAATGGGCTTGAATGTTTAAACCCGGGGTAATTTAAATTTTATGGCTGCAAATTTTGATTTTTTAAAAAAAGTAGATAATGATTTGTATGAAATAATAGATGAGGCGGAAAGCCTCTATCGTGATGAGTATTTTGAGCAGTGTATGGCACAAACCCGCCGCTTCGGGGAAAATGTATGTAAAAAAGTTCTTGCCGATAAAAGAACTATAGAAAATACTTTTGATGAGATGCTTGCCACATTAAAGGACAATGAAACCGGGGAGCCTCAGGAGAAAGAATTTCTTGACGATTTGTACTTTTTAAAAAAGCACGGGAACGATGCTGTTCATTCTTCCCGTGTAAACAGGAGCGGTATGGATGCCCTAGAATGTCTGCAAAGGGCTTTTGAAGTCGCAATTAACTATTCCGTTTATAATATGGGTGCAAAAGAAAGCATTCTTTCTTTAAGGTATGATACAGAATTACTTGTTACCGGAAAAAAGGCAAAGAAATCCCTGTCTGAAAAGTATACAGATGAAAAACGAAAAACGTCAGCAAAAACAAAATCCACTACAAAGAAAAAAGTTAAAAAAGAACC
>DBXD01000042.1 GCA_002309425.1 Cyanobacteria bacterium UBA1221
GTAAATATTGGTGACAGAGTTCAGGTTGGTAATGACGTAATTCTTCACCATGGTGTGTCGCTTGGGGCAGACGGATTTAGTTTTGTTACTGAAAATCCGGACAACATTGAGCATGCCCGTAAAGAAGGTTCAATAAGCGCTGATGATAATACAAAACATGTTATTTTCAAAATACCGTCAATAGGCAGTGTTGTTATCGGAAATAATGTTGAAATCGGTGCGAATACCGCAATTGACCGCGGTACTATTGAAAATACGGTTATCGGTGATAATACAAAAATTGATGACTTAGTTATGATTGGTCATAACTGCCGAGTAGGAAAGGGCTGTTTAATTGTTTCTCAGGTCGGTATTGCAGGCAGCTGTGTAATCGGTGACAGAGTTGTAATCGCAGGTCAGGCAGGTCTTGCAGACCATATAGAAATCGGCTCGGATACGATTATTACCGCAAAAGCAGGTGTTACAAAGTCGTTCCCTGAAAAATCAATTATCGTAGGTATTCCTGCCGTTCCGAGAAAAGACTTTATAAAACAGCTCAAGACAATGAAAGATGCTCAGGATATTATTACCAAATTCAAAAAGTATGAGCCTTTGATGAGAGAATTTGAGGAAAATGCGAAGGTCCACTAAGGTTAATAAATTGTACAATACAGGCGATTTTATTGTCTTATCGGAAATGAAGAAACTATGATAACAATAAAAAAAGAAATCCAAATAACAGGCAACGGTTTAATGAAAAATAAACCCTGCACCGTGAAATTCTATCCGTCAAAAGAGGGTAAAATCCGCTATTTTGTCGGCGGTGAAGAGTTTGATGCGCTGGCAGAGAACGTTGTATCAACCGACCATTGTGTTGTGTTAGGCAAAAATAAAGCTCAGGCAATGCTTACGGAACATCTGACCGCAGCGCTTGCCTTTTGCGGAATTGATTCGGTTGATATATGTATGGATGAAACGGAAGTCCCTGCGTTAGACGGGAGTTCAAAACAATGGGTTGAACTTTTTAAATCAGCAGGTATTGAAAAACCGTTACTGTACAAGCCGCAAAAATATACCGTGTCCGAGCCTGTTTATTATCTGAATGGGAAAACCAGCCTTGTTATATTGCCGGCGGAAGATTTGTTCATATCTTATGCGGTAAATTATGACCACAGGGATTTGAAAAGCTGCTTTGTAAACTACAATCCAAAAAACCCCGAAGAGATAATTGAAGCGAGAACTTTCGGATTTTATAAGGACCTGAAAAAATATCAGTTACTCGGGTTTGCCAGAGGGGTTAATATTGACAATACAGTTGGTTTAACGGATGATGGATACACTACGGAATTACGTTCCGAAAAAGAACCCGTAAAACATAAAATGCTTGATTTGATTGGGGATTTATATTTGACGGGTGTCAATCCGCTTGATATGAAGTGTCAGATTTTGGCAAAAGAGGCAGGGCATGCCGTTCACGTTAAAGTTGCTAAAATATTAAAAGAAAAATTAGTTGAATGTAAATAAAATAAGGAGATAACGATGTCAGAAGAACTCAAAGAACAAGAAGCTTTCAGCATGGATATATTTGAAATTATGGAAATGCTTCCGCACAGATACCCGTTCCTTTTGGTTGACAGAATTACGGAATGTATTCCCGGTAAAAGTTCTAAGGGATATAAGAATTTAACAATGAATGAAGAGTTTTTCCAGGGCCATTTTCCGGGTAATCCTGTTATGCCCGGAGTATTACAACTTGAAGCAATGGCGCAGTGCTCGGCTCCGATTCTTTTAAAATTACCGCAATTTCAGGGTAAGTTGGCCTTATATGCGGGCGTTGAAAATGCAAGATTTAAAAATATCGTAAGACCCGGTGACAAATTTGAAATGGAAATTGAACTTACCAAATTAAAAGGGCCTATCTGTAAGGCTCACGGCATAGGAAAAGTTGACGGCAAAGTCTGTGTTGAAGCGGATATGACTTTTGCTTTAACGTAAAATGATTTCGTTATTAAGTTTATAAGAAGAAACAAGGGTAGGACTTTTGTCTGTTGCAGTCAAATCGGCTGACAAAATTCTACTCTGTTGTTTTTTATGGAACTTTTGTCGGGGCATATGTGCAGATACATTTAATACCCTCTCATACTTGGTGAGGGGGAAGGGTTATTCTTCCTCCGGTTCATAGCCGAGTTCTTTGGCTTTTTGAAGGTATTCTTCTGCTTTTACAGGTTGATTGAGTGCCTTATAAGATTTTGATAATAAAATATATGGGCAATCTATTAAATAGGAATCCGTCGGATTGCAAGCATTAGGGCTGATTGCTTGTTTAAGAACTTCAATCGCCTTGTTATAATTTTCTGAATTGAAATAAATTAATCCGATTGTAGTAAGGCTTTCACTGCATTTATTATTAATCTCCAGCGTTTTATAGGCATATTTCAAGGCTTTTCCATAATCTTTACTTTGGCAATATGCATTAGCCAAGTTACAATACAAATTACATGATGCGTTTCCTAATTCGATTGCTTTATCATAATCTGAAATAGCTTTGTTATAATCTTTTAGTTTATAATATGCATTTCCTCGGCTGTAGTAGGCTAGCGCATCATTATTATCTAATTCAATAGCTTTAGAGTAGTCTTCAATAGCACACTCATAGTTTTTCAGGTTATGATATGCAAGGCCACGGTTACCGTATGTATTAGCATCATTATTATCTAATTCAATAGCTTTAGAGAAATCTTCAATAGCTTTGTTATAGTTTTGCAGGTCTGCATATACATTCCCGCGGTTGTAGTATGCATGCGCATAATTATTATCTAATTCAATAGCTTTAGAGTAGTCTTCAATAGCCTTGTCATAGTTTTGCAGGTCTGCATATACATTTCCGCGGTTGTAGTATGCTTTCGCATCATTGTTATCTAACTCAATAGCTTTAGAGTGATCTTCAATAGCCTTGTCGTAGTCTTTTAGTTCACAATATGCGTTTCCTCGGTTGCCGTATGCCTCTTTAAAATTATTATCTAATTCAATAGCTTTAGAGTAGTCTTCAATAGCTTTGTCATAGTTTTTTAATTCTTTATGAGCAATACCTCTATTGTTGAATGCAAATACGTATTTATCATCTGATTCAATAGCTTTTGCATAATCTTCAATAGCTTTGTTATAATCTTTTAGTTCATAATATGCATTTCCTCGGCTGTAGTAGGCTAGCGCATCATTATTATCTAATTCAATAGCTTTAGAGTAGTCTTCAATAGCACACTCATAGTTTTTCAGGTCGCAATATACAAGCCCTCGGTTGTAGTAGGCTGGCGCATCATTATTATCTAATTCAATAGCTTTAGAGAAATCTTCAATAGCTTTGCCATAGTTTTTTAATTCTTTATGAGCAAGACCCCTATTGTTGAATGCAAATACGTATTTATCATTTAATTCAATAGCTTTGTTATACTTTTTAATGGCAATATCGTAGTTCGTTAAGTTATAATAAGCTTGTCCTAAAAGATCATATGTGATAGGTTCGGTGCTTTCCTGTTCCAATTCGACAACTTTGTTAAAATCACTAATAGCATCATCATAATTTTTAAGTTCAAAAAACAAAAAGCCTCTGTGGAAATAAGCATCTGAACAGCTATAATCTATTTCAATAGCTGTAGAGAAATCTTTAATTGCTTGTGGATAGTTTTCTAGGTTAGCTTCCAGCACTCCCTTGCTTGTCCAAAGCCCGTAGTATCCAGGATATATTTTTAGAGCGTTTTTAACCTCCTCAAGCGCTTTATCATAGTCTTCATTATTAAAGTATTTTCCTATTTTATTGAAAATATCCTGAAATTCTTGTTCGTCTTTATTCCCCACTGTAAAAATCTCCTTTTGACATTAATTATAGTCGTATTTAAAGGTTTTGTAAAATTATTAAGGGGCAAATTTAACAATTCAAGAGAGGGTTGAAAATTTTTCTCTCCGCAGGAGAGATACTATATTTAACGTGCAATAGCACAGATAAGAACTTATCAACTTATGCACTTACCTACTTATAAACTCAATCGCACGAAGTGCCTATACGGTCTTATTGCCTTTTTATATCATAAAAAAGTTATATTTTACCTTTGGTTCATATAACAGTTTTGTTGCGCCGAATTTTTGTACAAATTCATCGCTTAGGCTTACCCGTTGTTTCTTTTTAAATGCGCACAGTCCGACAACTCTGTCATCTTCTCTGAAAAAATTTTTAAAAAATTCCATAATTATACACATCCTTCTTTTTTTGTTATATAATCTGATTAATGAAAGTATTGAAAAAGTCAACATAGGAGATAAAATTATGGCAAAAGTTACAAAAGATATGGGAATTTTAGAAATAGCACAAAATCATCCTGAAGCTATTGAAGTATTTCAAAAGTATGGTATGGGCTGCTTAGGATGTGCTGCGGCAAGATTTGAAAACCTCGAAGCAGGTGCAAAAGTTCACGGATTTGATGTTGAACAAATGGTAAACGATATAAACGCGGCTATCGGTGAATAGTCCGATTATATACAAAAAAGCAGTGTTCTTGCCGAACTCTGCTTTTTTATTGTTAAAATTTTTTATTTAACTACTTCCATTATTTTAAAAAATAGTGTATGATATTTGGGTATTTACAAGTATAGCAAACAGTTATGAAATTTTTTGATAAATTTATAGAGTTCAGAAAACAAATTTCTGAAATGGAAAGTAACATATACCACGGGAAAGAAGAGTTCATAAAGATATATGAACGTAATCTTGAGTTGGAAAAAGAAATTGAGGAGCGTACAAGAGAATTAAACGTTGCCAACAAGAGGATGCTTTCCCTGCAAAATATTCTTGATATGATGAATTCCGCAAAACCGCTCAAAAATGTATTGGAAACAGTTGTAAACAGTATTCAGGGTGAGTTAGGCTATCTTCACTGTACAATAATGCGTAAAGAAACCGATGCTGACGGAGATTATTTTTCTACTATTGCCGATGCAGATGATGTTACAATTAAAAGGATAGATGAAATAATAAAAGAACCTATTCGCTCACGGCGTCTTGCATATTCTAAAGACGGAATTTTTTATAATACCCTTGAAAACAGAAAGATTTCAACTACAAATGATATTGAAGCATCATTAAAGGCAATTATTCCGGATATGGAAAAGGATTTGCTTGAAGAGGTTTTAAAAGAAAAATCTATCCGCTCGATTATTGTAATGCCTATATATGCTTTTGATAAGCCGTTTGGAGTTTTTGTAGTATTTTCCTCCCGTGAAAGTCTTGCGGAATCCGAAACGGACTTTTTGTCTATGTACTCGGGTCAGGTAGAACTTGCAATAACAATTGCAAATTTGTTTGAACAGGTTAAGGAGCAGGCTGTTACAGACGGACTTACGGGACTTTATAACAGAAGGTATTTTGAAGAATACCTGAAAAAAGAATTTACCCGTGCTCAGCGTATTAAGCAGCCGTTCAGTATTATTGGTCTTGATTTGGATTTCCTGAAGAAAATCAATGATACATACGGTCACTCTTTTGGGGATACCGCAATAAAGGCTATTGCGGATGTTCTGAAAACAAACGCCCGTTCAATCGATACGGCGGCACGTATCGGCGGTGAAGAATTTAATATTATTCTTCCCGGTGTAACCTCATCAGGAGCTTTAATCGCTGCCGAACGTATAAGAAAAGCCATTGAAAATAAAGAAATTGAGAGAATCGGTCATATTACCGCCAGTGTCGGAATTGCAACTTATCCGGAGCATGCCGATAGTATAGAAGATTTGTTAGAGCTTGCGGACCAGGCTATGTATCTTTCAAAACAGAACGGAAGAAACCGTGTAACCATAGCTAAACCGATGGACGAAACTTCATGGCAGGAGCTTGCGGTGAGTGCCTTCTTAGACATTTTAAACAAAAAGAAAATTCCGATTGCAGATACCCTGAAACAGGAATTATCTTCAAAACTAATCGGTTCCGGTGCCCAGAGCGAAGTCTTGTATTCCGTTGCTGATATGCTGACTCAATCTTATAATCCGATGCATATTTTAGGCGGAGTAAAAGCCAAAGTTCAGACTGCAACCAGTTTGGCGAAACGTTTTGACCTTTCAAAGGAAGAAATTGATAACCTGAAAATTGCAATGCTGTTATATGACATCGGAAATTTACTTATCCCGAAAGAAATATTTAAAAAGACCTCTCCTCTTACAAATGAGGATATTGAACACATAAAAGAGCATCCGATTATTGCGGCAAGAGAGATTCTTACACCAATTTCGTATGTGCAGGATATTATACCTATTGTAGAGTCTCATCACGAAAACTGGAACGGAAGCGGTTATCCCGCAAAGATTTCCAAGGATGAAATACCAATGACATCTCAAATCGTTTTGATTGTTGATGCGTATTATGCCCTGACCGAGCAGCGTTCTTACAGGGATAAAATGACTCCGAAAGAAGCGTTAGAGGTTATAAAGAAGGATGCGGGCATAAAATGGAGTAAAACCCTTGTAGGTGAGTTTACCGCACTAATAGAAAATGAACTGTTATAATGAAAGAGAAAGTTTTTATTGATTTAATAAAAAGAACACTGAAATCTGATTATATCGGGGATGATTGTGCGTATTTAAATGATTTGGATATAGTGATTACTCAGGATAATCTCATTGAGGGCGTACATTTTTTAAGAAAATTTATAACCCCGTACAAATTAGGTTATAAATCGGTAGCCGTAAATATTTCTGACATCTGTGCAAGCGGTGCGGAACCAAAATATTTAACAGTTGCGCTGTCTTTACCTGACGATACTGACGAAGATTTTATTGAACAATTTTATAAAGGTGCAAAAGCTGCCTCAGAAAACGCAAAAATAGTAGGCGGAGATTTAACGGGTGCGGATAAAATTTTCATATCTGTTGCCGCGATAGGAAGTACAAAAGGAAGAAAAATTTCTTCCCGCAACAATGCAAAACCGGGACAAAAAGTAGTAATTTCCGGGAATCACGGTTCTTCTGCAGCCGGATTAAAATTGTTGCAGGGGTATGATTTCCCGAATTTAACAGATAAAGAAAAAGAAGAACTTATAAATTCTCACCTTATGCCTAAAGCACAAATAGATTTTTCCAAAAAAATTTCAACCTCGGAAATAAATCAATACGCAATGATGGATACCTCTGACGGGCTGGCGGATGCTCTTATAACTATTGCGGAGGGAAGCGGAGTTATGCTGGATATTGATTTTGAAAAAATTCCCCACGCAAAATTTTTGGAAAAAACAGAAAATTACAAAAATCTGATTTTATACGGCGGAGAAGATTACGGGCTAATTGCAACAGTCGATAATGCCGAAGGAATGACCGTTATCGGGGAAGTAAAACAGGGAAGCGGAGTAAAAATTAATTATAAAGATACATCGGAAATATTATCAACAAGCAGTTTGGAAAAAAATCTTTTTAAACATTTTAAGGAGTAAAAAATGAATGTAAATGCAATAATTACCGCAGGCGGAACCTCGTCAAGATTTGGCAGTACAAATAAATTACTCGAAAAAATAAACGGAAAAGAAGTTATAAAATATACCGTTGAAGCCTTTTTATCATCTAAAATTGATAAAATTATAATCTGTGCAAATATTTCTATTATGGATAAATTAAAAGAAATGTTTGGAAAAGAATCAAAAGTCGAAATAATAGAGGGCGGTTCAACAAGACAAGAATCCGTATATAACGGATTAAGGCATGAAAAATGTGATTATGTGCTTATTCATGACGGCGCAAGGCCTGTTATTTCAACCGAACTCATAAATATTTGTATAGAGATGGTAAAAGATTATTGTGCTCTGTCTGTAATGACAAAAACTATTGATACAATAAAAGAAGTTGAACACGGCAGAATTATAAAAACAATAGACCGTACAAAATTGTATAATACCCAGACCCCGCAAGGTTTCAAATATGATTTAATACTGGATGCCCATAAAAAATTTGAGGGAAAAAACTATACAGATGATGCCGGCATGGTTGAAGATATGGGTTTGCCGGTATATGTGGTCGACGGAAGTTACAGGAACATAAAAATTACAACGCAAAACGATATAGAATTGGCAAAAATATATTTGTCTTAATTTTGTTAAGAAATGTTCTTAAAAAAAACTAATTTTGCCCGATATAAAGGTTAACATTTTTGCAAAAATAATCTGTTTATGCTACAATATCAATAGAATTAAGTATTAGGGGAGAAATAAATGTCAGAAATACAGGAAACTACACAGGATTTGTCACAGCAAGTAAATGAAAAACCTGTGAATGAGCATATAGAAGTTGTGGATTTACCGAATAATGATGAAACAATCGAAACGAAAACTTCAAGTGAGTATAGTGCCGAAAACATAAGAGTATTAGAGGGTCTGGAGGCTGTTCGTATGCGTCCCGGTATGTATATCGGCTCAACCTCTCAAAGAGGCTTACACCACTGTATATACGAAATTGTGGACAACTCTATTGACGAATCTCTGGCAGGTTTTTGTACAGACATTCATGTCACGATTCATAAAGATAACAGTATAACAGTTGAGGACAACGGTCGTGGTATTCCGGTTGATATAAAACAGGATTCCGGAAAATCCGCTCTTGAAATTGTCCATACCGTACTTCACGCAGGCGGAAAATTTGGTGACGGCGGCTATAAAGTATCAGGAGGGCTTCACGGGGTAGGTGCATCTGTTGTAAACGCATTATCTGAAAAATATATAGTAGAAGTTTCCCGCCAGGGTTACGTTTGGAGACAGGAGTATATGAGGGGAGAACCTATGACTCCCGTTGAAAAGGGTGTTGCAACCGACAAAACAGGTACAAAAACTACTTTCTGGCCTGACCCTGAAATATTTACGGAAACGACAACCGTTGACTGTGAAGTTATTGCAACAAGACTTCGTGAAATGGCATTTTTAAATAAAGGTTTAAAAATAATTTTCCATATTGATGCAACAGGCAGCGAAGAAATTTTCCACTATGTTGGCGGTATTGGAAGTTATGTCGAATTTTTGAACCAAAACAAAACCGTTTTGCACGACAAACCGATATATATAGATAAAGTTATCAGTGATATGCAGGTCGAAGTTGCTATGCAATATACGGATGCTTATAATGAAAGTGTTTTGTCCTTTGCAAACAACATTAACACTCACTCGGGCGGTACTCATTTGACAGGTTTCAGAAATTCAATTACACGTGTTTTAAATGATTACGCAAGAAAAAATAATATCCTAAAGGATTCAGACCAAAACCTTTCCGGTGAAGATGTCCGAGAAGGCTTAACGGCAATAGTTTCTGTTAAAATTCCGAACCCTGAATTTGAAGGACAGACCAAAGAAAAATTAGGTTCACAGGAAGCTCTGGGTGCGGTTCAGGATGCGGTTAGAGAAAAACTTCAGGAGTGGTTAGAGTTTAATCCCAAAATTGCAAAAACGATTTTGGAAAAGACATTACAGGCGCAGAGAGCAAGGGAAGCTGCAAGAAAGGCAAGAGAATTAACAAGAAGAAAGACTGTTCTTGAAAATTCAACATTACCCGGAAAACTTGCGGATTGCTCAAACAGAGAACCTGAAAAATGCGAAATTTATATTGTTGAGGGAGATTCTGCGGGCGGTTCTGCAAAGCAGGGCAGAAACAGAATGTTTCAGGCAATTTTGCCATTGAGAGGTAAAATTTTAAACGTTGAAAAAGCAAGACTGGACAAAATATATGCAAATAATGAAATTCAGTCGATGGTGCAGGCTTTTGGTATAAATATCAGCCGTAACGAAGAAGAAATTAATATAGAAAAATTACGTTACCACAAGATTATTATTATGACCGATGCTGATGTTGACGGTGCGCACATCAGAACCCTCTTATTAACGTTCTTCTTCAGATATGCTAAACCGTTGATTGAAAACGGGCATGTTTATATAGCTCAGCCGCCATTGTTTAAGGTTACTATCGGAAAGAACACAGAATACTTATACAACGAACATTCATTGGATAAAATGCTTAAAGAACGCGGTATAAAATCTTTGAGCCTTTCGGATAAGAATAAGAAGAATGTAAAATCCGGGGATGAATTACTGGAGCTTATCAAGAACATGTCAGCGTTCTACAATTCATACAACAACCCGATTTTGAACCTTTATCCGGCTGTTGTGTTGAGAGGTTTGGTACGTTCAAATATTACACCTGAGGACTTTGATGATCAGGAGAAAATGGCGAAAATTATTGAGTATTTGAACCATTATCTGCAAGACCACGCAAAGAATTATAATATTGCGGAAGCTGCAAATTATGCGGTATCTCTGAAATATAATCCTGAAAATTCAAAATACTCAATCCAGTTGAATACGAATGAAGAAGAACATGTTGTTCTTAACCAGAATATTATCAAGAGTTCAGAGTATAAGAGATTGAAATCTTCATATCCGCTTATTCGTGATTATTTAATTGAAGAATCAGACGGATTGTTACTTGAAACAGATACAGAATCATATGAAATTCATTCGTTTGAAAAATTGCAAAAGATTATAGATGACAGGGGTCAAAAAGGCATGACAATCCAACGTTTCAAAGGGTTAGGCGAAATGATGCCGCAGCAGCTCTGGGAAACTACAATGGACCCTGCAACAAGGACATTGTTAAAAGTCAGCATAGAAGATGCAATGCTTTGTGACCAGTTGTTTGATATATTGATGGGCGATAAAGTTGACCCGCGTCGTAATTTTATTGAAGCAAATGCGGTTTATGCAACAAATATTGATACATAAGTATCGTTGCGTAAACTTATGATTAACCAACGCTAGTCTGTACACTGTTTTAAATATGGTGTACAGATTCTTTATACGGAATATTTAGAAAAAGGCCAGCGGATTTTTGCTCATAGTACGCATTAATTTGGCAAGAACGTTCGCCTTAGATTTTGTTAATGCGTGTCCTGCCTCAAATCCCTTGATATATGTTACCTGTTTTCCTTTTTTTGAAGCGTATTCAAGGAAATTATCAGCCCACTTTATCCCCGTAACAGGGTCATCGTGGGATGACATTAAATATATAGGGCAGTTGATATTTTCTATTCCTGAAAAAGTATTTAATCTGTCAAATTTTATTGGTCTTGAGTGAAATCTTAGTGCAAAAAAGTTTTTAATTTTTTCGGATAATTTCAGATAAGTTTTTTTGGAATCCAAATATCCTTTACCCATTTGTGTAAGTGAAGTAATCGGTGAAAGCAGCATTAAAGAGTGGCAATCTACTTTTGAAGCCAAATCTGTTGCAACCGGTGCCCCAAAGCAGTAGCCGAGGATATTAATATTTTCGGGTTTGACTTTTAAAGTATTTCTGAGGTAATCATATGCGGATTTCGCAGTTTCCAGGATGTTTGTATATGTTGGTTTTAACCGTTTGTTCTTACCGTATCCCGGATATTCTACCGCTAAAACATTAGTAAAATCAAGGTTTAACCATTCAATAAAATATTGATAATTTGGTATAGTGCTTGTACCGCCGTGTAAAAATATACAGTACCTTTCAGGTTCAAAAACACCTGGGATAAGGTTTGATTTTACAAATTGTCTATTTTTATCTATACCAAGCAAAATCTCTGTTCCACTTTTCAGGTTATATTGAATGGGCACTTTTTCTTTTGAATTAGCACTTTTTGCCATTTCTGCAATAAACTTATCCAGCCTGATGTCGGCAGACCTTTGGCGGCGCTCTTGTGTGCGCTGAAACAAGTTTCCGTTAAAATTTATATTGCTGTTTACTTTATTGTACATATTTTATAAATCCCAGATATTTTTTAATCCAGACTGGTCATTAATTCTGAAATAATACATGCATTCTTACGGGTTAATTCATTACCTTTTTCGGTATCTCTGAGGAACGTCACTTGTTTCCCGTTTTTTTTGATGCGTTTTACAAGATTATCGACCCATTTTATATTCGTTACAGGGTCATTACATGACGACATAACAAATATTTTACCTTTTATCTTGCCAGCATTTTCAGATATATTCAGGCTGTCGTATTTACGTGGTCTGACAGCTGCCAATATATTATTTTTTACACGTGTAAGCGTATTTGAAACAACCCCGGTTGTTTTATTAAAATACTGTTTTAATTGAGATATAGAAGTAATCGGAGAGATTAATGTTACAGAATTACAATCAACTTTCTTTGCCAAATTTGCGGCAACTGTTGCTCCAAAAGAATGTACGACAAGGTTTATTTCTTCCGGCTTAGCTTTAAAATTATTTATAAGATAATCATAAGCCGCTTTTGCGGTTGTTTCAATATTTTCATAAGTACCCTTTATATGTTTGTAATTACCGAATCCGGGATATTCAACCGCTAATACCTGTACTGAATTATCTGATACCAGGTGTTCAAAAAATTTCTGATAGTTTGTAACCGTGCTGGAGCCGTCGTGAAAAAATATGCAATATTTCGGGAAAATATGTGAACCCCAATCATTTATATATTTTGCGGCAACGGGTTCTTCTCCCGGAACAGGTCTAAGACGTACTGATTGGGTGTGGTTATATGTAAAACGACTTATTGGTTCTGTTTTTTCATCAGCAACAGATATCATTTGTCCGATAAGGTCATTTAGTTGTTTTTCACGGCGAGCTTTTAGGCGGGGTTTTAGCCTTATAGGAAACCCTTTTCCAAAATTTATATAATTATCATTTATGGGGTGCAACATTCCGTTATCTCTGTTAAATTTTTAGATATATCTATTACCACACCATGTACAAAAATCATCAAAAAATTTTTTTGCTAGTTTAGAGTATTTTCTTTACATAGTATTTGTTACCAAAACATCCGCTCCCGCATACGGGGAGCGGATACAAATTCTACGAGCGTTAGCGAAGTTAGAATTGTAAGTGAGGGGTTATTCTGAGACTTCACGAATTATTATTTCAATCACTTCATTAAAATTATTCCAAACTTCATTATTCCAAAATCTCAATACTTTATATCCTTGACATTTCAAATAATCTGTCCTTAAAGCATCATGTTCAATATTTTGTAATTCATTGTGCTGACCGCCATCTAATTCAATAATCAAATTTTTATCAGGACAGAAGAAATCTACAATATAATCTCCTATTGGAGTTTGTCGCCTGAACTTTAAATTCATTAACTGTCTGTTTTTTAATGCTTTCCAAAGTTTTACTTCTTCTTTTGTCATATTACGACGAAGATTTTTTGCATTTGATAATGTTTTATTATTATATTCGTGATGATTAACCATATAATTTATATTAACATGAATTACTCCCCCTCATCAACAGGTTCAAAGCAAGCAAAGCTTGCTTGAATCTGTATCTTCTCCCCAAGGGAGAAGTAGGTTTATAGTAAATATTATGTAAAATAGAATTTTAAACACGAAAATAAAAATTTGACTTTATAAAAAATAACCTTAAATAAATTATGCAGATTTCATATAAAAGTATGAGTTCTAAACAACTGATTTATTATATAGTTGTAACGTAGTAGTAGTAATTTAATTTGAGGTA